>JAFDYG010000272.1 GCA_018267545.1 Bacteroidota bacterium
GAATAAGCCGGCCGGTGCGCCTGCGCCGTAATCGTCCTCGGAGCCGAATCCAGCCACCGGTAACCACCCTGCTCTTCCATCACCTTCGTAAAGATGAAGCCGGCAGCGCCGCCCGGCACGTCCTCATCGACGATCAGCAAACGGCTCGTCTTCTTCAGCGACTCCAGGATGCCATGGTGAATATCGAAAGGCAGCAGCGTCTGGACGTCGACCACCTCGCAGCTGATGCCGAGGACCGCTAGCTGTTCGGCCGCCTCCTGAACTATCCGAAGCGTAGAGCCATATGACACGATCGTGATATCCTCGCCTTCCCGGACCACTTCCGGTATCCCGAGCGGAACCCGGAACTCCAAAAGATTCGCAGGCAGCTTTTCCTTCAAGCGATATCCGTTGAGACTCTCGATCACCAGCCCCGGGTCCACACCTTCCAGCAGCGTATTATACATCCCCGCGGCCTGTACCATATTGCGCGGCACGCAAACGTGCAGCCCCCGGAGCGAATGCAGGATCATCCCCATGGGTGAGCCGCTATGCCAGATTCCTTCGAGACGGTGGCCACGCGTACGCACGATGACGGGCGCCGTCTGCTTGCCTCCCGTGCGATACTGCAGCGAAGCCAGGTCGTCGCTCAAGGGCTGAAGACCGTATAGCAGGTAATCGAGATACTGTATCTCGGCGATGGGCCGCAGACCGCGGAAGGCCATCCCGATGCCTTGTCCCATGATCGTCAGCTCACGGATGCCCGTATCGAAAATCCGTTCGACGCCATGCTTGGCCTGCAACCCGGCGAACCCCTGGTTGACGTCTCCTATCTTCCCCAGGTCCTCGCCAAAAGCCAGCACCTTCGGATTATGGGTAAACAGCTCGTCGAAATAGCGGTTCAGCACTTCGTATCCGTTCAGCATCGGCGAGCTCGACGTATACACCGGCTTCACCTCTGGTATGCGATAGATGCTTCTCGCACCCTCGTGATACAAATGCGTATTATAAAGGAGAGCATTTTCCTTCTTCAATTCGTTGTAATAGGTAGCAGCGCCCCGGGCCGCGGCTGTATTGGCCGACAGCATCAGCGCCTGGTGCAGGGTCTGCAGCACTTCCTTCCGGCCCGGCTCGCGGTTGGAGGAAAGAGTCGACGCCAGCTTTTGCAAGGAGATCGCATCGTCCGGTGAATCGCTGGCCATA
>JAFDYG010000273.1 GCA_018267545.1 Bacteroidota bacterium
ATTCCGCCACAACGCATAAACCTGCTCCCTCGGCTTATTCACAAAAACGTGCGTCCGGATATTGACATTGGACGCATGCCCCCCATCCCGCCCATGGCCTTTCAGCGCCGCAGACACCGGACATTCACCCGAAATAGCCCGGTACAGCAAATAACCGCTGCCTAATAACAACAAACTATTCACCTTATGCTTTTTGGCGACAAAATATAACAACAAGGACCCAGCGACGGCAGAAACAGTGCGCTGCCCATCGCTTAAATGAGTCTTTCCGGCAAGTGTATCTTGTTTTATCATAACGAGTCTTTATCCAACCGATGCAAATAACATGCTACCCCAATGCTTCATATTACAATTTACCCTAATTTTACATCGCCCTTTAAATAGCACTCTCGCAAACATTTAAAAACCCACTAAAACTTAGTTTATGAGAGTGCTTTACTATGCGCTTGCTTTCCCTTTTTTACTAATCGCCATTACCGCCTCCGCCCAATGCGACACGCTCGACCTCGCCCAGGGCCGCCTCACCTCCGTTTCCTCCATCCAGAACGGAGACAACGCCGCGTTCGGCCCAGCCCTGGCAACCGACGGCGACTCCACCCACACCCGCTGGAGCAGTGACTTCCCCAGCGCCACCGATTATCTTTATGTAGACCTCGGCGCCACAAAAAACCTCTGCCAGGTACGCCTTTACTGGGAGAATGCCTACGCCACCGAATACGCCATCGACGGCACCAACGACACCACCACTACCTGGACCCAGATCTTCTACACCAATACCAACAGTACCCTCATCAACAACATCTCGCTGAGCGGCACCTACCGCTTCGTCCGTCTGCGCTGCCTCACCAAGGCCCTGCCCGCATTCGGCTATTCCTTATACGAAATCCAGGTTTTCGGTCCAGCCCCTTCCTGTAACCCGGGCGACATCGCACAGGGCGCCACCACCATCTCCACCACGGACGAATCCGGTGCCTTCCCCGCCTCAGCCGCTACCGACTTCGACCAAAATACCCGGTGGGCAAGCGCGTTCTCCGACGAACAATCTCTTACCGTCAATCTCGGCTCCGTCCAGCCCATCTGCCGCACTACCTTCTACTGGTTCGGAAACACCTACCCGACTAACTTCTCGGTCGACCTCTCCAACGACGACATAACCTACACCCCCGCCGTCACCATCACAGGCAACACAAGCAATTATAACATCGTCGACATCAACCAAAGCGCCCAATACGTCCGGATGCACGCCACCGCCCGAAACAACACCGGCGTCGGCTATTCCCTACAAGAGTTCATCATCACATCCGCCACCACCCTTCCCGTCAAGCTCACCGACTTCACCGCCGTCGCAAACAACAACCAACGCGTCCAACTCGCCTGGACCACCGCCCAGGAATTCAACAACAGCTACTTCAACATCGAACGCAGCACCGACGGCACACACTATTCCACTATCGGCAAAGTGCCCGGAGCCGGCAATTCATCGAACCCCATCCACTACTCCTGGACCGATACCTTCCCCTCCACCGGTAAAAATTACTACCGCCTCAAACAAGTCGACATCGACGGCCGCTCCGAATACTCCCCCATCGCAACCGCCACCATCACCGGCGCCGGCGGCCAGCTATCCATCTATCCCAACCCCGCCCGCGAAACCGTCAACCTCGTCAACCCCTCAGGCCTCCTCATCCGCGACATAAGAATCTTCAACCTATCCGGCCGCGAAGTCAAACACTTCACAAACACAACTCAATTGTCCATCGGCGATCTCCCCCCCGGCGTCTACACACTAAAAATTCTTACCAGCCAGGGCGACCAAATCCTGAAACTCCTCAAATAACCGCGTGCTAACGCGCGCCCACAAAAAAAGCCGCCCCGAATGGGGCGGCTTTCCTATCTAAACAAAAAGACTACTCCTTCTCCAACATCCCCTTCACAAGGGACTTCCACTGTACCTTCGACAGCCCAATCGCCCCCAGCGTCCCCACGATCGCATTCCGCACCTTATCCGTCCCCGCAACTCCCGCCGTATTCGGCACCTCATTCCTCCCATAAACCGTCATCGCAACCCTCTTCCCCTTCCTCTCCAGCACAAACGTGCTCGTAGCCGAATCCTCCAGAAAATGCGCCGTCGGCCCGCTCGGAGCCTCACTCCCAAACCCGCCAAAATCCGACCCATCCGATGGAGCCGGCGAAGGCCGAACCTGTATCAAAAAAAGCCCATCCACTCCCGTCGCCCCACCAGAACCATCCACCCCCTCTATCACCGGCCGCTCAACCCTTTCGATCTTCACCCAGTCATACCCCTTCCCCTCCTTCGGCCCCGGCCCGGGAACATCAATCCGTATAAAATCCCCCACCGTCGCATGCCCCTGCAGCTCCTCCCCCCGGTCATCCATCAGACAAAAACCCGCCGCCAGATAACCGCACATATCCGTCCATTGATTGACATCCAATAAACGCTCCACCGCCCGGTCGAAGATATGCACCGCATCCTCCTCCCTGTTTGTCTCTACCTCCGTAGCCGTCTGCGTCGAGCTCCCCCGCACCTGCTTCGGCAACAACGCCTCGATATAATCAGGAACTTCTTTCGAAGGCGACTCATTCTCATCGGTCGACGCCCACCGAATCGCATCCTCCAGCTGCTGCACCGGGAACCCCTTGTATTCCCCCGGCAACAAAAAGCTGATGGTATCCGTAAACCCCCGGATCCCGCCCTTCTCCGAGACGATAGCCACCTTGTGCCAGCGCCCCAGATCACGCAGACTCATCCAGATATCCCGGACCCAGGCGCCCGGACTAAAATTTTTGAGGGGAGTATCGACAAAAAACACAAAGTTCAGATGCCCATAAGCGGCGATATGCCGCCGTATCTCAGGAAACACTACCTTCTCATAGTCATCCCGGGTTACATCACCCGTCGCCTTAAAACCCGCTACATTAGGAGGAATGCCGGGTAAAATTTCGATCATACCTTTTTTTTGAAACGTTACAAAAGTCCTGCCATTCAAACGCAAAAAATCACTAAGTGGACTCCCTTACACCAAAAATAACCCTCGAAGTCCATTTTTCACCCCGAAACTTTTTTCGTTGGTTATAAACGAAGCCATCGTGTTTTTACTAAGGGTTCCATTGCAAACAATCTACGGGTAATCACGGAGAAAAAGTTGGTTATTCTCCCACGCTTTCTTACCTTGGTCGAGAAGTACGATTTCAGCAATCACCCTTGAAATTTCTGCCTATGTATGATTTTTTAAAGGTTGGTGATGAGGTAACCTTTCCTGGCTTGTTGGATATCAAGTTAATAGTTGAAGAGGTCCATGAAAACAGAGGGAATGTCCGCTGTAAATACTATGATGACCACCTCAAAAGGTTTATTAAGCTTACCCTCCCCGCCGACGCGCTGGTGCCCAGCCAAAAAAAGGCGCAAAAGATGACTCTAAAAGTCTCTGTTAACAAGTAGCCCCCTTCAAAAACAGCCTAGCCCTTCGGATTCAAAGCCAGCCGGATTCTCTCCGACAGGTCTTGAAGATGATATCGGCTTAACTTATCTGTCGTAGCCGGCACAGCCGCGAGCAGCTGATTCCTCAGACTGGCAAGCTCCGCTTTGGCGATCGACGGCAGATCGGTATTCTTCGTGCTCGGTCCAAAGAAAATGACCAGGCCAGGGATCCCCGTCGACGGCGGCGGAGCCGGATTGACGATCGCAATCAATGCTTCTACATAAGCCTTCTGTAGATTCCTGCGGTAGACATCGATCGCCCGGTGCGTCGTCAGCTCTTTCCACACACCCTTGCGCGTGTCGTCCAGCAGATTCTCTACGGTATAGACTTTCGCATCTCCATATCGGTTAGCCGCCTGCAACAGGTAATTGAGCCTCGACGAAGATAGAAGGCTGCTCAAAACACCCGTCTGTATAGACCCCACCGGATCACCCGAGGATGGACTGCTGATTTTATTCAGGATCGAATTGTCTAAAAGCCAGCGCGGCGTCTCGAACAGCTGCGCATTCAGGAACATAACCGCCTCCCGCTGCCGCAGCTTCGGCATCGGCTCATACACGTCCCCCGGCTCCTCTACGCTCCGGAAAGTCTCGCATACTCCACCCACGTTTTTCAATACATGTCCCATATAACGGCTATACTGCCCCGATACCTGCCGGTACATATCGGTCAGATTATCGTATTTATCGCCATCCTCCCTGGTCCACTCGATCAGGTTGGGCACGATACGCTGCAAGTTCTTAATCCCATACTCCGAGGCCTTCATGCTATTGTCCCCCAGGTCCTCCGCCTGCGAACGCGGGTCCTGGTTATAACCCTCCCCTCCAAACCATAACCTTGGATTGGCCTTCAGGCTATCGATGATCCACTTGTTGACGATTTTGGCATCCTCCTTCGGCGTCCTTGCGCCCGAATAAGCATAACCCCAATGGATAGCCCACCGGTCATATTCCCCGATCCGCGGGAAAAGCCCCGTCTCCGGAATGCTATCCTGCGGCTGCGCGACGTAATTGAACCGCGCATAATCCATGATCGAAGGCGTATGCCCATGCTCTTCCAGCCAGGCCCGGTCCCGCAGTCTTTCCACCGGTATCGTGCTGCTGCTCCCCATATTATGCCGGAGCCCCAGCGTATGTCCCACCTCGTGCGAAGAAACAAACCGGATCAGCTGCCCCATCAACGTATCATCCATATGCATCTTTCTCGCCTTCGGGTCCACCGCCGCCGTCTGCACCATATACCAGTCATGCAATACCTCCATCACATTGTGATACCAGCCGATATGACTCTCCAGTATTTCCCCGCTCCTCGGGTCGTGTACATTCGGGCCATATGCATTCTCGATATCCGAAGCAAAATACCGCAGCACCGAATAACGCGCATCCTCCAGGCTCATCGTACTATCCTCCTCCGGCCATTCCTTCGCCTGGATTGCATTCTTAAAACCCGCACGCTCGAAAGTCTGCTGCCAGTCATTGACCCCCTGGATCAGATAAGACACCCACTGCCGCGGCGTAGCCGGGTCGATATAATAAATGATCGGCTTCTTCGGCTCGACCAGCTCTCCACGCTGCCACTTCTCCCGGTCCTCCGGCTTGGGCTCCAGCCTCCAGCGGACTATGAACTCCTGGTTCTCGCTCTTCTGCTGGTCATCGCTATAAATGGTATAGTCCTCGGCGAAAAAGCCCACACGCTTGTCGAATAAACGCTTCGACATCGGAACGGCCGGCAGCAGGATGAAAGACGTATTCAGCTCCAGCGTCACCGCCCCCGCCGCTTCGGTCGGCGAGCTGATCGAAATCCCAAAGGGCGAAGCGCCACCGCCTCCCGAAGAGAAAGTCTTGATACTGCGCACCTCCGTATTGATCGGGAAAGTATTGATATGAACGATATACGACCTGTCCCCAGCCAGTCCACCCAGCTTCATCCGGCTCTTGATCATAGGCGGAATACTGACGATCATGTTATCCCCCCTGAAATAATCAGTCACGTCGATAACGACACCGGTAGAATCCTTATTAAAAGCCTTCACATCGAAAGCCGCAGCAATCGGATTGACAGTGGAGTTCTTGACCGCCTTATAGATCTTATTGGTAGAATCGGCCATGCTCACCAGCGTCACGACCCGCAGGAATAGAACATTGTTGGGCCCCTTCTCCCACTGCAGGGTCTGCTGGTTGGCCAGCTCCCCTCCATAAACACCCCCGCCCGCCGTCTTGCCAAAGCGCGTAATGGCCATAAACTCCCGGCCCAGCAACGAGTCGGCAATTTCAAAATACCATTTATCATCCACCTTATGCACGGTAAATAATCCCGAATGAGAAATAGCCTTATCCGTTATGACTTCCTTATAAGGCTTGGGACCCGGCTTTGGCGGAGTCCAGCTCGGAAAAGTAGACGGTCTCGCCGGTTTAACAGAATCAGTAGGAGTCGGTTTTTTCTGGGCAATCGCAGGCAGCATCATCGTCGCGGCAAAAGCCGCCATCAAAAAGGCTCTCATCATGTAATTAACAACGTATTAAAGCCGTGAAACTATACGATTTTTACCATTGTTTTCGTTAAAAGTGTCAAATTTTTGACCCCAAAAACCCACCTATGAGATTTTTTTTTACTTTAACTGTTCTCCTGACAGGATTTAGCCAATTTAGCTATAGCCAAAAAACCGACCCCTCCGAAGACGTACACGCCCGCCTCATCCAGGGCAAAAGCCATTCCGTCATCGCCTACGCAGGCAAAGACCGCTCCTTCACCATCGACGTCCCCTTCAAAACCTCCAAACCCTCCGACGTCCCCGGGTTCATCACCATCGACAAACAAATCGTCCAGGCCACGCTCGTACCCGCCGACCGCTCACCCAAAACCAGGGACGAAAAGACCCTTCTCACTAACTACATGAACTACGAGCTGAGCTACTATAAAAAGAAACTCAAACAAAACTACACCAACCTCCAAACCGAATGGCTCACCCTCCAGGGCCGAACCTTCCTCGTTTGGTATTTCAACATGCCCGAGAACTATAAGCTCGTCAGCCGCCAGGTCTACGTCTCCACCCTCTTCGGCGACCAGGTCGTCGACCTCAACGCACCCGTCTTTAAATCCGACGACTGGGGCAAAGCCCGCAACCTCCTCGTGAAGCTGGCCGGATCCATGAAAACCTATGACAAACACTTGGACCTGGAACGATTAAAGAAGAAAATGTAATAACTTGAGCCAATGAAAAGGCTCATCTTACTACCAACACTACTGGTCACATTTTTCCTCCAAGCCCAAAACAAAAAAGCCAGCAGCGCAGCTGCTGCCCCCTATTTTCCTCCCCCCGGACAGTGGCAGCACCGCTCTCCCTCCACCCTAAACCTCGACTCGACAAAACTCGCAGAAGCCATCCAATTCGCCCGCCAAAAAGAATCCACCGCCCCCCGCGACCAGGCCCTCGCCCAAGCCGAAAGCTTCGGCCGCGAGCCCTTCGATCAAGGCGTCGGCCCCTTCAAAGAACGCGGCGAACCCACCGGCCTCATCATCTACAAAGGTTATATCGTCGCCGAGTGGGGCGACCCCGACAGAGTCGACATGACCCACAGCGTCACCAAAAGCTTTCTCTCCACCGTCATAGGCCTCGCCGTCGACCAGGGCATCATCCATAGCGCCAGCGACACCGTCGCCCCCTATATTCCCCCGATCGAAGTCTTCAACCCCCTCAGCCCAAACGAATCCCAGCTGCTCTATCCCTTTACCAGCCCGCATAACCGCACCCTCACCTGGGACGTTATGCTCCGCCAAACCAGCGACTGGGAAGGCACCCTCTGGGGTAAAGCCGACTGGGCGGACCGCCCCACCGGCAAACCCGAAGAATGGCCCACCCGTCCCCGCAACGCCCCCGGCAGCGTATACAAATACAACGACGCCCGCGTCAACGCCCTCGCCCTCGCCGCTACCAGCGTCTGGCGCAAACCCCTCCCCCAAATACTGAAAACTTATATCATGGACCCCATCGGCGCATCCACCACCTGGCGGTGGAACGGCTACCGCAACTCCTGGATAGTGCTCGACGGCGCCCCCGTCCAATCCGTCAGCGGAGGCGGCCACTGGGGCGGCGGCATGTTCATCAACGCCTACGACATGGCCCGCTTCGGCCTCCTCACCCTCCACCGCGGCAACTGGAACGGCAAGCAGCTGATCTCCGAAGCCTGGGTGAAACAGTCCCTCACCCCCACCGGAGCTCAACCCACCTATGGCTACATGAACTGGTTCCTCAACACCGACAAAAAACTGATGCCGAACGCCCCCGCCACCTCCTTCGTCCACATCGGCAACGGCGCCAACCTCATCTACGTCGACCCCGAACACGACCTCGTAGCCGTCATCCGCTGGATCGAAAGCAACGCCATGGATCCCATGGTCAAGCATATCCTCGACGCCTTACCCAAATAACGCCCAGCACCGCGCCCAAGCCCGGCCCACATCCAAACCCACCGCACCAGTCCACAAAGTCACACACAATGGAAAAATTCGCCCAAGCCTACAAAATCATCACCGACCGTCTCCTTATCCGCAGCTACGTCCCCACCGACGCCGAGCTCCTCCAATCCTCCATCAACGAATCCATGGAACACCTCCGCCCCTGGATCCCCTGGGCCCAGGACGAACCCCAGCCCATCGACTGGTTCGCCCAATTTATCCGCAAGTTCCGCGGCCAGTTCGACCTCGGCCAGGACGCCGTCTACGGCATCTTCAACCCCACAGAAACCGCCATCATCGGCGGCACCGGCCTCCACAACCGCGTCGGCCCCGAAGCCCGCGAAATCGGCTACTGGATCAACGTCAACCACGTCGACAAAGGCTACGCCACCGAAGCCGTCTGCGCCCTCGTCCGCACCGGATTCGAAATAGAAAAACACTCCCTCATCGAAATCCACTGTGCCTCCGACAACGTCCGCAGCAACCACGTCCCCGAGAAGCTCGGCTTCCGCCACGACTCCACCGTCAAGAACGCCGCAACAGACCGCCACGGCCGCTTCCGCGACATCATGATCTGGACCCTCAGCGCCGACGCCTACGCATCCGGCTGCGAAAAAATCCACGACACCCCCATAAAAGCTTATGATTTCTTAGACCGCCCCATCCCTATCTAGCCGGGCTCAACGCCTTATACCGCATCATCGCCTCGACAAAATAATAATCGGCATACGTCAGCGGCACATCCACCTCCGACTTCGCCGGCAAATGCCCCACACTATGCTTTAAAATAAACCCGCCATTGCTCCCCACACTCGCCTTATATGTATTAGAAGAAAGCTCGACCAATATCTTCTGCGCCCCATCCAAATACCCCCGCCCCTTCTCCGCCGGCACATACCCGCTCAGCTCGATGAGCGCCGAAGCCAGGATCGAAGCCGCGCTCGCATCCCTCAGCGCCCTCGGAATATCCGGCGCATTATAATCCCAATAAGGAATCTTATCCGCCGGCATATTCGGATTGTTCAAAATAAACTGCGCAATATCTACCGCCTGATCCAAATACTTCCGATCATGCGTGCTCCGGTACATCACCGTATACCCATACAGCCCCCAACTCTGCCCACGCGCCCACGCCGAAGAATCCGCATACCCCTGCGCCGTCTTCTTCGCCAGCACCGCCCCGGTCGCCGTATCATAATCGATCACATGAAACGAGCTATGATCGGGACGATAGTGATTCTTTAGCGTCGTATTCGCATGCGTCACCGCAATCTTGTAAAAGGACGAATCCCCGCTCTCCTTCGTCGCCCAGAACAACAGCTCCAAATTCATCATATTATCAATAATGACCGGATACCTCCACGGCTTGCTATCCCAGCTCTTGATACACCCGACCGTAGGATTGAACCGCGTAGACAACGACTTGGCGCTATTCAGCAAAATACCCTTATACTCCGGCTGCCCCAATAACCGCAGCCCATTCCCATAGCTGCAATACATCATAAAACCCAAATCATGCGTCCCCTTGTTGAACTGCTCCTTCTCCAACAGCTTAAGCCTGTCCTTCGCCTCCCGCAGCAGCGCCGTATCATGAGAAAACTCGTATAAATAAAACAAAGTACCCGAATAAAACCCGCTGCACCACCACCCCGCATCACTCGTCTCCAGCTTGTCCGTAGCAGCCGTATACGTCTTCGGAAGCCGGTCCGCCGGCACCCGCCCCATCATCACCTTGTATTGATTGACAGACTGCCGCAGCGACTGATCTATAAGACGGACCAAGGCTGGCTTTGGGACAAGACCATTATTATTTTTTTGAGCGACAGCCGGGGACGCCACACAAGCGCCCAGGGCCAACAGGCAAAGCAGGATTCGGTACATGCAACAAATGTAATATTTTTGCGCCTATGAGCGAAAAACTGAAGACCCTGGCTAGTGAATTCGCCGGAGAACTCTACGACGACACAACCATGCGAACCCTCTATGCAACCGACGCATCCGCATACCGGGAAAAGCCCCAAGCCGTAGCCCTGCCCAAAAATATTGACGACATCAAACGACTGATCCAATTCGCACGCGACGAAAAAACCTCCCTCATCCCCCGCACCGCCGGCACTTCCCTCGCCGGCCAGGTCGTCGGAAAAGGCATCGTCGTCGACGTATCCAAATATTTTACCCAGATCATCGAGCTCAACACCCAGGAACGCTGGGTGCGCGTACAGCCCGGCGTTATCCGCGACGACCTGAACCTCTTCCTCAAACCCCACGGCCTCCTCTTCGGCCCCGAAACCTCCACCGCCAATCGCGCCATGATCGGCGGCATGGTCGGCAACAACTCCTGCGGCTCCAACTCCGTCGTCTATCGCAGCACCCGCGAGCACGTCCTGGAGATCAAGGCCCTCCTCAGCGACGGCTCCGAAGTAACATTCAATACCCTCGACCCCGACAGCTTCCACGCAAAATGCGAAGCCCAAAACCTCGAAGGCCAGTTATACCGCCAGCTGAGAACAACCCTGAGCAACTACGACAACCAACAATCCATCCGGAAAGAATTCCCGAAGAAAAGCATCGAGCGACGCAACACCGGCTATGCCCTCGACATCCTCCTCGACTCCGCCCCCTTCACCGCGGGCCAGCCCGACTTCAACTTCTGCCAGCTCATAGCCGGCTCCGAAGGAACCCTCGCCTTTATCACCGAAATAAAGCTGAACCTCAGCCCCCTCCCTCCAAAAGAGACCGGCCTGCTCTGCGTTCACTTCAATACCATCGACGAGTCCCTCCGGGCCAACCTTATTGCGCTGGAATACCAGCCCACCGCCAGCGAGCTCATCGACCATTATATCCTCGAATGCACAAAGGACAATATCGAACAGTCTAAAAACCGTTTCTTCGTCCAGGGCGACCCCGGCGCCATCCTCGTCGTCGAGTTCAAAAAAGACACCCGCGAAGAAATCACCGCCATCGCCGCAAAAGTCGAAGCCCGGATGCGCGCCGCCGGCCTCGGCTACCACTTCCCCCTGCTCTTCGGTGCCGACACAAATAAAATCTGGTCCCTTCGCAAGGCCGGCCTCGGTCTGCTCTCCAACCTGCCCGGCGACGAAAAAGCCGTACCCGTCATCGAAGACACCGCCGTCGACGTCCAGGATCTCCCCAATTACATCCGCGACTTCAACGAAATCTTAAAAAAATATAACCTCTACTCCGTTCACTACGCCCACGCCGGAAGCGGCGAGATCCACCTCCGCCCCATCATCAACCTAAAGACAAAAGAAGGCAACCTCCTCTTCCGCACCATCGCGGAAGAAATCGCCACCCTCGTCAAAAAATACCAGGGCTCCCTCAGCGGCGAACACGGCGACGGCCGCCTGCGCGGCGAGTTCATCCCCCAGATGGTCGGAGAAAAGAACTACCAGCTCTTCCGCCAGCTCAAGCAAACCTGGGACCCGGAGAACATCTTCAACCCCGGCAAGATCGTAGACACGCCACCTATGAACTCGAACCTGCGCTACGAGCCCGGACAGCAGACACCCGCCTTCCCTACCCTTTTCCGCTTCCACCAGCAGGACATCCTTCAGCACGCCGAACAGTGCAACGGCTCCGGCGACTGCCGCAAGACACACCTCTCCGGCGGCACCATGTGCCCCTCCTTCATGGCTACCCGAAACGAAAAAGACACCACCCGAGCCCGGGCAAATATCCTAAGGGAATTCCTCACCCGCTCCGACAAAACTAACCGCTACGACAACAAAGAAATTTA
>JAFDYG010000274.1 GCA_018267545.1 Bacteroidota bacterium
ACCAGGCGCGCCCCCCCGCCACCGCCCCCAAGCTCACCCCGCCCCACTCAATTTCTTAATCATGATTATTTTTTCGCTCCCCCCACCGCCCGAGCTTTGCCCTATCAAAAACACAAAACTATGAGCACAAGAATCAAAATCCCAAACGCCGACGCCGCCTCCTACCGCGCAATGATCGCCATGGACAAATTCATCGAATCCACCCGTCTTACCCAAACACACAAAGACCTCATAAAAATAAGAGCCTCCCAAATCAACGGCTGCGCCTTCTGCATCGACATGCATACCCGCGACGCCCGCAAAGCCGGCGAAACCGAACAACGCATCTACGCCCTCAACGCCTGGCGCGAAACCCCCTTCTTCACACCCGAAGAACGAGCCATCCTCGCTCTCACCGAAGAAGTAACCCTCATCGCCAACCACGTCTCGGACAAGACCTACCAGGAAGCCGCCCAGCTCTTCGACGAACAATACCTGGCCCAGGTCATCATGGCCATCATCAACATCAACGGCTGGAATCGCATCGGCATCGCCACCGCCCTGAGTCCCGCCCTGTCTACCGCCGAAGCCGCTCACTAACGCACCGCCGAAGCCGCTCACTAAACCCGACCTCAGCACGCCCAACCCAGCCCAACCCTAACCGCCAAACCGGCTCCCCAAGAGCCGGTTTTTGCGCATTATCCCGTAACTTACGCCCTCAATCCAAATACATGAGACACCTGTTCACGAGCCTTCTTTTCCTGACCGCCCTCACTACCCAAGCCCAGCACAAAACCATCCTCACTAACACCACCGTCATCGATGGAACAGGCCGTGCGCCCCAGTCTCACGTAGCCGTCGTTATCAGTGACGGTAAAATCATAGCCGTCACCCGCGGCAAGCTCGCCGTCTCCCCCGACGACGTCCAGATCGACTGCACCGGAAAATTCATCATGCCGGAAATCATCGACTGCCACAGTCATGTCGGCAACCTCAAAGGAACCAGCACCTCTCCCGAAAATTATACCTCCGAAAACGTCCGTCGCCAGCTGGCTAAATTCCAGGACTACGGCATCGCCGCCGTCCTCTCGATGGGCACCGAACAACCCCTCGGCATCGCCCTCCGCGATTCCTCCAAAGCCGGCCAGGTCCCCGGCACCACCTTTTATTCCGCGATCTATGGCTTTGGCGTAAAAAACGCCATGCCCCCCGCAGGGATCGGCGCACGCATCTACCGCCCCGAAACACCTGCCGAAGCCATAAAAAACGTAAAGGAACTAGCTACCTTCCGCCCCGATGTGGTCAAAATGTGGGTCGACGATTTCTACGGTCAATTTAAAAAAGACCAAATCATGAAACCGGAAATCTACGCCGCCATCATCAAGGAAGCCCACAAACACAATATTCGCGTAGCCGCCCACCTTTATCACCTGTCCGACGCCCGCCGCCTCGTCGCAAACGGCATCAACATGATGGCCCACAGCATCCGCGACGCAGAAGTCGACAGCAGCCTGATCACAGAAATGAAGAAGAAGAAAGTAGGCTATATCCCAACCCTTTCCCTCGATGAATTTGCATATGCTTATGAAGACAGCCCCTCGTGGCTAAACGATCCCTTCTTCCGCAACTCCATCGAACCCGGCGTATACGAAATGATTACCAGCGCGGCTTATAAAGAGAAGGTCAGTAAAAACCCGGTCACCGCCCAGGAAAAAACGGCACTAAAGATCGCCCTCAAAAACGCCGCCCGCCTCTACCGCGCCGGAATCCTCGTCGCCCTCGGAACCGACGCCGGAGCCAACCCCCTCCGCGCCCAGGGTTTTGCCGAACACCTGGAAATGGAACTCCTGGTCCAGGCCGGCCTCACCCCCCTCCAGGTCATCTCCATCGCTACCGCTAACGGCGCCAGACTCCTGCAGATCGACAGCACCCAGGGAACCCTCCAAACCGGAAAAAAAGCCAACTTCATCATCCTCGACAAAAATCCCCTGGACGATATCCGCAACACCCGCACCATCTCCTCCGTCTGGAACAACGGCGTCAAAGTCAGCGACGGCCCGGTAGCGCACTAATCCCACACGCCAACCCGCACTAACCCCGCGCGCCAGCCCGTGCTAAACCCACGCGCCAGCCCGTCCTAAACCTACGGGCCAACTCACGCATTCACCCGTTCGTCACGAGGCTAAAATCCGTACGCAACCAGTTAAGATTTGTCTCTCCCCAGCCCTCCAAAATCTGGAAATTGGGTCATGACAAAGCATATCCTAACTACTATCACACTGGCAGCCATCTTATCCGCCTGCTCCAACACCAAACAATCCAGGACGCCGCAGGCGTCCACCCAGCCGGCAACCGCGCCAGCCACCTCCGGCACGTCCTTCGCCCATACCATGATCGCGCCGCCGCCGCCAGCCCTCTCCCTCGATACCTTCTATAAAAAATATACAGACGCCTGGGGCATCCCCATCGTCTCCTCCGCAAAAGTCCCCGACGACGCCCTCCTCATGGCGCGCGACATCGTCAACTACATGCTCCTCAAACGTAATGACGTACGCGAAATGCTCATCACCCAGAAAGCCCGCGTCCTCGTCATGGCCCAAACCGAAATGGAAACCGACCTCCCCGAACGCCACGACTGGAAGAAGCCGACGAAAGAAGACCGCCGCCTCACCCCCGGTGAACGCGATAACTACGACAAACCCGGTGGCATCGCCTCCATGACCGACCGCGAATACTGGAACCGCCGCGCCCGCGGAATGGGCGGCACCATCACCTCCTGTGCGGAAGAAAATCTGCTCGGCTACCCCGGCACCCGCTACTACGGAGAGAACATCCTCGTCCATGAATTCAGCCATAATATTCATAATGCTATCCGCCGCGCCGACACCGCCCTTTACCGCGAGATAAACGTAGCCTATGAAGCAGCCAAAGCCAAAGGAATGTATAAAGGACAGTACGCCATCAATACCGTCGCCGAATACTGGGCCGAAGGCACCCAGTGGTGGTTCTGGTCCAACATCGAATATTATGAAGGAGACCGCCGCATCCAAACCCCCGAAGAATTTGAGGCTTACGACCCAACACTATATCATATCCTCGAAAGAGTCTATGCCAGCCACCACGTACCCGGCGACGTCTACTACAGCCGCAATCTTCGCCCGATGAAGCCCCGGCCACAGTCGACAACCCCACAATCCACATCCCCACAATCCACCACTCAGCAATCGACAACCCGTAATTAACCGCCTAATCCGTACCCGCCCTCACATAACCAGTATCCCGCCACCGGGGGCCAGCACCTGCCAAACAACCCCCGCCCCCAAAAAAACTAAATCTCCGTATCTTTAAAAAGATATGGAACAACGCCATCATCTCGAAAACGAAGCCGGCACCCGCGAATCCATCATCTGGGAATTCGATGGCATCCGCATGGGCCACGCCATCTCCAAATTTCATGAGCTAACTTCTTTTAACGCCACCAGCCCCAACACCGACCTCGTCCGTCTCCATATCGGCCTAAAAGGCAACTACAGCTTTCACTATCAGCAGCTCGATACCGACTTCCACCTCATCGGCGGTCATCACAACATCATGTACTCGAAAGACTTCGACATGACCGTCGAAAACCATACCCTCGAGCTCGAAACTTTTGGCGTCTCATTTCCAAAAGAAACCTTCCTCGGCTTCACCCAAAACGCCAACGACCTCCTCAAAAGCTTTGGCGAACACATCGTCAACGGCAAATCCATCCTCCTCTCCGACCAATGGGGCGCCGTCGACCCGCAAATTCAACAAGTCATCTACCAGATCATCAATAATAAATACAACGGCGACCTCCAGCGCCTGTTCCTCCTCTCCAAAAGCATCGAGCTCCTGGTCCTTTGCGCCGAATCGGCCCTCCTGACCCTGAACAAATCCCCGGAGACCATAAAAACCAAAGAAGACAAAGAAAAGATCATCGCCGTCCGCGACCTTATCAATGACCGCCTCAGCGACCCTCCCAGCCTCACCCAGATCGCCCGCACCGTCGGCCTCAATGAGTACAAACTAAAACGGGGCTTTAAAGAAACCTTCAACACCACCGTCTTCGGCTACCTCACCGAACAACGCCTCCTCCTCGCCCAACAATACCTCCTCGACACCCAAAAGACCGCCGCCGAAATATCCTTCGAGCTCGGCTACTCCACACCCCAGCATTTCAACAACGTCTTCAAAAAGAGATTCGGCCAGACTCCCGATTCAGTCCGGAATCGCTAACCTCCCAATTCCATTGGAAATCGCTAAAAACTCCCTGGTACGCAATAAAAGAATCCGTAAAATGCAATCCCTCCCCTAAAAATCACCCTATTATTGTGATCTAAACAAAAACACTATGAGCCAGCCACTTATCGTGACAAACACCATCACCATCAACGCCCCCGCCGCCAAAGTATGGGACGCCCTCGTCAATCCCGAAATGACCCGTAAATATATGTTCGGCTGCGAAGCCCTCTCCGACTGGAAACCCGGCAGCCCCCTCCTCTGGAAAGGCAATTTCAATGGGGTCGAAATGGTCGCCGTAAAAGGAAGTATTGTAAGCATCGACCCCGGCAAACACCTCGTCTACACCACCATCGACCCCAACAACCCCGCCGTCCCCGACCTGCCCGAAAACTACCTCACGGTGACCTACGACGTAAAAGACCAGGGCGACAGCACCCTCCTCACCGTCTCCCAGGGCGACTACAGCACCGTCACTGCCGGAGACCAACGCTATGAAGAAACCGTAGCCGGCGGAGGCTGGACCCCTATCCTCGATCAGATCAAACAATTGCTGGAAAACTAAAAATAAAGGGGGCGAAATGACAAACCATTTCCACCCCCCTTTTAACCCCTGAATCCCTTCCGGGGCTATTATAAGCCGTAACCATTCCTGCCAATCATTACATCTTTATTGCCGGAGCTTCACGGCGTCCAGCCCCTGCCGCTGCTTGTCAATCTCCAATTGTTGTTTTTCCTGTTCGTGTTTGTTATCTTCCAGGTCTTGTTGTGTCCGCCGACGCTTCTTCTCCAGGCTAGCTTCTTCATCCAGGTAGCGGTTGACCCGCTTCTGATATTTCCTCTTCGTATCGTCGTCGGCGTTGACACTTGCCTTCAAATCGGCTACCGACTTAACCTGGTCTTTTTGGTTCTGATCGAGGTCCGACTGCAGCTGTCTCATTTTTTTCTCCAGATCTCCCTGCTCGCTTTTAAGATCGTTCATCTTTCGCTGCGCCTTCCCCAATGCTTCCTGCTGAGTATTTAACAGCAGGCCCGTATTGTAAGATGCTACAAAAGGAGCCAGGCTATCGAGAAATATCCTCGCTTTCTCCAGCCTTGAACTATCGGCGAAGGAAGGGACAGCAACATCCTGGTTCTTTTTTACGGGTATCATGTTCAGTATCGTCATATCTTTCTCTTTCCGGCCCGCCGAAGCCGCCTTGAAATAGAGATCGCTCAGCGTAGTATCCGAACCATCCAGCGATACGCCCCTGTACACGATATATCCGCCGGCGCTTGTACTTTTGAAACCTTTCGTCATCATATACCGCTTCAACGCATCTTCCACCGGATCTGTGGCGTAAGGAAGCCGGATAGCTGCCGAGCGCTGCCTGACATTGCGCAGTTCAGTCTCACTGGTATATGCCTGGGCCCAAGGCCGGCGCGCCAGAAAATACACATCCATAAGAAAAGAAATGTTTGCTTCATAATACAGGTTTTAATGATTATCCCGGGAACTTATCCCTGGCGATAATTGAATCTTTGTTCGCAGACAGTCGTTATCTGCTTCAGCAGATAACGGTATATAGGCGGGTCGATTTCTGTAAACCGGGCCGACAGCCACAGGTCCTCGAAAAACTCTTCCACCATCTTTATCGCTGCCTTTCGATCGGGCAGCCGGCTATAGACGAATATCAGCAAGTCTTCATTATAGTCCCTGTACAGCCGCATAAAAGCCCTGATATTTCTCTTTTCGAGATCGTTCAAAAGCGATCTTTCTTCATCTAACTCTTTGTCATTTGTTTTCATCTTTCTATGGTTTTGGGTTACTGATAATCCAGCTTCAATACTACACGCCGGTTACGGGCGCGGCCGGCAGCCGTCTTATTATCTGCTATGGGATCGGCAGCTCCATGGCCCGCAGACACGATTCGGTTTTCCTCTATGCTCTGTCCAATAAGGTATTTTTTTACGGCTCCTGCCCGATTCTCGCTTAACGCCTGATTCTTTTCCGGCTTACCGGTATTGTCCGTATAGCCGTCGACATACAGCCTCAATGCACGATCATTCTTCAGCAAACCGGCCATCTCATCGAGTCCTGTAAAAGATTTTTTCAGCAACACAGCGCTGGACGTGGCGAAGTATATGTGCTGGGCTGCATAATCGGCCCTCTTTCGGACCTCTTCTTTTACAATAGGACAACCGTTATTTGACCGGTCTCCGGCAATATCCGGACATTTATCTGTCTCGTCGTCGACTCCGTCGCCATCCCTGTCCGGTATAGGACAACCGTTATATTTGGCAAGCCCCTTTTGATTGGGACACTTGTCATCCTTGTCGGCAATGCCATCCCCATCACTGTCCGGACAGCCATGCAGCTCGGCAAGACCGGCTTCATCGGGGCAGGCGTCGGCGCTATCGGGAACGCCATCCTTATCCCGGTCTTTGACCTCTACTGCCGGAGGCGGGGGTAATGCCGCCATAGGCTTAGCCTTCGGTGAACCAATAGGAGAAGTAAAGCCCAGCGAATAGAACATATTATTGTCGAGATTCCCGCTTTGGAGACTGAGCCGGTAGTTCGCCTGAAGGAAAATATATCCTTCCCCCGCCATATTCAACTGGAGACCACCACCCAGCGGCGCATATACTGCCCAACGATTGCCATAGTTGCCTGTACCGATCCCGGCAGTTACGAAAGGGGAAAACAAATGATCGTCATTGATCGGTCGCCCATGCAGAGAAGCCTCGAACTCATTGCTGTATCCCGATGAACTCGACTGTGTTTTGTTGAAATCCGTGAAAAGACCATTGTATCGTAGCGAAAAATCGATTTTCCGGCTCAACCCTTTCCAATACATGATTGAAAAGCCAGGCTCGACTTTTCCGACCTTGGGCACCGATGCTGAAAAATCAACTAAATTAGCGCTGAATCCAATGATAGAAGGCTTGACCTGACCATAACCCGTGAAGGCTATCGCCAATAAAGACACGAAAAATACTCTCCTCATAAACCAGAGATAGTTTTTGATTACGTTGATTTTAATAATAAAGTGAATGCTGACAAATGGCGTTGACTATGCCATTGCAGGGTTTTATTCAGGGAGGGTGCGGAAGTAAAGTGCTACCGCGCGGAGCGTTTCTTTAGGGTATAGCTGGCTGCATATTTACAGGCAGCCTCATCTATATAGACTGTCTGCCGTGCATAAGCGTTTCGCAGGATCCTGATTTTTTTTACAAAGAATTTTAATCGGCTGATTCTCATCTTTTAGAGTGCCGTTTCTTCTCGCGGCGGTTGTTATGCGCATATGCATAGTAGGAAATATGTATTATTAAATAGATATTTGCACTATGGATTCCCCACGCAACGCGAACCCCTATTTTGAAGTCTTAGCTGAGAAAGCGTCGGGCGGAGATGAAAAATCTTTCCAGGAAATATATGAAGCCATAGCCGGGAAGATGTACAGCCTGTGTCTCCGATATGCAGGAAACGCCAATGACGCCAACGATTGTTTTCAGGAAGGTTTTGTCAAGCTGTACAAGCATTTGGCCTCATTCCGTGGAGATGGCTCATTTGAAGGGTGGGCGCGCCGTATATTTGTCAGCGCCTGCATCGACGGCATCAAGAAAAAGAGCCGGTTCCTGTCCGTCCTGCCCGAAACCCTTGACAAAGAATCGGACGACCTATCGGGATATGATAAACTGGCTAACGAAGACCTCATGCGTAATATCAGGGAACTGCCGGATGGTTATCGAACCGTAGTGAACCTTTACATGGTGGAAGGTTACAGTCATAAAGAAATAGGCGAGTTGCTGAATATCTCGGAAGAAGGAAGCAGATCTCAGCTGTTCCGAGCACGGAATTTGTTACAAAAAATGTTGAAAATCAGTTGATGGCTAAACGCTCTGATATATGGTGCTTTTTGCGTGAGCATGAAACACCTCCGCCGCCGGAGCTGTTTCAGCGTATACGTGCTTCTTTGACCGCTATCGACGAAAACAATCGTTCCGGCTCTTCTTCAAATAACGAAAGCAGTATGGCCAGGCTGCGGCAGCTCGAAATTGCTCCACCTGCGTTTGTAAGCGCATCCATTAAAGACAGAATCGAAAAGCTCCGCAAGGGCCGAATACCCCCCATTCGCGGCGTGTCCCGGAAAAGATGGATCTATGCCGGTATCGCAGCCTCTTTTTTCGTGCTCATCGGATTTTCGATATTCAGGATTTTCGTCCCCGTCGAACCGTCTCATAAACCAACGGTTGTAAAGAATATTCCCGAATCCACACCTGCCCGTCAAACGAAAATTCCAGTGACCGGCGATTCGATCGAAACGGCAATGTCACGCCCTGCCGATGATTCGTCCGCCCGTATGACTGATTTAGCAAAAAGCGGAACCATGGCAATATCTGTCCGAAACAACGGGACTGTAATCCTGGATGGTCACCCCATTCGGCTGATAGATAATGATCCCCTCTTTACCTTCATTAGTTTTCGCTACCCCGAAATAGGAGGCTACATGGACGCAAAAAAGGAAGAAGATCTTACTATACGCGTCGACAGATATACGAATATCACTATTTCCAAACAAGCAGCCGCGATGATCAGGGAAATGTACATGACCAGAAGCAATGGAAAGCCTACCCGTAGAGCCAGGAAAACGCGGCAGAAATTAGAAGATTGGAAACGGACCGATGAAAAACGTTTTGACGGCGCCCTGCCCTTTAATCCGATCGACCCATTGGACCTGGGCGAATTGATATTGAAATGAAACGAATAGTAACGATAGTATATTTTTTTACCATTCCGGCTCTTTTACAAGCAGCGTCCGCAATTCCCCTGTCTGCTCCGGTGACCCGGCCTCCCTCCGGTTCCGGTCTGACCGTTGCTTATGCGATTACCCTCCGCATGAAAAAAGACAATGGCGGCATAGCGGAATTATACAACGGTGGTATTCAGACGTTTTTTGCCGATAAGCATGATGCCAGGCTAAGACTTGCCAGTCTGATGCGTATCGAAAGCGCATATGCCCATTATGAACTCGGAAAGCTGAAAAAAGTAACCATTATAAAAGAATCCGGTCGCAATAAGCAAAAAAATACATTTAATCCCGACCAGTGGGATCGATATAACAGCAAATACGATGGCTCCGCCCGTCGCTTCACTGAAGATACTGCGGTCATCCTCGGACACATCTGCAAGAAAGTCGTAATTACCCTGAAAGATAACCGGCTCATAACCGCCTGGTACTATCCCTCCACCCCTAAACCGTCCTTTGCCTCCCTGCTCCCGGCCTTCTCCGGCATTCCCGGCCTGGTGCTGAAATATGAATACACTTACAGGAAAAAAACTATCATCTATACAGCCTCATCCATCAGCTATGAACCCATCAATCCGGATGTATTTCTTCCCCCTGCTCAATAACCTGTAACCATAATTACTCCCGTACCCTCTCCCTTTCCTCCTGCGCCCCTCCCTTCTTCCCCGACCCGCCTCCCCCGATCGTCCGGGTATAGCTCAGCCGAATCACCTGCGCCCTCGCAGACTCCGGCCTGTAAGGCACTCTCGACTTCACCGAAAATGCTTCCTCCGTCAGCGTCCCGAAATGATTTACGATTGTCGTAGTTCGGAATATATCGGTCATGAACAGCTGAAAGCTGCCCCCATTATTTTTCAGCTCCTTCTTAATTCCCGCATTCAATGCTCCAAACCCATCCACTTTCTTCGACCCATCATAAAGTCTGGAATTATACCAACCCGACACCTCCGCCGAGAAACCCTTCGGCAAACGGAATGTCTGACTCATATTCCCTGAATACCCAAACCACGTATTCTCCGCCGGCGCGGGAGTAAAATCCTCCTTATACCGCCGCCATCCCGCATTGAAACTCCAGTTCATCGACCACCAATCCGTCACCTTCACCGGCGCACCAATCTGGAAAAGAAGACTATTCTGATACTCCATATTTACCGGCGATACGGCCAGCAACATCCCATCCGCACTCGTCGTCAGCTGATAGCGCACGATCGGATGATCATCCCGGCTTAAGGAAACCGAAAAGGAATACCCACGATATACATATCCTAGCTTGAGCGTATTGGTAATCGTCGGTTTTAAAAGCGGGTTCCCCGTCTCGATCGACGACGGGCCTGTATAAATCACATACGACGTAAGATCGTTATAGGAAGGCCGGCTGATACGCGTCGTATATGATAGCTGCAGCTCGGAACGAGCCCCCAGTTTCTGTGAAAAGAACACCGACGGAAACAGCTTCCCCAGCTTCCGCTCCGTGATGAGCGCCTGCTTCCCCGGATTATCCATCCTCGTATCCGAATACTCATACCTAAGCCCCGCAGTGAGGCTGCCCGAAGAACCAATCGTTGCATTCACAGACGCATAAGCCGCCCCGATCGCCTCCTTCATAACCATGTCGGTGGTCGTTCCATCCCGGCTTACAAATGCACCATTCACCCAGCTTTCCGTCCTGGACAAGCTCGAAGTCCGCGTATACGTACCCTTGGCTCCCGTCTCCAGCCTGACTTTCTCGCTCAGCCGCTTGACATAATCGAGCTTACCAACACCCACCTGTATATGCGTATTGGAAATTCCCTTTTGATAGGGCGAGGACAATGTATCGTTGTTTCCTGCCGGATTTCCGTGCTTGTCCAAAAACGAGCTGCGGGCATCCGTAGGTCGACGATTATTAAAATCGAGATAATCCATGTCGAACGTAATCCGTTCGCCTTCCCGGATCTTCCTCTCGACATAGGCCGAAGCCATAATATTATTCCATTGATTGATACCCGAGATAGTCGCATTCAACGAGATGGGAGAATCCGGCGCGATCAGAAAAGTCGCAGTATTATGCGTCCCCACAGCCACGTGACTATTGTTGTAATTGACACTGCCGCCGATCGTAGTTTTGGAGTTCAATCGGGCATCTGCCCCGACAGAGACATTATGCGAATTGCTCACAGGCTTTATGTCGCTCAAAACATCGGTATGCGAAAAGCCGCCGCCCAATAAAGGCTGCCGCTCCGTAGAATAGGCGTGCCAGTCCATCGCAGCCCTGTCGTGTGAAAACGCATAGGAACCATACACGTCGAAAACGCGCGAGTTATGCGTCAGATTCAGGCTTGCCGAAGCCTTCTCTCCATAACCATATCCCGTCGAAGCCGAAAGCGAACCATTCGTTCCCCGCTTCCTGCTCTTTTTCAAAACGATATTGATCATCCCCGCATTCCCATCCGCGTCATAATTAGCCGGCGGACTCGTCAACAGCTCGATCTTTTCGATATTGTCCGCGGGCATGCTATTCAATAAAGAAACCACCTGGTCCATCGACAGACGAAGCAGCTTCCCGTTCAATAAAACCAATACGCCGCTATTCCCGTTTAACGCAATCGCATTGTTCCTTCGATCGATCACGACGCCAGGGCTTCGCTCCAATACTTCCAGCGCCGAGCTGCCCTTCGTAAGGATGCTATTCTCCACATTCACCGTCGTACCGGTGACCTGCTGCTGAAACAGCGGCTTCTGCGCCCGCACGACGACGGACCCCAGTTGAGCCGTATCCGTCTGCAAGACAATCGCTCCCAAATCCTTGGAATCACTCCCCAGCTCGAACGCCGGTGAAACCCCCATTTGATACCCCACACTGCTGTACCGGATAAAATATCTTCCCGGACCGACTCGCTCTATCCGGTAGCCGCCGTTCTCATCGGATAAAGCCGCCTTGACTAGCCCACTATCGACAGAACGTAACAACAGTACATTCGCAGAGGGGATCGGCTGTCCACCAGCCGTAACAAGCCTTCCTATTACCTGGCTCCTGGCCTGGAGGAAAAGGCTAAACAAACAGCAGGAAAGAAGTATATTTTTCATGCCGTAAAGAAACAATACCCTACAGGCACCAAAAAACGCGAATGACCACGGGTTCCTATTAATTGCTGAACAGCAATAATACCCTCAAAATCATACATTAATACCTGTCATATAGCCCCCGCTGCACGTCGTCAATAAATACCCTCCGTTCAAATAACCACCAGCCCTTTCCAGGGGAAATATTTGTAACTTGTAAGGATTATCGAGGCGCCGTGTTATCAAAAATTATAAAATATAAGCTGTACCACCTCCCGTTCTGGTGTATCTACTTTGCACTGCTGCTTTCGCCATTCGTGCTCAAGCTGGCGTTCTATATTCCCATTGAGCTCGCCGCCGCTTATTTCAACCTCTACTTCCTCATCCCGCACTACCTCGGAAAAGGGAGAATCGGAGGGTACGTCGTCACCCTTTCCCTCACCTTATTCCTTGCTTCGGCCTGTATCGTATCCGGCTACTACCTCACCGCATTTCTGATGCACACCAACGTCTATCAGCTATACGGTCCCGGCCTTTGCTCTTACTATTTCTTTGGGAATGCCGTTCCCGCCGTATTTACCTGTCTGGCGATCACCACGGCTATTCACCTCACAAAGGCCTGGATCCAGACAAGAAGAAAACAACAGCTGCTGGAAAGAGAAAAACTGGAAACCGAGCTCGACTTCCTGAAGCATCAATTCAATCCCCATTTTCTTTTCAATACCATCAACTCCATTTTCTTCCTTATCCATAAAAAACCCGATACCGCCTCCGAATCCCTGGCCCGCTTCTCCGAGCTCTTACGCTATCAGCTATACGAATGCAACGACCTGCAAATTCCCCTGAGCAAGGAAATCAAATGCCTGAAAAACTCCATCGAGCTCGAGAAGCTGCGACTAAACGATAACATGAAGGTAAAGGTCGATCTGGAACCTTCCTCCTCCACCGATCACCTCACCATCGCTCCTTTTATCCTCATGACCTTCGTGGAAAACGCTTTTAAGCACGTCTCGAAAGAAACGCTCGCCCCCAACTGGATCAACATCTCCCTCCACCTCGACGAGAACGGGAACGAGCACCAGCTCCATCTCACCGTCTCCAACAGCATCGCACGGAATAACCTAAGCGAAGTCATCCACCACAGCGGCATCGGCCTCAGAAACGTCCGCAGACGACTCGACCTCCTGTATCCCGGCCGGCATAACCTCAGTATTCAAAATACCAGCACCAGCTTCGAAGTGCACCTCCAGCTCGAACTCACTTCAATGCATGACTCTTTGCCCCTCCCCACGTTAGCCTCTTCGGGGAAACTGGAAGATTTTTTACAGTAGCACTATCTTCTCCTATCCCGCTACCTGTTCTTCTAAAGAAGCATTAATTATGGGAGTCAAATCAAGATACATCTGGCGAGTATCCTTTCCTTTATCAGTTTCTGTGAAATACGTAAATCCCTTTTTTTCATAGAAACCCAATGATTGATCATAGGCATCTACCGTAATAAGTTTGCAGGCGCAATGAGTATTTTGATCAATAGCTAGGTTAATGATAAAGTTAATAATCAGGGTTCCCAAGCCTGCTTTCTTGGTTGTATTACAAACACCTAATCGCCCGATTTTGAGAGCCGGAAAGTACTCCAAATGCCTTTTGGGATGTGAAACCAATTTGGAAAGGAAACGCTTAAAAGCACTTTTAGAAGCAAAACCTATTTCTTGTACGCGAAGACTATCGTTAAAAATACTAAAGAAAGCAATAGTCCTTTCTTCATTTTCAAGTATATAGGTAACGGCCAATAGTTCCCGTTGGTAATCTTTGGCTTTAGAGACTAAAAAATCATTAAGATCCTCGTCACCACAATCAAATGGCTTAATGATCGTATCCTTTGTTAATTTAATAAGAGATAATCCTGCTAACTCCATTTAGCGAGGTCTGTGAATAGATTGGAGCTGTTGGGCACTTTCACGAATAGCTAATAGACGAGCTCTATCAACTTTTTTATCTTTATTCTCTTCGAGTTTCGTAAAAAAGTTAACGGCATCCTTTCCTTCTAAAACAGGCGTATTTTTAATCGGTTTTGCCATTATCATTCGATTTTGTATTAAAAATGCATATTTAATGTATGAACTAATAATACATAACAAATATACGATTCAAATCCGAATCAAGAATAGCTATCTGATATGCAAGCTTACTTAATTTATTATCAATATATTACAATGGTAAACAACGCGATATTGCTGCAGTCTTGCCAATTTAGTCAACAGAACTTTTTTCGAACTTCCCCCCGACAATTACGACCTTTGAGAGTATCTTGCTAACTAAAAGCCGCCTCCGCTCGTATGAAAGAAAAGGACCGTATATGGCACCTAATGGCCCGCAAGCTCTCTGGTGAAGCTACGGAAGAGGAAATAAAGGAGCTGGAACAGTGGCAGCAGCAGCACCCCGAACTGACCTACTCGCTGCAAATGCTCTCCGATCTTTGGAAATCCCTACCCGATAATGACGAGTCCGAGGCCGACGCCGCCTTCAATCGCCACCTAACCCGAATGACACTCAAGGGATTATCCATCCCCGAATCCCCCACAGCCACGCCCCCCACAGCCGAAGCTGCCCAACCGACCCAAGCCCAGCCCGCCACCCAATCCGCCCTCGCCGCCGAATCGGCCCCCGCCGCCGCCCAACCGGTCCCCGCCGCCCCCTTCACACAATCCCCCCTCTTTCAACCCGAGTCATCCCCCTTTCCTCAAAGCTTTTTCAGCAGCTTCAAGCACAACCTCGACCTCCTCGACAACTACCTCAAAATAACCTGGCGCAGCCTTCGCCGAAACAAAGCCTTCGCCGCCATCAATATCTCCGGCCTCGCCATCGGCCTGGCCAGCGCCATCGTCTTATTACTCTGGATCCGCAACGAACTAACCGCCGACCAGTTCCACGAAAAGCGCGACCGCGTCTACCACGTCTACAGCCGCGCCCTCTTCGACGGACAAATCGAAGCGAATAACAAAACGCCCATGGTCATGGCGCCCGTCATAAAGGCAAACTACGGACGCCAGGTGGAAGAAGTCGTCCGGACCAACTGGGTCGGCGCCTTTATCTTCTCCATCGGCGACAAACACATCGCCCCACAGGGCCTGCTCACCGACTCCGGCTTCTTCAAATTATTCACCTTCCCCTTCCTCCAGGGAAACGCCGCCTCAGCCCTGACCGAACCGCACTCGGTCGTCATAACCGAAACCTTTGCAAAACGCCTCTTTGGCAAGACCGACGCAATCGGCGAATATATCCGCGTCGACAGCACCGCCGGCTTCAAAGTCACCGGCGTTCTCAAAGACCTGCCCGCCAATACCCGTTTCAATTTCGACTACCTGATCCCGTGGTCCTATACCAAAGAAGTCGGCTGGGATATCACCAGCTGGGAGAAAAGCACCATCGTCACCTACCTCCTGCTACGCCCCGGCGTCTCGGAAACAGTCGGCAACATGAGCCTTCGCTCTCTCATCAGCTCACACGCCCCGACGACAAAAGCCGAAGTATTCCTTCACCCCATGCGGAAGTGGAACCTGTACTCGAATTTTATAAATGGAGAAGCTACCGGCGGAGGAATCCACTTCGTCCGCATGCTCGCCCTCATCGCCGGTTTCATCCTGCTCATCGCCTGTATCAACTACATGAACCTCAGCACCGCCCGGAGCATCCGCCGGGCTCGTGAGGTAGGCATCCGCAAAGTAGTAGGAGCGGGGAAGGGCTCCCTCATCGGAAGATTCCTCGGCGAATCCCTGCTCATCGCCGGCATGGCCGGCATCCTCGGGCTTATCATCGTCATCATTGCCCTGCCCTGGTTCAATAAACTCATTTTCGGAAAGATCGCCATCCCCTACAACGACCCGATGTTCTGGCTTTCCGGCGCGGCATTCATCGTCTTCACCGGCCTCCTGGCAGGCAGCTATCCGGCCTTCTACCTTTCCGCCTTCCGGCCCATCAACATCCTCCGCGGTCACTTCAAGACCATCCATGCGCTGGTTACCCCGCGCCGCGTCCTGGTCGTCTTCCAGTTTACCTTTGCCATTACCTTCATCATCTGCACCATCGTCATCTACCGCGAAGTAAGCTATGCGCTCCACCGCAACATGGGCTACGACCGAAAGAACCTTGCCTTCGTTTACGTCAAGGGAGACATGCAAAAGAATTACGACCTCATCAAACGCGACCTGCTAAATACCGGCACGGTAACCGACATCACCCGCAGCAACTCGCCCATAACAGAAATATGGGATACCGACGACAGCTACCAGTGGCAAGGCAAAAACCCCGATCAGCACATCGACTTCGTGGAATACCGAACCGACCGGGGCTTTGCCAAAACGATGGGACTGCGCCTCGTCGCCGGCCGGGACATCGACATCCAGCAATATCCCACCGACTCCAGCGCCATCATCCTGACAGAAATGGCCGTCCGCCAGATGGGTCTCAACGACCCCATCGGACAAGTCATCCGCAACAACGCCGGCACCTGGCACGTCGTCGGCGTAATAAAAGACTTCGTAACCGGCTCCTTCTTCAACCGCGTCCTGCCGATCGTCATACAAGGTCCCAACAGCTGGTTCGGCACCATCACGTTCAAGCTCAACTCCGACAAAAAGACCTCCGACAATATCGCCAGACTCTCCTCGATCTTTCGGACCTATAACCCCAACTATCCCTTCGAATATTTCTTCGTAGACCAATACGACATCGCCAAGCTCTCCGACGGCAAAAACTTCGGCACCCTCGCCGCGCTCTTTGCCGGCATGGCCATCTTCATCTCCTGTCTCGGTCTGTTCGGCCTCTCCGCCTATATGGCCGAATCCCGCCTCCGCGAAGTCGGCGTTCGCAAAGTCCTGGGCGCTTCCATCATGCGCCTGGCCACAATGCTCTCGAAAGACTTCCTCATCCTCGTGCTCATCGCCTTTATCATCGCCTCCCCCGTGGCCTGGTGGTTCATGACCCAATGGCTCGAAGGCATCCCCTACCACGTCGAGCTCTCCTGGTGGATCTTCGCCCTCACCGGCCTGCTCTCCATGCTCATCGCCGCCGGAACCGTCGGCTTCCAGGCCATCCAGGCAGCCCTCACCAATCCCGTCAGAACCCTCCGAACCGACTAGTCGCCCACCACCAACCCATCCCCGCGGCCCGACCCCGTACACTACCTGTCTCGAACCCGAACACCCAACCCCCCAAATAAAAATCCAACCACCTGCCCCACAGTACCTTATAAACTTGGCACTCAATTGGCACCCCACCTACCATGTTCCAGAACTACCTGAAAATCGCCATACGCAACCTCCTGCGGAACAAAAGCTTTTCCGCCATCAATATTTCCGGCCTCGCCATCGGCATGGCCAGCGCCCTCCTCATCCTCCTCTGGATCCAAAACGAGCTCTCCTACGACCGAACCTATCCCAAGACCGATCGCCTCTATATCATGTACAACCGGGACAAGTTCGAAGGGAAACTCTGGGCCTGGAACAACACCCCCTCTCCGCTCGCCACCACCCTCAAAAACGACTACGCCGCCGTAGAAGACGTGGCCCGCTACTTCAACGTCACCTTCCTGACCTCCGTCGGCGAAACCCGCATCAACTCCCGCGGCGCCTTCTGCGATAGCAGCTTCCTGAGACTCTTCCAATTCCCCATGCTCGCAGGCAACGCCGACCAGGCCCTCGCAGGACCCAAGGGGATCGTCCTCACCGAACCAATGGCAAAAAAGCTCTTCGGAGCACAGGACGCCATGGGCAAGACTGTTCGCATCGACAGCAACGCCGACTTTACCGTCACCGGCATCCTCAAAGACCTTCCCCCCAATACCTCTTTTAGTTTCGACTACCTCGTGCCCTTTTCCTTTGCCGTCAGTATCGGCTGGGAAAAAGACCAAAGCAACTGGGGAAACAACCACCTCTATACCTACGTCCTGCTAAAACCCAACGCCTCACAGGCCGCCTTCGACCAACAGGTAAAACGAATCACCATCGACCACAGCAAAGGAAACGAAACGACCGAAGTCTTTACCCAGCCCATGTCCCGTAATCACCTCTACGCGACATCCGACAACGGCAAGCTCGTCGGAGGCCGAATCAAAACCGTCCGCCTCTTTGGCGTCATCGCCGGCTTCATCCTCCTGATCGCCTGTATCAATTTCATGAACCTCAGCACCGCCCGCAGCGAGAAACGAGCCCGAGAAGTAGGCGTTCGTAAGGTCGTCGGTGCATATCGCGGTTTCCTCATCGCGCAGTTCATCGGCGAAAGCATACTCATTGCCGGCCTGGCCTTCATCTTCGCCATCGCACTGGCATCCCTTACCCTCGAAAGTTTCAACCTGCTCGTCGGCAAACACCTGGCCATCGACTATAGCAATCCCACCCTCTGGATTTTTGCGCTTGGCTTTATCCTCTTCACCGGACTCCTGGCCGGCAGCTATCCCGCGTTCTATCTGTCTTCGTTCCAACCCGTCAAAGTCCTCAAAGGCACTTTCAAAAAGGTCGACGCCCTCGTCTCCACCCGCAAAGTGCTCGTCGTGCTGCAATTCACCTTCGCCATCATCCTCATCATCAGTACCCTCATTATCCAGCAGCAGATCCAATACGCACAGGACCGCGACGCAGGTTACGACCGCCACAACCTCGTCTATACCTTCACACAGGGAGACGCCACAAAAAATTACGAGCTTATCAAAAGTGAGCTCCTGCGCAGCGGCGCAGCCATAGCCGTCACCAAAACCTCCGGCCCCATCACCCAGCACTGGAGCGACGGCTGGGGCTATGACTGGCCCGGCAGCACCGAAGCAGATAAAAAGACGGACTTCATCGCCTTTGGCGAAGACGCAGGCTTTGTAAAGACAATGGGAGCTAAGCTCATAGGAGGCCGCGACGTCGATATTTATAAATATCCCACCGACAGCACCGCCGTCCTGCTCAACGAAGCCGCCGTAAAAGCAATGCACATAAAAAATCCGATTGGCATGACCTTCGGACGTGGAGACCGGGACAAATACCGCGAAGACTGGCACGTCGTCGGCGTAATAAAAGATTTTATCCTGGAATCTCCCTATGCAGAACACATCGCCCCGATGATCATCGCAGGACCCAAATACTTCTGCCAGGTCATCCACTTCAAGCTCAATCCCGCCAACTCCATCTCGACCAATATCGCAAAAGCGGAAAAAATCTTTAAACAATACAACCCGAAATATCCCTTCGAAGCCATCTTTACCGATGAAGCCTACGCCCGTAAATTTAAGGAAGAACAACAGGTAGGAACTCTCTCCGCCCTCTTCGCCGGCCTCACCATCTTTATCTCCTGCCTCGGCCTGTTCGCCCTCGCGGCCTATATGGCGGAAAATAGACTCCGGGAAATCGGCGTCCGCAAAGTGCTCGGCGCCAGCGTCACCAGCATCACCACCCTGCTGGCCAAAGACTTTGTCTGGCTCGTCGGCATCTCCTTCGTCATCGCAGCGCCCATCGCCTGGTACGCCATGGAAAAATGGCTCGACGGCTATGGCTACCGCATCTCGATCGGCTGGAGCGTCTTTGCCCTGTCCGGCATCCTTGCCATGATAATCGCCGTCGCGACAGTCAGCTACCAGGCAATTCGAGCGGCTCTATCCAATCCGGTCAAGAGCCTCCGTTCTGAATAGCTTAACTCTCAGCATCATGAAAAATGATTCCCAGTGTATGCCGGGCCCCGCTGCGCACGGGGCTCACCCCATGCTTCATATTCACCCGGTACCACCCCCTGCTCCCCTTCACCGGCCTGAAATTGGTCGTAAACACCAACATATCCCCCCGCCTTGGCTTCACCACATTGGCCTTCGACTGCGCCCTCGGCACCTGCTCCGTCAGCACAAACTCCCCGCCGCTATAGCCCTCATCTAAAAACAATACCACCTGCATTGGAAAATAAACCTCCCCATACAAATCCTGGTGCAACGTATTGAACCCTCCCTCCCCATACTTCAAAATAAGCACCGTCGGCTTCGTCTGCCCCGCATTCTCGCACCGTCTCTTCATCTCGGCATGCGTCGCCGGATACCGCACCTCCATCGCCAGTGCCTCCATCCACCGATTCGCCACCGGAGCCAGCTTAGCATACACCGCCTCCCGCACCTCCTCAATCCACCCCGGCAATGGATATCCAAAATACTTATACTCACCAAGACCAAACCGGTACCGCTCCATATTGATCGTCTTTCTATACAACCCTTCATCCGTATATCGCCCGATCATTTCCTCACACTCTTCTGCCGTCAACACCTTCTCCACCACCGCATATCCATCACGGTGCAAACCCTCGGCCACCAACGCCCAATCCTTTCCTTCCAATCTGTGTTTCATGACTATTAGTTTTCACTGGTTGCATATACCCGCGTAGCCTCCCAGCCGATCATCGCATTCTTTCTTGTGCTGCCCCAGTGATACTGCCCTATCTGTCCATCCGACTTGATCACCCGGTGACAAGGGATAAGAAAGGCAACCGGATTGCTCCCCACCGCCGTTCCCACCGCCCGTGACGCCTGTGGGTTTTGCAGCTTGCCCGCAAGCCCTCCATACGTCGTCAGCTCACCCATCGGCACCTTCAACAACGTCTCCCATACCTTGATCTGAAACTCCGTGCCCTTCAGATGCAGCTTGATCTCTCCCGGTCTTTCCCAATCGCGGGTAAAAATCGACAATGCTTTGCCCTGCACCTCATCCGCCCTGGACTGGAACTTGGCGTTTGGAAACATCGCCTTCAGCTCCTTCATCGCAGCGTCCTTGCCTTCATCCGCAAACGCCAGATAACAAATCCCCTTATGCGTCGATGCGACCAGCAATTGCCCAAAGGGGCTCTCCGCAAACTTGTAATTGATGCTCAGTTCCTCGCCGCCATTCTTATACTCACCCGGCGTCATCCCCTCGATCTTGATAAACAAATCGTGCAGCCGGCCCGTTCCCGACAAACCCGACTCGAACGCCGCATCGAACAGTGTCGCCCCCGACTCCTTTTTCAATACTTCTTTCGCGTGCTCGAGCGTCAGATACTGCAAAAACTGCTTGGGTGTAACCCCGGCCCACTCCTTGAACATCCGCTGGAAATGGAATGGACTCAAATGAACATGCTCCGCTACCTCATCCAGTGAAGGCTGCTGCTTGAAATTTTCTTTATAATACGCGATCGCATCCGCTATCCGATTATAGTTTATCTCCTGTTGCGTTGACATAATAATTTTCTTTTGTAGGACAAAATTACCATCCGTCCCCCGCCCCTGAAACCCGTTTATTGCTGTCCTTTCACAACATCTCCTCCTATTGATAATCAGCAAATTACCAAAATCTTAATATCTCGTGCGAAAGTTCAACCCCCAAACCACCCCCATTCCTATGACATTCAGTAGCTTTCCATAGCAGACCATTAAATCTACCGGCGGATGAATGACTTCTTTTCCAAACTGGAAAACTTTCTATTTGACATACTAGGATTGATCCTGCCCGGCGCCATCTTCCTATTGATCCTTTTATCGCCCATCCTGTTTATCGACATGACCAATGTCCCGGATAGTATCGCCGCATCATCGATACTCCTATCCGCCCTAAAAACCATCTCCAATATACTAAAAGACTATTGGAGCCATTACCCAAAATCAGCAGTGACCATTGCCACCATCCTGGCCTACTTGATGGGGCACGCCGTAAAAGTGTTCTCGCGAATCAAATATGAATTCCTGACCGCCTTCTTCGACGAAACCCTGAACAAAGCGGTCCTCCGCCTTTATAACAAAGGGAAGAACCGGCTATTCCCTGCCAAGACCCCGCCCTCCAAAACCTACCTGCGGCTCAAAGCCCTCTTCAAACCGGTTAAAATATTTATCGGCCACCTTTTCACCTTCAGCGCTCCCGACTATTTTCCCAACGACGAGACGCTGCGGCAAAAATGCCTGGACCAATTCAAGACGAAACTATCCGTCGACTTCCCGGCGGATGATCGATCCCTCAACAAAATCTCCGGCGTCATCGCCAGCCAGGAAAGCGTAAAGACCCTGGGCCCCTTCTTCCTGGCAAAATATAACCTCTATCGTTCCCTTTCCCTGATCTTTCTCTTCACCATAGTCTATTATATTTACTTCTTTAAAGTAGCCGCAGCCTATATCACCCCCGCATCCCATGAAATCTCCTGCCTTATCTTCATTTCCCCCGTCATCCTATGGTTTACGTTTCACGTCAAGTATAAAAGATACTGGACCCTCTATGGAGACGAAAGGATCATGTCGCTATTTTATTTCTTGAATAAGAAAACACTAAATGAAGGCCGATAAAATTCTTTTCATTGACACCGAAACCGGGGGCACCGACCCTGCAAGCCACAGCTTGCTCTCCCTGGCCCTCGTCGTCTGGAAAGAAATGGAAATCCTGGCCTCCCTCGAAATTCTGATCAACGACGGCCAGCTCAACGTCACCGAAAAAGCCCTCGAAATAAACGGCATCGACCTCGACAATCACAGGAAAAAAGCCCTGCCCCCTGCCACCGCCATCAAAAAGCTGGACAGATTTCTAAACACCCACTTTCAAAAAGAAGAAAAGATCACCCTCGGCGGCCACAACATCACCTTCGACGTCAACTTCCTAAACACCTTCCTTACCCGAAACGGCTACAGCTTCGGTTCAAGATTTTCCCATCGCTACGTCGACACCTCTTCCATCCTCTTCTACCTCTATCTTACAAAAAAGCTAAAACGAAAGCTCACCGCCTCACAGGACGCCTTCGACTACTTCGGCATCGCCGTCGATGGCCGCCACACCGCACTCGGCGACGCAATAGCCACCGCACAGCTATTCACCAACCTCGTCCGCCTGCGCTACCGCGCTTCAAAGCACAAGCCCTCTTCCAATGACATGCCCGAACTCTTCTCCCCCCAGAACGACATGATTTAAAGGCGCCGGGCACGGCAATTGCATTTCATACCTTTAAAAATCATGTCCGGCTTACAAAAACTGTTATTCGGCCTGTTGGTATTATCACTCTCCGTCGGCTTTTCGGGATGCGCAGTTGTTGGTGGCATATTCAAAGCAGGAGTGTGGGTGGGCGTATTGGCCGTAGTGCTCGTTATAGGATTAATCTTATTTTTAGTATCCAAAGCCTCAGGGAAGAAATAAGCTTATTACACAAGTCAAAACACCATCGAGGTCAAAGGACAATGCTTTTTTCTTACCTGGAGGCCCGGAGGCCCAAAATTCCCTATCTTAGGGAATTAGCAGAGAAAAGCACTATGACCAAGTCTAACTACCTTGCCTCCAAGCCACACTATCCCATCCTGGATGGCCTCCGCGGCGTAGCCGCAATCACCGTCGTCATCTTCCACATCTGTGAAGCGCATGCCCCGAACCGTTTCGGGCAGCTCATCAATCACGGCTATATGGCCGTCGACTTCTTCTTCCTGCTCTCGGGCTTCGTCATCGGTCACGCCTATGACGACCGCTGGGACCGAATGTCCATCGGCAGGTTCTTCAAACGCCGGCTCATACGCCTGCAGCCCATGGTAATCATCGGGATGATTATCGGCGCGATCTTCTTCTACTTCCAGGATTCCCCGGCATTCCCCATCATCCACACCATCCCGGTATGGAAGATGCTGCTGATCATGGTGATCGGCTTTACCATGCTCCCCATTCCCATCTCGATGGACATCCGGGGCTGGGAGGAAATGCACCCCCTGGACGGACCGGCCTGGTCCCTCTTCTTTGAATACGTCGGGAATATCCTCTATGCCCTGTTTGTCCGAAAATTTACGAAAACCGCACTGTGGATCTTAGTCATCCTGAGCGGAGTCCTCCTCCTCCACTATACCGTCACCGGTCCCAACGGCGACGTCATCGGCGGCTGGTCCATCAATGAAACCCAGCTCCGCATCGGCTTTACCCGCATGCTCTACCCCTTCTTCGCCGGACTGCTGCTGTTCCGCATTTCCCGGCTCACAACCATAAAAAACGCCTTCTTCTGGTCGAGCCTGCTGCTGCTGATCGTTCTCGCCGTTCCTCGTATCGGCGGCCCGGACCACCTCTGGGCCAATGGCCTTTACGAAGCGCTTGTAATCATCTTCATATTCCCGCTTATTGTCTACATGGGGGCAAGCGGTGTAACGGAAACTAAATTTGCAACCCGCGTCTGTAAATTCTTTGGAGATATTTCATACCCGATCTATATCACCCACTATCCCCTGGTATATACCTATACCGGCTGGGTGAGCAGGGATAAGGGCATGAGCTTCTCGCATGCCTTCCCCTATGCATTCGCCACCTTTGCAGGGGCTATAATCATTGCATATGCTTTCCTGAAATTCTATGATGAGCCGGTGAGGAACTGGCTGCGGCGGGTAGCTTGATTCTTCATTTCGGCAGGGCCCTGGCCAAACCGCGTTTTAAAGGCCCGGCTAAAGTGCGACGTACTCTCGAAGCCGCTTTCAAAGGCCGCCTCGCTCACCGTCTTATGCTGATTGTTCATCAAATGCATCGCATGGTGAAGCCTTTTCTCGAGCAGCCACTTTCCGGGCGTGTTCTGGTACAGCTTTTCAAAATCCCGCTTAAAAGCCGACAGGCTCCGGTTGCTTAGCTCCGCATAAACCTCCAGCTTCAGGTTATAACAAAAGTTGTCCTCCATTACCCTCTTCAGCTGCATGCTCTGCGGCTCGTGCAGCAGCGAGCAGAAATAAGCCAGCAGGTCCCTGTTGGCGGTATTATCCGCGATATTCAGGACCAGCTCCTTGAACTTCAGCTCCATCAGCGAGGGGTCGGGGTCCTTCGTTTCGGTAAAATAAGAGAACATAGACAGGAAGAAACCCCGCAGCGTCTCGCTCGACTCGATCAGCATAAGGGGTTCAAAATGCGCGTCATACCTGGCCAGCGGCTTCGTCCTTGTCTGGAGGGTGTCGCAGATAAACTCGTCCGGGATAAAAAACAGCATCACGCAAAACCCCGCGTCCAAAATCTGCTCCAGGATAAACCCTCCCTTTCTCACAAACACACAGCTATCCTTACGGATATCATAGGTCCCCCTGGCTGTATGCCAGATCTTCTGCCCATCGACCACATAAAACAGATAATTGTACTTCGTCCACAGATCCGCATACTGCGTCTTCATCAAACGCGCCTCCATCGGGCAGGTAAAAGCGGTAATCAGCGACTTTCCGCAATTGAACTGCCGATAATACTGGGGATTCTGTAAAACGCGTTCGAAAAAATTATCCATATATTCTAAATTTATGAAATTTCCGCCAGACCTCATCCTGCCCCTCCTCATCCCGTCCTAACCCTCCGCACCCCGCCCCTCCGCACTCCGTCCTAACCCTCCGCACACCCGCCTTATCCTCCTGACCCTTTAAGTCATACTATTGAGCTCCTCAGTCAACCCCCGGCCCCCGATACTTCCTATCATTGCAGTCTAATTTGTCTAAAATAAAACTGAAGCAATATGAATCCTAACAAAGCACTCTGGGAAAAAGGCGACTTTACAAAAATCGCCGACGGCATGCGGGAAAGCGGCTCTGCGCTCGTCGCAAAACTGGGCGTCAAGAAAGGCCTTAAGGTATTGGACCTGGGCTGTGGCGATGGCACTACGGCCATTCCGGAGGCAAGACTCGGAGCAGAAGTCCTGGGTGTCGACATAGCAAGCAACCTCGTCGAGGCAGGCAAGAAAAGGGCTGCGGCTGAAGGCCTCGGCAATATTACCTTCCGGGAAGGCGACGCAACCAACCTTCAAGGCCTGGACGATCAAAGCTTCGACCTCGTAGTGACCATCTTTGGCGCCATGTTCGCACCGAAGCCGATGGACGTGGCGAAGGAAATGGTCCGGGTGACGAAGCCCGGCGGACAAATTGTAATGGGCAACTGGATCCCCGGAGACCCTACACTCGTAGCCCAAATCCTGAAAATCAGCTCCGCTTACACTCCTCCGCCGCCCGAAGGCTTTGTAAGCCCCATGCTGTGGGGGGTAGAAAGCAACGTAATCGAACGCTTTGAAAATGCGGGCGTGGCAAAAGAGGACATCTCCTTTGAAAAAGACATATTTACTTTCGAAATAGCCTGCACACCCGCCGAGTACGTCGAACGTTTCAAAAACTTCTACGGACCCACCATGAACGCCTTCGACGCCGCCGAAAAAAACGGCAAAGCGGCAGACCTGCAACGCGAGCTCGAAGATCTCTTCAACCGGCACAACCAGAGCGGAAGCAGCAATACGACCCGCATCCCGGCCAATTTCTTAAAGGTAACCGTGACGCGCAGATAGGAATAGTTATGACCGACGAACGGACGCCCTGATCTTCCGATCGGGGCGTTTTTGCTATTGGCGGGCAACCCCAGCCGGCAACCCCAGCCGGAGACGGCTCGCCCTTCGCTCCGCTTTTCACGGACCTAGTCTTTTATACACCGGACCGAAAGCCCCACGGCACTCACCTTATCGGTTAAGGCAAAGGCATTGTTGTTGACCGCCGTAACATTAAAAGAGTAAGGAACCAACCCGCTGGAACTATTGAAGATCGAAGACGTCCAGTACAACCCATCACCCGTCGTCAGCGAAAAACCGCCGTCATTGAAATTACGCATGCCGCCCGCAGTTATCTTTAGCTTGGTGTAAGCATCCGTTAGATTCCCCAGATTCTCGGCCCGCCATTCATCTACGGTAGGAACATGCCATCCTGGCGGACAAGAGTTATTCGTTCCACCCGTCCCCGTCCATAAACCCCCGTTTTGGGGAACATGCCAATCGAAGGGATTAGCCTGTGTAACGATAAAAAGAGAATTACCCGGATTATCCAAAGAGGATAGGGTAGTGGTGGTCCCATTCACAGCCGTAGTGCCGGCCGTAGTAGCGGCCCTGTTGACCAGCTGATGCCCATCGGCCTTCCTACCCCACTGAAACAGGTCTCCCATATTAGCCCAGTCACTATACGCCCCCGGCGCACCTGCCGCGCCCAGATTACGGTCCATCCACTTACGATGCGTAGCCGCGCTCGTGATAATCCCATACGTCACCGACTGCCCATTATATATAAAGGTGACCGACACCGGCTCAGCTTCTGCTATCGGTCCCAGCCATCCCGACCGAACCTCGGCGCCGGGACTTACGCCCGATGACGCCTTTGCCGTAACCCCCACTCTCAAAAATTTGGTGCGATCGGAAGCTTGTATGACATAGCTGCCGTTTGTCGCACCCGAAATCGGAGTAACGGCCCCGCCGGTTGTATCGCCCGCAACATACCATTGAAAGCTCGTTCCGCTTTCAGGATTGCTTTCTGCGTCGAAATAGGTATAATGTACCGTGACGGTTTCTGCCGCCTTTACCGTTCCATCGACAGTAATGCTCCTTGCCTCGGGAGCCTTATTGCTCCCCAACGGCGGAGCAGGCGGCGGCGAAGGTGAATCGTTTTTCTTACATCCAAGTAATATAATGATCCCCAAAGATGCGAATAAGGTTTGTCTCATAACTCCCAAGATACTCCCAGCACGCAGGGTGATACTCGCCACTTGCTATTAGGCTGCTTATAAGAGATAAACGGCCGTGCTCATCAAACTAACGGCACTCCCCCAACAGAACCTGATCGACGAACGACCGAACCGATCGACAAACAACCAAAATATCCCCATTTAAGTGGATAAAGAGGAATACTTTTTGACATTACTTTCAATCTATGAGAAAGATCAACATCCTCCTGGCTGCTTTCATCGCGGCATGTGTACTGCTTGCAATGCCTTCCTGTAAGAAAGGCGATACAGGTCCCGCGGGCCCCGCCGGACAAAACGGTACCAACGGTTCTACCATCCTCAGCGGAAATGGCGCCCCTTCTGCCTCTACAGGCAATAACGGCGACTTCTACCTCGACCTTTCCACTCAGCTGCTCTACGGTCCGAAGACCGCATCCGGCTGGGGAACCGGAACCCTGCTCAAAGGAAACGCAAACGTGATGATCGATACCTTTACCATCAAAAAAACCGATTGGGTCTATAGCGCCGTATATTGGTTCGCCACTTCGGACGGCTCCAGCCAGGGATACGTTGCAAAATACTTCGATCACTCACAGGCGTTAATAACACACGATCTTCTAAATACCGGTATGATAACGGTCTATGGCCAAACGGACGCCGGCCTCCAGCCCAATACCTACACTACGCTTCCCTACAGCTTTATGGAGAACTTTTCGGCAGCCTACTCCTTCAACTACACATACACCACCACGCCCGGAAAGATTCGGCTTTTCTTCTTCTTTTCAAAAAACACGGCAGCAGCGCCAACGCTCTCTACCTATGTTCCCCCTCCGCTCAAAGTAAAGCTGGCGATGGTCACCGGCACTATTGTAGCGGAAGCCAAACAGCTCATCCAGCAACGCACTGCGGGGAAGTACATACCATAACGAATTTCTCTAAAGCCCTTTTATCTCGCCTCCATCCATTCGTAACGCGGCCCCGGTAAGCCACCTGGCGCCGGGCGACAGAAGGAACGCCATGAGCTCGGCGATCTCTTCCGGCTTGCCGTAACGCTCGATTCCGGCGTCTTCGAGAAACTTAGTTTTTGCTTCTTCTACCGTCATCGTGTTGGCATCAGACCATTTCTGTAAGAAACCGACACGGCGATTGCTCATGACAGGGCCGGGAAGAACACTGTTCACCTGCACGCTATCGATGATCCCCTGCTCTGCAAACGCCTTTGCCACCGCAACAATAGCTGCATTGATAGTTGCAACCGCGGCAAATGCAGGTTTGGGCTCCTGGGCCGAACTCCCGGAAGTAAAAATAACCGACCCCTTCGCCTCTTTGAGGTACGGCCAGGCTTTGATGGTAAGACGGCGGGCCCCATGCAGCTTCATCTCGGCCCCATCGTTCCACTGCTCATCGGTCATATCGAACAAGTGGATCTGAGGTACGGCTCCCGCGATATTCACAACCGCATCTATGCGGCCAAAAGCCTTTACCGTTTCCCTAACGACCAGGTCAGCCGCCTCAGGCTGTCGCAGGTCCGTTGCGATCACGAGCGCTTCCGCACCTGCCCACGTAACGGCCTTCGCCGTAGTCTGAAGCTCGCTTTCCCGGCGGGCAACGAGAACAATGCCGGAAAACTCTTTGGCTAACCGTATGGCGGTAGCTGCACCGATGCCCGCGCTGGCGCCGGTGACAATGACTATTTTACTGCTCATAAACTTTTTAGTGGTTTAAATTTTATTTGGATGGCTCGGGCTTCAGGAAAGCAAGAATCTCGGCGCCGATCTCCTGAACGTGAGTTTCCAATGCAAAGTGACCCGTATCGAAAAACTTGATCACAGCATTCGGGAGGTCATTTTTAAAAGCTCTGGCGCCTGCCGGTATAAAGAACGGGTCTTTATCTCCCCATACAGCCAGGAAGGGCGGCTGATATTTCCTGAAATACTCGTGAAAAGTCGGGTACATCGCAACATTCTTCGAATAATCCTTGAACAGATCGAGCTGCAGCTCGACATTGTCCGGCCGGTCCAGCAGGAACTGGTCGAGCATATACGATTCAGGAGCAACCAGGGACGGATCGCTGACACCTTCCAGATACTGCCACCGGGTTGCCTCGGGAGTCGTCATCGATCGAAGGTTGTCCCTGTTTTCTTTCGAAGGTTCCTTCCAATACTTCTTTATGGGATTCCATCCGTCGCTAAGTCCATCCACATAGGCATTGCCATTTTGAGAAATGATGGCCGTAATCTTCTCCGGATTGGCCGCCGCCAACCGCCAGCCCACGGGAGCTCCGTAATCGAATACCTGGATGGCGAATTTCTTCAAACCCAGCTGGTCGACAAGCCCCTGCACGTACTTCGTCAGATTGTCGAACGTATATTCGAAGCTGCCGTGATGCGGAGCATCCGAAAAGCCAAAGCCAACCAGGTCGGGGGCAATCACATGAAACTCTTTATTCAGCAGGGGTATCAGGTTCCGGTACATGTGAGATGACGTGGGGAAGCCATGCAGGAGCAGGATAACTGGAGCATCCCTGGGCCCCGATTCGCGATAGAAGATTTTGATGCCATCGATATCTGTCGTACGATGATGGACGATTTGCGTGTTCATGATAATGTGATTATTTGTTAAGAAATGTTTTGATGTTTTCGGCAATGTCTGCATGGTGCTCTTCCAGCGCGAGATGACTGGTGTCATATACATGCAGCTCCGCACCAGGCACGTCACGCTTGATGGCTTCAGCCGCGCTCAAAGGAAAGAACACGTCGTTTTTCCCCCAGACCAGGAGTGTGTGGGGCTGGGTAGTTCTCAACCATTGCTGCCACCTCGGATACTGTGCGAGGTTATTCCGGTAATCGTAAAGCAGGTCGAGCTGAATGGCCTGTTGACCGGGACGGCTGAGATAATAAAGGGCGTTATGATAGTTGTCTGGATTAATTCCCTGGGGATTCCTGGCGCCGTCCAGGAAAAAGAGCCTGATTCCGTCAATAGTCAGAAGTGGTTTAACCAGCCGTTCAGTCTCCTCATTACGATTAGTAAGATAAGGAGCAGCGGCTTGCATCGCAGGGCCCAACCCTTCCTCATATGCGTTGGAGTTCTGAAGAATCCAGCTATCGAATAAGTCCGGACGACGCATAGCAATTCGAAAAGCAATTGGCCCTCCATAGCCCAGGGCATATACGTTCGGTTGCTGCAAGCCCAGTTTATCGATGAGGTGTTCGACGGTCAGGGAAAGATTCTCAAAAGTATAAGCATACTTACCTGGGTCGGGAACATCGCTATTCCCAAAACCCGGAAAATCAGGTGCGATTAAAAAGAAATCCTCTTTGAGATCATTCATCAGCTCCTGGAATGCGCTGGATGAATTGGGTACCCCGTTGAGAAGCAGGATGACCGGCTTACCCTTCTCCCCAGCTTCGCGATAGAAGAGATTGATACCGTCGACCTGGACTTGCTGGTAGTAAATAGATTGTTGTTTCATTTGATGAGAGTTGTAAAAACAGACTGACTTGTTTTCTGTCTGACACAAAGCTAAAGAGATATTTTGATAAAAAACAGACTTGTCTGTTTTTTATTTTGAAGAATCGATAAGCTGGGTGGCGATTCGCTTGGCGATTAAAACCGGCCAAACTTGATGATGTACCTTATTGGCAATAAGAGCACCCTCGAAAAGGAGGTAAATTTCGTCCGCAAGGCCTTGTTTTCCAATTGGTTCTAAAAGCTTTGCAAACAGTGATCGAACTCCGTTTTTTTGCTTTTGGATCTGCTTGATGACACGCTCATTGTCTAATGGAATCTCGGAGATGATATTTAAAAACTGACAGCCATAGTATTCTTTTTCCTGCACCATTCCGGCCATGAAATCAAAGACGGCCAGAACCCTTTCTTTGGGTGTATCTTTCTGATCGGCAGCAGCTTGCAATGCCTTGTCGGTAGCGGCTCCGGCCGTTTCCAGGTAGGCCATCAAGATATCCTCTTTCGTTCTGAAAGCCGTATACACAGAAGATTTGACTACCCCGGATTCCTCTATCAGCTGATTTATACCCGTATTGGCATAACCCTGCTTGTAAAAAAGCCGGGAGGCCGTATCGATTACCGTCTGCCGGATGGCATTCTTACGTTCGGTTTGCATACCCAAAGGTAATGAAAAAATATGCAAACAGACAAGTCTGTTTTATTTTGGTAGCCTACCTCGCTGTGTGTCACTTAAAGCTCACCTTCCTGATTCTATTATTATTTGCATCCGCCACGTAGAGATTCCCTTCTGCATCTATAGCCAACCCCGCCGGATAATTGAATTTGGCCGCCAGGCCTTCTCCATCTTCGTATCCCGAGGCGCCTCCTGCGATAGTAATCACCTCACCCGCCGGCGTTACTTTACGAATACGACTTCCATCAGCTATTAATAAGTTTCCATCCTTGTCCAGCACCATGTCATTAATATACTCGAATTGGGCCGTGCCCGCTGAACCATCTGTAGATCCCCGGGTACCCGTGCCGCTAAACCGCGATACCATACCCGCGGGAGTTATTTTGCGGATACAATTATTCCCATTGTCCGCTACAAACATATTCCCTTGCTTGTCGAAAAGGATGGCGTTTGGATTCAGGAACTGCGCTACCGACGTATCCCCGTCGACAAATCCCTTCGTCGCCCTGCCTGCATACGTGCTTACCTGTCCGCCGGAAGTAATCTTCCGTATACGGCCATTATTGGTATCATCGATATAAATATCCCCTTGTGTACCCATGGTAATACCGCCCATGTTATCCCTGAACAAAGCGACGGAAACATCTCCGTCCTTGAATCCGCCCATACTGCCGCCGGCGTAAGTAGACACCATCCCATCCGGAGTTATCCGCCGGATCCGGTAGTCCGCCTGATCCATCATAAATACATTGCCATTGACGTCCACCTCGAGGCGGTAAGGATCATTGAACTGAGCCTGATTCCCGGCTCCGTTCCGGCTGCCGAAACTCCCATCGCCGGCTAACACCGAAACCTGTCCGCCGGATATCTTCCGGATCCGCCGGTCATTGTAATCCGCTACATATATGATTCCGCTGCCGGAAATAGCAACGTCGTAGGGTGTGAAAAATCGGGCCGCCAATAAAGCGCCATCCAGATAAGCGCCCGTTCCATCACCGGCAAATGTGCTGACGACTACCTTTTTTTCCGGAGGGGGCGGCGGAGGCTGATCACCTCCGGAATTTCCTTTTTTACAGCCAGAGGTTACGGCAGCGAACAAAATAATGCATAAGATACTGTTTGTATATTTCATGGTGGTCAGTTTATGCTGGCATTGATTGCAAATCCCCTGGCATCGTTGTATTGGGTGGAGATAGTTTTTCAAACGGCGGCCTTCATCCTCCCAAAGGCATAACACTCCCAGTGCTCCCGGCCCTGATGGTGCCTTGCTGGTAGCAACCATCGAACTGGAAGGACAGGAGATTATTTTGATGAATGGCGGCGCCGGCCATCCTCTGACCGATGCAATTTCGATGACGGCAAGCTGTGAATCTCAGGAAGAGGTCGACTATTACCGGGACAAGCTTTTCGAAGGCGGCAAAGAAATTACCTGCAGCTGGTTACAAAACAGATTTGGCCTTCTTTTTATACTTATGGGATACAATAAAAAACGGAATGCTCGACACAGTAATAGCACCGCCCGTTCCCAACATCCAATAATAGGTGCTCGGATGAATGCGTGAGTTTTCGATGGATGCTGCCGCAGTCACAAGCCCGGCTAAAGTAAGCGGAATCCCAATTCCGAGCGCCGTCCAGCCCAACGACCTAAAGGTTTTATGCTTCTTCCAGTATTTACTATCCTGGTAATTTGGATTAAGCGCAATTGAAGGAACCGTGCGCGTTCTGTCCACACTGTCAACAATCTTCTGGCTTTTTAAAAACAACGCATATGCCAATCTGATACCAGCATGACTGGCCGAAAAACCACCCTTATTCCAGGTCTCATAATTTCCCGAAAGAACAATATGACTCGATAAATATGCCCCTATATTTATGCCATAAGTAGTTGAACCATTCTGATAAGCCGTTCTGTTTCCGATAAAAGAAGTAAATCCTATCTGAGGCTCTACAAACACTGACCTATACCGGAGACGGCCACCCAATTTTACCGGAACCGACGTAAAATTAAATGTCTTATTGTTGGAAGGATATCGCACAACCCCAGCCTGCAAGGACACGCCGAAACTACTATTGACGTGAAAGACATACTTTGCCGAGCCGCCAACGCCATAGTTAAATCTGCCTCCCGGAGCGTCCAAAATGCCGCTGCCCGCCCTAAAACCGCCGATAGGAACCGCATACTCAGGGCCAAACGATATTTCAGATCGTTGAAATAAATCGATTCCTTGAGCATGCAGCCCTGCTCCAGTAAAAGTGCAAAGCAATACGAGCACTAAACGCATATCTTTTTCGCGCTTTCCTGCTCTATATTGTAGTATTGCTTTAGGCCTTACTTTAAAGAAATAGTATAAAAATCGGACTGCTTCGTTACTCCATTGGTAACAGAGCGTTCGTAAAATAGCCGACTGACCCATCCTGTTGATTTTATAAAGCGATATTCGGTAAAATCCTGTATGTTATAGTTTTTCAGTTGCTTTCTGGCCTCTTCCAGACTCGCGTTATCCTTAATATTCATTTTTTCAAAGAGCGGGTCCGAAATTTTATTCAGATTGGCGGTGTCCATTTTAAGCCTAAAAACAATTGTATAGGCATCTTTCGCCGGATCGAGATTGGTGAGTTGATATGTCTGATAGGCTGGAAATGGTTCTCCTCCAAACGGATTTGGTAATTGTGTCGACTCGCTGGCTTCTCTGGTCGTAAATCGATACCCATAAAGCGTATGGAAAAGCTGTATTTCTCTTACTAACGTGGCTTCCACTGTCGTTTTGGAATTAAACATTTCTTTTACAGCCTTCATAGTTGCTAAAGCGAAGCTGTCTTGTTTTCTCGGGAGTGATATTTCCATTTGCTTCACGTAGGCGTCTCTTACTTGTTCCCAATTCTCAAGCGTGACAAAAGCACCCATTTTCGATATCTTAAAGATCATCGACATGCCGTTGAAGACCGGTAAGGAGTCCGATAGTCGTGGATGTGCCATTTTGAAATCATCCGGCAGCCGAAATTCCCACTTCACGGTAAACGTTTGGGCCGAAGAGTCGATGACAGTTACATCGGCTTCATACACAAACCGAAACGGAGCCGCATTTCCGGGCCCACCGGTAGTGGATTTTTCATGAATAATACTGTATGTTTTTTTTGCACCTGGTTGCCAATGAATAACACAATCTACTGCACTATCAGCGGTTTTATATTGACAAAGACCCTGGATAGTTATAATTAAAAGTAATAATGTTTTTATGGCTTTCATTTCTACAAGATAACACTAATATCGAATCGTCTCTTTCTTTGCTCCCAGGCTTCGTTGGGTGTTTTTAAGGCTAAATATATCCGAGTTTTATTTACCTTGTAGTCAAACAAACATGCCATGCCATACATTGCCTTGCCCGAAGGATTCCCCGGCATCCGGAGCCTTTTCATGTACAGCCCCGATACCGCCAAACCACTGAACGACCTTGTCCAAACGCTCTTGCACGACCCCGCTACTTCTACCCTTACTCCGGGCGAACGTGAGCTAATCGCCGCTTATACGTCCAGCCTCAATGAATGTAAATACTGCGCCAACACGCACGGCGCTATCGCCAAGTACCAATTGAATGGAGATGGAGACCTCGTAAAAGGGGTAATGACGGATCCCTCTGCCGCCGACATTAGCCCCAAGCTCAAGACACTGCTGAACATCGCCGCCAAAGTGCAGAAGAGCGGCAGGGACGTTACACCGGAAGACATTGACGCCGCCAGAAAGGAAGGAGCCACGGACAGAGAGATTCACGACACCGTCCTGATCGCCGCTGCTTTCTGTCTCTTCAACCGCTATGTCGATGGCCTGGGAACCTGGGCCCCGGACGACCCGGCCATCTACGACGCCATCGGCAAACAAAGAGCCAGTGAAGGCTATCTCACAAAACCATTCAAGATCGCACAACCATAATAACCGTCTCCGATGCCATACATTCCATTAAATGAAAATCTGCCGGGAATCACCGGCCTGCTCGACTATCGTCTCGATACTGCCTTGCCCATCCGTCAGCTCACCCACATCCTGCTTCGCGGAGAATCCACGCTCACCGAGGGCGAACGAGAGCTCATCGCTACCATTGTCAGCCATGGCAACGAATGCCGGTTTTGCACCGCCGCCCATACCGCCGCCGCCAACGCCTACCTCCCCGATCCGTCGATTGCAGAACAAGTAAAAACCGATATAGCCACGGCTGATATAAGCGAAAAGCTAAAAATACTCCTAACCATCGCCAAAGCCGTAGGCAAAAGCGGACGCCTCGTAACCCCCGAAATGGTCGAAGCCGCCAAAGCACAAGGGGCAACCGACCGCGAATTGCACGACACCGTCCTAATAGCTGCTCTCTTCAGCCTCTATAACCGTTACGTCGACGGCCTCGCCAGCGTCACCCCCGAAGAGCCGGCATTTTATGACCGCCTGGGCGGCATCCTACAAAAGAAAGGCTATCTGCCATCAGAAGACAGATACGCGGGACTGGTAAAATAGAATTAAAAAGACTTCAAAATGAGAGTTCTGTTTTAGCGAGCGTAGGTTTGTTGAGCTTTAAAAGAGCTGCCTTTATTTGCTGTTTTTTTTCATCGGATAGAAAAACAGGTATGAGATCGTTTAGATTTATTTTCAAGAGGAGATTTATTGCGACGAGGTCAGGAAGTGTAAACGGTTTGATTCCGTTCATGAGCTCTGACATATGTGTTTTGCTTTTATGGCCAAGTATGCGTCCTAGTTCTTCTTGACTCAGCTCAAGATCTTTCAACTTTTTTCGGATAAGTAATCTTCTTTTTTCAATAAATAGTCTTTCATCTTCTGCTACTTGCTCTGCCAATTCTCCTTCGTGTAGCTGCTCAGAAGTAATTGTTTTATGGTTGGCCCAGTGTTGTTGTTCGTAAGATTCAATCAAATCACGCAGTTGACTGCGTAGGTTTTTGAAATAGCCGCTTTCTTTGGCAAGCAGCCTTAATTTGCGATCTGCTACCATTGCCCGCTCATACTCCAATTCACTAGCAATCGTGCCTCGACCAATCAATTGCTCTATATCAAAATGTGTTTTCATTATTCGATGTATCCTTTATTTCTAAGCCATTTCTCAATAGTAGCTTTATTATTCTTAAAAGTTCTTTCATATTCATCGTGTGAATCCGCCCAAACTACCGTTGCTTCTCCTTCATCGTCCAATTCTATCAAAATCAGCGTTCGATGAATATGAATATTAAAAAAATAAAAGCCATCACTATGCACTTTGTCCGCATCGGGCCTCAAATCTTCCAAACTAGACTCCGCCAAATTCAGCTTTTCCAGGTCTGCAATCAAATCGTCAATTGCTTTACATAATTTCCTATTCCCTCTGTTTTTGGACTGGAGCTTCGTTAATATTTTTTTGCCTAGAAGCCTCATACAAATATATATAAGTTCGGATTAAAGCAGAACTATTTAATAGAAATATCAATATAATTGTAAAAATATTCAAATTATTGATTTTTCTATTTATGAATTGTGTAACTTGAGGCCTACCCTAAACCAGCTAGCATGCAAAAGAATCAACCTAATATTTATACAATTCTGAATCATCTGAAGGTCAGGAAAGCAATGTATCTGGGTAATGATTTTACGTTTCAATCCCTTGATTCCTTTATCAGTGGCTTTGCAATGGCAGCTTCAAGCAGTCAATTGCAAGCGGAAGGATATCCCGACTTCAGTTATTTTAATACATGGTTATTGGGACATTTGAAAAATCATTCTGGATTAGGCGGGGGGTGGTATTGGCAAATCTCGAATCGACATCCAAACGATGAAACCGAGGCTTTCGACGAGTTTTTCGACTTTTTAGATGTTTTTAAGGGTTCTTTGACTCATAAAAAATGCGTGATTATTGATAATGATATGGCGGTCAATCCAAAGCCATCGAAGGTTATCATGACAAAAATCGATCATTCAACAACAGTTTGGCTGGAATATGTCGATGATAATGGAAACGAAATTTTTACGGATGAATGGTTTATAAATCAGGAGGAGGCGATGAATAGCCTTAAAAGTAAATCCTTTATCTGAACATGTTGAAAGATCTCAATCCCATATTAAGGCCCGAGCCCATAAAGCATCCCGAAAAGGCAGCGCCAGCACTTCATAAAAGACTATTTTGGGATATGCGATTCGAAAGAATCGACTGGCTGGGAGATCACGAGCTAACTTACCTCCCGGAGTACGTCATCCCAAAGGTATGTGCTTACTTCAAATTGAAGCGGGAAGATTTAAGATGCTCTACGAGACAACCATGGCGAACGGGACACTGGATTTGATAACTTTTTTAGTCAGCTCGTTCCGATTTGTACAATTAAACAATTTACCGCGGGCCTAATTTTAGCAGGAATGCAATAAAGATTCTATTATCTTTAATCACCAAGTAAATAAGACTATGGAAAGAAGCAAATTGCTACGAATGGACAATATGGGCATCGTCGTGGAATCCCTCGACGACGCCATCTCTTTTTTCACGGAGATAGGCCTGAAGCTCGAGGGACGAATGATAGTCGAAGGAGAATGGGCCGGACGCGTTACCGGGCTGGGCAATCAGCGCGTAGAAATCGCCATGATGGTGACCCCCGACGGCCACAGCCGGCTCGAGCTTTCACGATTCATCACCCCGCCTGTTGTCTCCGATCACCGCACCGCTCCCGTGAACGCCCTCGGCTATCTGCGCGTCATGTTCGCCGTTGAAAACATCGATGAGCTGGTAGCCAGGCTCATCAGCCGCGGCGCCGAGCTTGTCGGTGAAGTGATGCAGTACCAGGACACCTACCGGCTCTGCTACATTCGTGGAGTAGAAGGCCTCCTTATCGGTCTGGCGGAACAGCTTAAATAGCCCGCTTATTTCAATTTCTTCCGTAGCCAAGCCCGCACCGGCTCATCATACAACTTCAGGCTCAAATAAGCCAGCACCACCGCGCCGCAAAACGTAAGCAGCGCATTCGGCCAGGCCTCCGCAATGGTTATCCCCTTATGATTGCTAACCCAGGCGACATAGAAGTAAACCAGCGGATAGTGAACCATATAGATTGGATAAGAAATCTCTCCCAAAAACTTACACACCCTATTCTCAACCGCCCCATAGACCTTGCCGCTTGCACCCAT
>JAFDYG010000275.1 GCA_018267545.1 Bacteroidota bacterium
ACCCCAGACGCCGGCCCAGCCACCGAAACCGAAGCCGCCTCCACCCTCACCACAGACCCCGCCTGCCCCAAATAGCTCATCAGCACGTCCCGCTGAGCCTGTATCATCAACTGCATATTCTTTAAATACTCTTCCACCATCCTCTCATTGCCCACAGGCTGCTGCACCGGCGGCGCAAATACCAGTGGCTTCACAATCGGCAACGCCCCATGCGCCGGCAGCTCACCCACAACCGGCTTCGCCAGCTGTCCATTGACCTCCCACACAGTGCTGCTTCGACGCAGCTTTTCCGGCGCGCTCAAATCCAACACCCTCACATCCCGTCCTTCGAATAATTTCTCCAACCGTACCCTCCTCCCAGTCGCCATATACGCGCCAACAACCGAAAGCAAATGACCCAAACCATCCGCCTCCTCCGTATGTAGCACCAGCTCATCCCGGCCAAGTATATTCCGCGTCAATCCCGATAAAGTTTTACCCGGCCCCACCTCGATAAAAATTCTCCCACCCGCCTCATACATCTTCTCGACCTCTTCCGAAAACAACACCGGCCGCACCAAATGATCCGCCAGCCGTCCGCGAACATCGGCAGGATACTCCTCAGCCGTAGTATTCGACCAGACTGGCAACAAAGGTTCACTAAACCGTAACCCCTCCATTGCAGCAAAAAACAGCTCGCGAGACCCCGCCAATAACGGACTATGAAACGCACAGGCCACCTCCAGCTGCTTATAAGAAATCTTTCCTTCCTTCAATCGCTCGACCATCCGCTCGATCGCCGCCATCCCACCCGCCAGCACCCACTGCTTCGGAGAGTTGTGATTGACCGGATAGACACCCTCAACAAGCAGCTGCTCCAGCACCTCCTTCGCAGCGTTCACAGCAATCATCGTCCCTTTATCTTCTCCAGCTGATGCCAAAATCGACAAAGCTCTCTTCTCACTCAATGGAACCAGATCTTCTTCGGATATAACACCTGCGAAACAAAGCGCAGGTAATTCCCCATAGCTATGCCCCCCAACCATATCCGCCTCGATCCCCCATTCCCGCAATAGCGTAGCAATAGCATAATCCACGATCCCAAGCAACGGCTGAGCAAGCCGCGTATCCCGAATCCGCTCCTTCTGCTCCTTCAGCGAAACTTCATCAAAGACCGCATCGGGAAATAAAACTTTCTCATAGGAAGGATAGCGCAGTAATAATTTCCGCATCGACGGAAACAGCACGAACAAGCTCCTTCCCATATTGATGTGCTGACTTCCCTGCCCCGGAAAGAGGAATACCGTCTTACCACCTACCGGCCGCAAGGGGAAAAGCCCCTGCGCTACCGCACCCGACAACGCCAGGTCCATCTTTAGCAACAGATCATCCGTACAATCTGCCACGATGGACAGCTGTACAGGTTTATCCGAGTGCATCGCCAGCGTATACGCCAGGTCACGACACCGAATCGTATCGGTAGCATTCAACACCGAGCGCACCATCCGGACCAGCGACATCGCTTCTTCATAAGTATCTCCGCGGAACACGACCAGCTCCGAAGGCCACACCGACAAAACCGGCTGCTCCATCACCTGCTTTTCACTCTCTATAACAACGTGAAAATTTGTTCCTCCAAACCCGAACGCGCTCACCCCAGCAACCCGCGAAACCTCATTCCATAGTCCCGCAGTCGTATTGAAAGCAAACGGACTCGTCTCCGGTTGATAATAATTATTCGGCTGTTTTAGATGGAGAGTCGGTGGCTTCACACCATGATAGACAGAGAGGATAGCCTTTATCAAACCCGCCATCCCCGCGGCGCACTTCGTATGACCGATCTGTGTCTTAACCGAACCCAGGTGCGTGCTACCCGCCGTAGCCCCCGACAGCATCATCAGCTCGGTAAGCGCACTCAGCTCGGTTCTGTCACCCACTACCGTCCCGGTACCATGCGCCTCGATAAGACCCGCCTGGGAAATCGACCGGCCCGCCTGATGATAGGCTCGTTCCAGCGCCCGCTCCTGTCCGGCCTTACGCGGAGCAGTTAGTCCCAGGCTCTTTCCATCACTGCTTCCACCCACCCCTTTTATAATCGCATAGATTCGATCTCCATCCCGAATCGCATCCGAACGCCGTTTTAACACTAACATTGCAACACCTTCTCCCAACGCAATCCCATCGGCGCTGCTGTCGAAGGTCATACACCGTCCATTCCTGGACAACGCATGCGTGCTCGAAAACATCAGGTAGTCGTTGATCCCGTTGTGCAGGTCTACAGCTCCCGCCAGCACCATATCCGACTTTTCCAGGACCAGCTCCTGGCAAGCCAGGTCGATCGCCGCAAGTGAAGACGCACATGCCGCATCGACCGTATAGTTGCGGCCACCCAGGTCGAGCCGGTTGGTGATACGGCCCGCAATCACATTCGCCAATACGCCGGGGAAACTATCCTCGGTCATCCGCGGCAATGCACGGTCCACCTCCTCCGGCATCTCCCCCATCACCTGTCGGAACAAACAACGAAAGCCATAGTTATTCGCCAGGTCATTCCCCCCCTCTGCACCAATGATGACCGAAATATTTTCCCGGTTAAAATCGGAACCCCGATCGCCCGAACCAGCCACGCGATCGCCCGAACCAGCCACGCGGTCCCCCGCTCCCCTACCTCCATAACCCGCATTCTCCAACGCCTGCTTAGCCACCAGCAAGCTCAATAGCTGCGAAGGCTCGATTGCCGCCAGCGACTGCGGAGGAATCCCAAACTCCATCGGGTCAAAATCGATCTTCGGAATAAACCCACCCCACTTGGAAGGCGACTTCTCACCATTCATCGACTGCGGGTCAAAATATAAATCCTTATTCCATCGTTCATCCGGCACCTCCGTAATACAATCTTTCCCTAAGATGATATTCCGCCAATACTCCTCGATATTACGAGCCCCCGGATAGATACAAGCCATACCGATAACAGCAACATCCAATGCCTTATCCTCCGACCGCGGAACAACCGGCAATTCGACAGCCTGCAACAGCGCCCTGCTACCCTCTCCTACCTCATCATGCAGCTCCCGGATAGACATTACCCGGTTCTTCAACCCTACCACCTGCCCGATCATATACATACCCGCAGCCAGCTGCTCCTTCTCCCCAACCTGGATCATCTCATCTCCCTTCCGATCGATTCCCTTAGCGGCAATCCTCAGCCGCCCTACATTTAATTTTTCAAGCTCGGACCAAATTTCCTGCCGGTCCACACCCGCTCCCCTCAGCCGCTCCTTCTCCGCATGAAACAGATCCGCAAACGGTGAGTTCAAACACCTCGTCTCATGTCCCGGAGCCGTCTCCAGTAGCAACGTGTCGGTATGCTCTATCGCCTGCCGCTGAAAGGCATCGACGATAGCACCCGTAGAAACCGCCTCTTGAGTATATAGGTAAGCCGTTCCCATCAACACCCCAACCCTCGCCCCCCTTGCCACAAGCGGCGCCGCCATCACGGCAACCAACGCAGCCGAAAAGGCGTCATGGATTCCTCCGGCAAAAAATAAATCGTACTCCTCCGGCTTCTCCTCTTCCAGAATCCTCGCAATCTGCTTCTCCCAAAGCACCAAACTAAACAGCGGACCCACATGTCCACCACACTCCCGCCCTTCGAAAACATACCGCCGGCCGCCCTCCTTTATAAAGACGTCGAGCAGCGCCACCGAAGGGACGTGCAGGAAGGTGCGGATACCGGCTTTTTCTAACGGCTTCGCCTGCGACGGCCTTCCACCCGCGATCAATACCACCGGCGGCTTCTCCTCCAAAATATATCCCATCTGTTCCTCACGCAATTCCTGTGGGACAAACCCCAATATGCCCACACCCCAGCTCCTGCCCCGGCACAGCTCCGCCGTCTCCCGTATCAGGTGCCGCGCCTGCTCTCCCTTTAATAAGGAAAGAGCGACAAACGGCAGCCCCCCTTCTATCGAAACACTATTCGCAAAAGCAGGCACATCGCTCACCCGCGTCATCGGCCCCTGCGCAATCCCCATCACCGGCGAGAGACGCGCCTGCTTCAACGAACCATAAGCCGCCTCACGAAATAGAAAGACCAGCCGGTCCAGCTTCTTGCACCGCTTCACCAGATCCGATGAAACGGCAATATCCTGGCCCAAAGGCAAAACCGGAGCATTGGGACGAAGAAGCATACGCTCATGATCGACCACCTTCGTCTCATGACCGCTGAGCCCAAGACAAAGTTTTTTCAGCTCCTTCGGCGCGCTGCACTCGTCGAAAAGCACCAGCTGACTATCCAGCACCACACCCGCCGCACCAAGCGCCGACAACGCAGCCGCCGAGTGAAGCCCCACGCCGCCCTGTACCAATATCTCCATCTCCGGCATTTCCTGCCGGATACGCTGAAATAAAATAAAGGATGATTCCTCTCCGACAAGACCACAGCCTTCATTACCCTTGATGATCAGGGAGCGCTCCCCCGCTTCCCTTAGCTGCCTTGCTTCTGAAACAGACCGAACCTGGTACAACCTTTTCCCTTCGACTTCCAATCCAAAAGGCAGAATCACCACCTCCACCATCTCCGGCAGAGAAAAGCCCTCCCATAAGGGAGCCAGCAGACAGACACCAAATTTTCGCTTACAGGTAAGTGATAGTTCGGACAAAGCGGCCTCTGCCACTTCCCTATCCCGCCCCAGGTGAAGGACGGGAAATACACCGGCCTTTTCCAACGAAAGCGCCAGCTGCACATCCGGTTGCTCAAATGGGGTCACACCGACAACTTGAAGATTCTTCATGAGGAATGATTAAAGTATTAATAGGATTGGTTCAAGCATACGATGCCTGACTAAGCACGTAATGCTTACTGAGCCCAAAAAGGCCAACAACTATGACAAGAAGAAAA
>JAFDYG010000276.1 GCA_018267545.1 Bacteroidota bacterium
TAAGCGCTGTCTTGGCCTGGGGGTCCCAGTGAATCATACGGGCGCCGCGATAGATGAGCCCTTTTGCATACAGGTCGATGAAGATCCGGATGACCGAAGCGTAATAGTCCTTATCCATGGTAAAGGAAACGCGGTCCCAGTCTACGCTGCAGCCCAGCTTGCGGATCTGGCTGTAGATGATCCCGCCGTACTTGTCCTTCCATTCGTAGGCATACTCCATGAACTCCGGGCGAGTGAGCTGATTTTTGTCGATCCCTTTCTCCTTGAGCATGCCGACGACCTTGGCTTCCGTGGCGATGGAAGCGTGGTCGCTGCCGGGTACCCAGCAGGCGTTGAAGCCGTTCATCCGCGCCTTCCGAACCAGGATATCCTGTACCGTCTCGTTCAGGGTATGGCCCATGTGCAATACCCCCGTGACGTTTGGGGGAGGGATGACGACGGTAAAGGCGGGACGGCCGTCCGGCTTGCTGTTAAAATAACCTTTCTGCTGCCAATGGTCGTTCCATTTCTCTTCGGTGGCGGATGGAATATAGTTCTTGCTCAGTTCCATGATAGTTGCTGTAATTGACGTTTTTGACGTTTCAAAACTGGGTGGCAAAGGTAATGATTTTCATCCCCTTGAAGGCTTGCGGCTGCAAGGAAGTTGCGGTAGGGGCAAAAAAAAATTCCCCGTTACCGGGGAATCCATGTTTAATGCGTTTAAGCTATATGGCGGTGCAGTCCGGCCTATGCAAACCAATAGAGGTAAGACAGGAACATTACCAGACCGATAAAACCGATTGCTAATAATACAGTTTTCGCTGTTTCTCCGACATGAATAGAGCTAAGCATCTTTTTCATAAATAGAAAAAATTTAGGGTGAAACCAAAGTGATTAAATTCTGGATTTCAAAGGGGATCGGAAATCGTAACTAATGGTTTCTCAGCGATTTGGCGTGAGTAAGTTGCCAGTTTAAGGGTGTCTCAACAGAGTCAGTTCGGGGACTCTAATCGAACAAAGATACCAATTTTCTAATATAATCCAAAAAAACTCCGCCAAATCGAGGGCTTCAAAAAACTCCAGTCTTGCCTTACTGGAGTTTTTGAAAATTCGATTCCGGGTACTGTCTTATGACATTGTAAATAAGTACGCAAAAGACATGATAGCGCAGAAGTAGATAAGTGCTGTGATAAAAGTCAGCAGCTTGCTCTCCTTGGCCTCCAGTGAGTGCATTTGTTCCATAAAGATTTGGATTTAAAGGGTTAAAAAATCAGACTTTTTTGGCCCTGCTGGACGGAGTCCGGCAAGAGTCATCAATGTCCAACATAGGGAACGGAACAGATAATCAAACGGAGTTTTCGGGTGCGGGATCAAGCGCCGACCGGTCTTTTCTTTACCTTTACCGCGACAAGCCAATCATGTACGCGATAGTAGACATAGAGACTACCGGTGGTTATGCAGCTAATAACGCCATAACA
>JAFDYG010000277.1 GCA_018267545.1 Bacteroidota bacterium
AGCAGCGGGGCGGCGGTGAGCAGAGAGGGGGTGGAGAACGCGGCGGCGGTGACAAAAAGCCTTGATTATGAATTGTTAAATTCAGGTTAGCTGCTCAACAGGGGCGGCGGCCGCTTGTTGTTATTATGTACGTTTTGTAATTTGTGTATTCTTTAAACTCTATAACTATGTCAATTTTCAGATCCGGTAATCCTACTCTTAACGAGAAAGCATTTCAAAACTCTCTTTCGGTCCCTGGTGAGGGAGTTATGACAGAAAGGGGAACGCTCAATAAATTTTTCTTTTTATCACTGATGGTCATGGCATCCGCTTCTTTTACCTGGAGCGCTTTTGCGCAGGGTAAGGACGTGACATCCTGGGCTATCGGCGGGGCGATTGGCGGTATTATCGTAGCCTTCATCATCATCTTCAAGAAGGAATGGGCAGCTTATCTGGCTCCTGTTTACGGCTTGCTTGAAGGTGTTTTTCTGGGCGCCATTTCGGCGGTGGTAAATGCGGCTTTTGCAAAGTCTTATCCCGGCATCATCACCCAGGCGGTATTACTCACCTTCGGTACGGTGATCGCGATGTTTGGTCTCTATCGTTTCCGTATCATCAAGGCTACGGAGAAGTTCAAGGCTATCGTGGTTACGGCTACGGCGGGTATTGCAATTTTCTATCTGCTGGCGATGGTGCTGCGCATGTTTAGCATCGACATTCCTTTCCTTCATGAAGGCAGCACGATGGGTATCGTTTTCTCTCTTGTCATCGTCGGTATTGCAGCGCTCAATCTGATCCTCGACTTCGATATGATCGAGCAGGGTGCTGCGATGGGCGCTCCTAAGTATATGGAATGGTATTGCTCTTTTGGCTTGCTCGTGACGATCGTTTGGTTGTATCTCGAGATTCTCAAGCTGTTGATAAAGATTGCAGGGAGAAGAAATTAATTTCTTCTGTCAAATAAATAAAAAGGCCGCTCTTATCGAGCGGCCTTTTTTATGTCGTGAGGCGATTGCGTTTGTGCGCTGCCGGGCTAGAATCCGTCTCCATCGAGCAGATTTCCGAGTCCACCGAGGATGCTTCCTTCTTCGCGGCGGCCGCCACGCTGGGGGGCATACTGGAAGATGCGGCTGGCCAGGCGGCTGATGGGCAGGGACTGGAGCCATACCTTGCCGGGGCCGCGCATGAGTGCGAAGAAGAGACCTTCGCCGCCGAACATCCAGTTGCGTATGCCGCGGATAAATTCGATGTCGAAGTCGATCGAGGGTTGGAAGGCGACAACGCAGCCGGTATCGACCTTGAGAATTTCGCCGGGCTGCAATTCCTTCTCGATGATGTAACCGCCGGCGTGGACGAAGGCCAGACCGTCTCCTTCGAGTTTCTCCATGATAAAGCCTTCCCCGCCGAAGATGCCGGTGCCGAGGCGGCGCTGAAAGGCGATGCCGATGCTGACGCCTTTGGCGGCGCAGAGGAAGGCATCTTTCTGGGCGATGATGGTTCCGCCGAGCTGTTGCAGGTCGAGGGGGATGATCTTGCCGGTGTAGGGGGAGGCGAAGCTAACCCGTCTCTTGCCCTGTCCGATGTTTGTAAAGGCGGTCATGAAGAGGTTCTCTCCTACCAGGACGCGCTTGCCGGCGTTCATCAGCTTGCTGAGGAGGCCGCCCTGCTGGGAGGCTGCGGAGCCGTCTCCAAAGAGGGTCTGCATCTGGATGCCGTCGTCCATCATCATAAAGCCGCCGGGTTCGCCGATGACGGTTTCACCCGGGTCCAGCTCTATCTCGACGAACTGGAGCTCTTCGCCGAATATTTTGTAGTCAATCTCGTGATTGTTGCGCATAGGTTTAATTTTTCTACAAGTTAAAGTAGTAGAGGTTTCCGCTCATAGAAATTTTATGAGCGGAAACCGACTATTAGAACCAGCTTCTGATCCAAGTTTCGTCGGCGCCGCGTTTGCCGTTCAATCTTCTATATCTCCTGTTTACTTCACTACGATGCCGCAGAATACTTATAAACATCATCAGCAGGAAGAAAATAGTAAAGGGTGGGATGCCCAGGAAAGATACCCATTTTCCGAACCAGTGGCGACGCATAGGCCTCCTTAATCTTTCGGCGATCAAATACATGCTCGGCACCATGAACAGCGTCATGAAGAAAGCAAACGCCAAACCGAAGATGATGGTCCAGGACAGCGGCTTCCAGAAGACCGCGTTGTCACCACCGAAGTAGATATGCGGGTTCAAATCGGAAAGCAGGGTGACGAAGTTGATATTGAAGCCAACGGCCAGAGGTATCAGGGCTAGAATGGCAGCCATTGCAGTCAGCAATACTGGTATAATGCGGGTTTTACCGGCCTCGATAACGGCTTCGCGAGTCTTCATGCCGCGGCTGCGGAGTTCGTCCGCGAACTCGATCACAAGAATACCATTCTTTACCACGATACCTGCCAGGCCGACGATACCCAGGCCGGTCATGATAACCGATACTTCCATCTTGGTGGCGGCAAAACCCAGGATTACACCGATGACACTGAACAGGATTTCCGTCAGGATGATCACCGATTTGCTTACAGAGTTGAACTGTACCACCAGGACTATCAATATGACGGCTAATGCTATCACGAGAGCTTTCAGGAGAAAGGCTCCGGTCTCGGCCTGTTGCTCGCCTTCCCCGGTTTGTTTGATGCTGACACCTTCAGGATTCTTCCGGCTAAACTCTGCGATCGCCTTTGCCAGTTGCTGATTGACCGCCGTGGGCGTATAACCATTGAGCACGTTCGATTTGAGAGTGATGACGCGCTTTTGGTTCTTCCGCTTGACGCTACCCAAAGTACTGGTATAGTCTACTTTTACCAGGGAGCTGATCGGTACATTCTTAATGGCTCCTCCGGATGCCATATCCCGGAAGGTCACGTTCATGTTCAACAGGTCGGATAGGTTCTTGCGCTGAACGGCCAGGTTGCGGATTTGAATCTTGTATTCTTCTTTTCCTTCCTTAATCTTCGATGATTCTTTGCCAAACAGTGCCGTCCGCAACTGCTGGCCGATCTGCGCTGAGCTGACGCCTTCGATCATGGCTCTCTGGCGGTCAACCGTTAATGTTATTTCGGGATTGGTTAGGTCGATATCCATCTTCAGCTCTTCCACACCGGGGGTTTGGAGAGAATCGAGGTAGTTTTTAAGTCCGACTGATGTCTTTATGAGATCGTCGAAGTCTTCGCTAGCAATTTCGATATTGATGGGCGGGTCGGTTGGCGGGCCGCCTTGTTCCTGATCGACGGTGATTTCAGCACCGGGAATACCTTTCATTACGTGGCGGATGGAGTCAAGGTATTTGGCCGTGACTACTCCGTTACGTTTGGCGTATTCAACAAAGGAAACCTGGATACGGCCTAGTTCAGGGTGAGTACTCTGATCACCGCTGGAAGGGTCGTTGGCGCCGATCGCTATATTGGTGATTACGCTTTCAACTACCGGGTTCTTTTTCCCATCCTGCATACCCAGTACATTATACACTTTGCCTTCCAATACCTTTGTCACAGAGTCGGTGTAGTCTACGTTGGTACCCACAGGTAATTTAAGATATACGTAGATCTGGTTGGGGTCGCCTTTGGGAAAGAAAACCACCTGAACATTTCTTATACCAAAAAATATAAACGAAAAGATCAGGAGAACGAAGGTTCCAACCAGCATCCAAGCTGGCCTCCAGCCTTTCAACACCCATTTGAGCAGGCTTTCGTAGTGTCCCATGATCCAGGGCAGTATCCTATTCTGGAAAGAATGAATCATCGGGTCAAAGACAAAGGCATTCAGGATAACCAGAATGACTATAAGCAGCAAGAGGTTGCCCAGGAAGGTAAAGCCCGCAAGGTCCAGGAGAATACCCAGTCCGACCGCAATCCACAATCCAGGTTTTTTGAATATTGCCGTACGAGACTTCTTTCCTTCTTCTTCTGGATGGTTCATAAAGTCAACTGCAAATACGGGGTTCATGATGAAGGCAACCACGAGTGAAGCCGTCAGGGTGAAGATGAGCATGGCAGGGAGATAGACCATGAACTTACCGATGATACCAGGCCAGAAGAGCAGCGGGAAGAAGGGCGCCAGAGTTGTGACCGTACCGGCAAAGACCGGAACAAAGACTTCTCCTGCCGCCATCATGGCAGAAGTCTGTGCCGATATTTTTCCTTTTCCCTGAGTGAAAATGCGATGGGTATTCTCGATGACCACGATGGCATCGTCGACGATGATACCAAGGCCGAAGAGCAGGGCGAATAGCACGATAAAGTTCAGAGTGACGTGAGTACCGATGATCAGGTCCGCCGCTGGCAAGAAAACGAAGGCTACGAACATGCTCAGTGGTACGGAGAGTGCCACGAAGAAGGCATTTACCACTCCCATGAAGAACATCAGGATGATCAATACTAAGATAAAGCCAATGATAATCGAGTTTACGAGGTCGTCGAAAGAGGTACGGGTTTTTGTGCTGAGATCACCGGTGATGACTACCGTAAGATCTTTCGGCAGATTTTTTCGCATCTCATCGACGGCGGCATTTACGTCTTCCGAAGTTTCGATCAGATTTTCGCCCGAACGCTTGATAATATTCAGGGTCACAACGTTCTTG
>JAFDYG010000278.1 GCA_018267545.1 Bacteroidota bacterium
ACGCCTTCGTGGCCTACCAGACAGCCTATCTAAAAGCACACTACCCCTCCGAATATATGGCCGCCGTCCTGAACCACGCCGGCAGCATCGAAAAGATCACCTTCTTTATGGAGGAATGCAAACGGATGGGACTAAAAGTACTCGGCCCCGACATCAACGAATCCCGCAAAGGCTTCGCGGTAAACCAGCACGGCCACATCCGCGTCGGTCTCGGCGGTCTCAAAGGCGTCGGCGAAGCAGCCGTCGAAACCCTCATCGAAGAACGCCACAAAAACGGCAACTATACCTCCATGTTCGACCTGATCAAACGGATCAATCAACGGGCGGTCAACAAAAAGACCCTGGAAAGTCTCACCTACGCCGGCGCCTTCGACTGCTTCACCGAATTCCACCGGGCGCAGTATTTCTTCATGCCACCGGGCGATACCTCCACCGGCCTGGAAAAGATCATCAAATTCGGCAACGTCTACCAGACCAACTCGAACCAAACCAGCAACAGCCTCTTCGGCGACCTGGTAATGCCCGAAATCGCCACGCCAAAAATACCCAACTGCGAGCCCTGGTCGCTGACCGAACTCCTCGACCACGAAAAAGACGTCACCGGGATGTTCATGAGCGGCCACCCCCTCGACCACTTCAAGTTCGAGATTTCCCATTACGGTATTACCCAGCTGGGCGAATACAATGAAATAAAGGATGCCGTAACCCTGCAGGGCAACCCCGGCAAAACCATCCGCCTCGCCGGCCTGGTCGTAGACGCCCAGCACCGCGTCAGCAAGACAGGGAAACAATTCGGAGCCCTCACCATCGAAGACTATACGGGTAAAGCTGAATTTATGCTCTGGAGCGAAGACTACGCCCGCTACTCGAACTATCTCGAAAAGGGTAAAAATCTCTTCCTCATGGGCAGCTTCAAACAACGCTTCAATACCCCCCAGTTCGAGTTCAAAATCGATAAAATGATGCTCCTCGAAAGCATCAAGCCGATCTTCACCAAACAGCTGATCATGGACATCGAAGCCCGCTTCATCAGCCAGGAGCTGGTCGACTTCATAGAGACCAATATCAAAAAGTACCCCGGCAAGTCCGGCCTGAAATTCAACATAGTAGAATCCAAGAGCCAATCCCGGGTATGTTTATACACAATGGGAACCGGCTTCGAAATGAATGACGAAATGTCCGCTTTCCTGGACGGCAAACCCGAACTGGAAGTCCAGATCGTCACCGCCTAACTCAAACCCCGCCAAACCGGCAGACCCTGCCCCCCGGCGCCCCCTGAACCGGGCCGCCCCACCTTTGGCACACATTTGGAACGTTTAGTCCGAAATGAAAACCAACCCGAACCAACCGCCCGAAACCGCCGCCCAGTGCGGCGCTCCCGCCAGCCACAACACACTGTCGGGAAAACGACGAAAAAGTTCACAAAATTGGTTGACATTTGTATCGTAAAAAACACACCAATCACATAAAAAACAAGAATTATGGCTTTAGAATTAACTGACACCAACTTCCAGGAGAAGGTTATCTCTTCCGATAAATTGACTGTAGTAGACTTTTGGGCAGAATGGTGCGGACCCTGTCGCGCAATCGGACCCGTTATCGAAGAACTTTCCAAAGAATACGATGGTAAAATCAATATAGGTAAGGTAAATGTGGACCACAATCCCCAGCTTTCCATTAACTATGGTATCACCAGCATCCCCGCCATCCTCTTTATCAAGGACGGTAAGGTAGTAGACAAGCTGGTAGGCGCTCAGCCAAAAGCCAACTTCGTAAAGAAGATCGAGTCCCACATCTAAGAAGCAGAAACACTACGCTTTTTTCATAATAATTAGGCCGCCTGTAGAAACAGGCGGCCTCTCTTTTTTCTATCTACTATCTATCTCCTTACAACTTACTAGGGTTGATTAGAATCCGTTTCTGCACCTCTCATATACTGCGTTTCTAATACCACACAAACATACCCCTCCCAAATCAAGTCAAATTCCCCATTTCACCCAACGGTCACACCTATCTAACGATCGGTCAAAAAATAAAAAGGCCCACCGCCAGGTGGGCCTCATATGCTAACTAATCCATTCCTTAGTGGCGACCGCGATCCCTCCAGTGCTGCTCCCTTTCAAAACGCTCGTGATCAAAAGCCCGTCCACGGAAATAAGCCCGGTGACGTCTTTCAAACGAACGATGATAGTGCTCATAATAAACCCGGTCACGATAGTGACCATGCCATGCAGGGTAAGTATAGTACGTATACCCGGGATAATCCCTTTCAAAATTTACAGATACATGAACCTGGGAGAAAGCGGAAGTACTAATAAAGCTTCCGGCTATAATCATGGTTGCAATTAATAACTTTTTCATACTTGATGTTTTTGTTAGGAGATGAAAAGTTCCATATCTAAGAACCTTCACAAGCCCTAAAATTTAATCGATGCTTGTTAAGACTATCTAAAAAAAACTATGCCAAACTATCAAACATAAAAAACCCGTCTCAAAAAGAGACGGGCCATTAACTTTCAAATCGGGCTCTGCCCAATCGTTCTTGGTTCGAAAAAAATTAATGCTTCCTGTGATGGTCACGGTCCCAACGATCATGATCGAAATCGTGTCCATGGAAATACGATTTATGCTCCTTTTCAAACCGGCCCTTGTAGTGAGCATAATACTCCTTATCCTTGTAATGTCCATGCCATTTCGGATAGGTATAATAAGTATACCCGGGATAATCCTTCTCGAAATTGACATCCACATGTACCTGCGAATAAGCCGATGTAGCAAAGAAGCTTCCTGCTACAACAAGCAAAAACATTAACAGTTTTTTCATAATGTGTGTTTTAAAATTGGATACCTGCTGGTTAAAACGCCAAAATTTTGCCAGCCTTGCCCTCCGGCAATTAAAATAGGATTAATGTCCTGAATATCCACACACTAATAAAATCACTGCTCAATGGTG
>JAFDYG010000279.1 GCA_018267545.1 Bacteroidota bacterium
AGTACGTCTCCGTGGACGTTGGGGGTTCAGGCTTCTTCGGCTTCGTTTGTGAATGGGAGTAATACGGTTCCTGTGGGGATTGTTTCGGTGGGGAATGTGGCGGGGCAGTCGGTGCTGGTTTCCAAGGCGCTATCGACTTCTGTTCAGACGATTACGGCTGCTTCGCAACCGGCGGCTATTGGGCAGACGGTGGGGGTTCAATATTCTATTTCGGGGGCTAATGCGGCTACGCTTATTTCCAAGCCTTCCGGCACATATACCACTACGGTGACCTATATTCTAACGGCACTTTAATGCAAAATTGGCCGAATAATTGCTATTTTTGCTATGCCAATATCCTCACAAGTGGAAAATATGTTGAAAACAATCATACCCATAACATCCGTCGCACTTTGCCTGCTTACGAGCTGTAGTACTTTCAAGCCTGCTGCTACGAAGCCATCTGCCTCAAAATCAACGTCTAATACCACTACGGACGGATCGATCCAGTTTATCACCAATATTTCGACGACTCCTGATGCGCGGACTGACAAGTCGCGGAGTTCGGTTGCTGTGCCGACGAAGGCTGCGGCTCCTTATACCGATCGATCTTCGGGGGCTATCGAGAATTATTCGGCGCTGCAGTTCAAGTATGCGATTTTGATGAATGCGTCGGTGGAGGAATTGGATAATCCGAAGCTGCTGAGCTTTATGGATTATTGGTATGGTACGCCGTATCATTATGGTGGGACGACGAAGGATGGGATTGATTGTTCTGCGTTTGCTTTTTTATTGATGTCGTCGGTTTATTGCGTGGGTTCGTTGCCGAGGACGTCGAAGGAGCAGTATGATGCTTCGCATCATATTTCGAGGGGGGATTTGCAGGAGGGGGATTTGGTTTTCTTTCATACGTTGGGGAAGAAGAGGGCGGTTACGCATGTGGGGGTTTATCTGAGGAATAATAAGTTTGTACATGCGTCTGTTTCGGGCGTGATGATTAGCGATATGAATGATGGGTATTATGATAAGCACTTTGTGGGTGCGGGAAGGGTGATGGATGAGGCTAATCAGACACGGGCTGCTCAGCCTGTGGGGACGCTTTCTGGTGGAGAGTAAATAAAAAGCCCCGGGAGGTTCCCGGGGCCGAAGATTTGGCGGCGGTTAGGCCGCGATAATTATCCCTGTTTTTTTACGACGATGTAGAAGTTGCGGTTGACGGAGAAGTTGATGTCTCCGGCTGTGCCGTTGCCGGTTGCGCCGACGGTGAGGATGCCGGGGCCGTTGCCTTGTGGGCGGGGGCGTCCGCCGGTGGGTTGGGCTGCGGCGGAGGCTACGGTGGGGGAGCCTGTGGGCTGGGCGGAGCCGCCGGTGGAGGCGGGTAGGGTCTGCCATTCGGTGGTGGGGTAGATCCAGTGTTCGGCCTGGCCGCCGATGAAGACCTTGACGGGCATGTTGAAGCCGGGGACGCAATTCGTCCAGCGGTAGCTGATCATGTTGCCACTGGATTGGTAGGCCAGGGTTGGGATCCTGGTGCTGCGGAGGTATTGGTCGAAGACCTTGGAGAGGTCGCGGCCGGCCTGCTGGCTGATGTATTGTTCGATTTCTTGTGTGGTGACGGTTTTGTGGTAGAAGGTTTTGCTGAGGCCGCGGAGGGTATTGCGGAAGACGGAGTCGCCCATGATCTGGCGGATCATGTGGAGCATGTTTCCTCCTTTATAGTACATGTCACCGGAGCCTTCTTTGTTGACGCCGTAGACGCCGATAATCTGGCGGTCGTTGGTGATGTTTTTGCGGGTTCCGATGCAGTAGTCGTTGCCTGCTTCGGTGCCGTAGAGCCAGGAGGTGTAGAGGGTTTCGGTGTAGTTGGTGAAGCCTTCGTGTACCCACATGTCGGCGGCATCTTTGTCGGTGATATTATTTCCGAACCATTCGTGACCGGACTCGTGGACGATGATGAAGTCCCAGCGGTCGCCCCAGCCTGTGCCGGAGAGGTCGCGGCCGAGGTAGCCGTTGGCGAAGTGGTTGCCATAGGCGACGTTGCTTTGGTGTTCCATGCCGAGATGGGGAGCTTCGACGAGCTTGTAGCCGTCTTCATAGAAGGGGTAGGGGCCCATCCAGTATTCGAAGCAGCGGAGCATGCTGTCGGCCTGGCGGAATTGTACTTTGGCTTTCTCCAGGTTATAGTCCAGGACCCAGTAGTCACA
>JAFDYG010000027.1 GCA_018267545.1 Bacteroidota bacterium
GCGTCAATTCTTTTCCGCTGGTGGGGCTTACGGGTTTTATCATGGGACTGGTGCTGACGATGCAGCTTAGGCCATCCCTGGTCGATTATGGGGTGGAGTCGCAGCTGCCGGCGATGGTGGGGATTGCTATCGTGAGGGAGATAGGGCCGGTGATTACGGCGTTGATTTTCGCCGGGAAGATTGCGAGCAGTATGGGTGCGGAGCTGGGCTCGATGAAGGTGACCGAGCAGATCGATGCTATGGAGGTGAGCGGCACGAATCCCTTCAAATATCTTGTCGTTACGAGGGTTACGGCTTCTACGCTGATGCTGCCTGTGCTGGTGGTCCTGGGAGATGGCATTTCTCTTTTCGGCGCATTTATCGGCGTCAATATCCGGTCGACGACGAGCGTCGATCTCTTCTTCCGACAGATTATCGATAACCTGAGCTTTGGGGACGTCGTACCGGCGTTCTTAAAGACATTCTTTTTTGGATTTGCCGTCGGGGTCGTGGGGAGCTATAAGGGATATAATTCCACCAAGGGCACGGAAGGTGTGGGCCGTGCGGCCAATTCGGCTGTGGTGACGGCATCTATTCTCATTTTCATCATCGACCTGATCGTGGTCCAGGTTACGGACCTGTTCGGTCTGAATTGACTGTCATGTCCGACTTGTTACCATATGATCCATTATCGCCGGTTATCGTGATCGAACATTTATGCAAGCGATTTGGCGCCAACGTGGTGCTGAACGATTTCAGTCTCAAGGTGGGCAGGGAAGAGAATGTGGTCGTGCTCGGAAAATCAGGGGTGGGCAAGTCGGTGCTGATCAAGTGCATCATTGGATTGCTCAGGCCGGACAGCGGTTCGGTCGTGGTTTTGGGCAAGAATGTGCCGGAGCTGGATCACGAGGAGCTGGACAGGATAAGGGCAAAGGTTGGGTTTTTGTTTCAAAGCAATGCATTATACGATTCCATGACGGTGCGGGCCAATCTCGAATTTCCGCTTCGCAGGCACTGGATAGCGATGACCCAGGAGGAGATGAATGAACAGGTGATGGAAGTGCTGGAAAATGTGGGGCTGGCCCATACGGTGGATATGATGCCGGAGGAGCTGTCGGGTGGTATGCGGAAGCGTATTGCGCTGGCCAGGACGCTGATCCTGAAGCCCGAGATTATATTGTACGACGAGCCTACGACGGGACTGGACCCGGTTACGGGCCGGGAGATCAGCTCGTTGATCGTGGAGATTCGGAAGAAGTATCATTCGGCTTCCATTATCATCTCGCACGATATGCATTGCGTCAGGGCGACTTCGGACAGGATTGCGGTGCTGATCGACGGGAGGTGCTATGCGGAGGGATCCTATGCGGAGCTGGAGGTAAGCAAGGATAAACA
>JAFDYG010000280.1 GCA_018267545.1 Bacteroidota bacterium
GCATCGACGTTGACGACTTCTTCGAGGACGAAGAGGTCGGCCTTTAGGTTTTGCAGAACGGTCTTGGCGTTGGCTTTCTGCAGGTCCTTGTCGGGGGGACCGAAGCCGGCTTCGCCCGTAGCGAACCATTCCATGTTCCAGTTGACGATGTTGAGAGTGGAGGCCGGGGAGATGCTGTTGCCCTTTACGTTGACGGTAATCGACGTATCAGGAGTAGCATCGGCTCCGATGTAGACCTTCAGCGAGTCGAAGGACTGGGTATTGGCAACGGTAGGCGTGAAGCGGATAAAGACGGGTTCGGTCTTGTTATTGGCCGTGTCTTTGCCGATGACGATGCTGTTGCTGAAATTCACGCTGTCGGTTGAGACCTGGAAGTTAGCGCCATTTGCCACGACGACTTTGATGTCGGTGGTCAGGTCGTTTCCGAGGACGGTGATCTTCTTATCGACCGTGGTGCCGACAGCGGCATATCCGAATTCGGCGCTGTTGGAGCTGATGGTCAGGGTCGGCGGCGGCGGCGTGGTGGAGAAATAGACTTTGATATCGTCGAGCGTCCAGCGTGCGCCGTCGTCGGTAGTGGAGGTATAGACGAATGCTATATAGACGTTGTCGTGGTTAAAGGCTGTCAGGTTGATGCTATCCGACAGGGCCCAGACGTTCGACCCGCTGCTGGGGAAGCGACCGTTGAGGTCGGTCCAGTCGGCGAGGTTGGGGTCGCCGGTGCCGGAGTAGTTGGAAGATATTTTCAGCTGAAGCTGGCTGCCGGTGAAGGCGCTGCGGCTCCAGAAATCGAGGAGCGCGTACTGACCCGGTGTTGTGGTGAGATTGAACCGGGGTGAGATGAGCCAGTCCTGGTTGACGTTGTTGACGTTGTTGGCAAAGCCATTGATCTGTACGGCGGCTCCGTGTGCGACGGTACCGGCGGGTGCTGCCGGGTCGCGGCCGAAGGTCGTACAATCCCATACCTGGGCTCCGATGACGCTGTATTGGATAAAGCCGCCGGGCAGGAGGCCGACGCCGTTACAGTTTTCGAAGTCGTTGGTGTAGTCGGGGACGATGGAAGCTGTTGTATTGAAGGTGGTGAAGCTCCAGCTAGCTGATGACAGACCGGCGAAACTATTGCCGTATACGTCCTTGACTGTGCCGGCGTCGATGGCGACGTGATAGGTGGTATTGCCGGCGAGGGGAGCAGTGATGGTAAGTTTGTTGCCGCTGATGACGATGCTCGCGTCATTGACGTCGATGGTCGTTGTCGATCCGCCGTCGGCGGTCAGGGTTATGTTTCCGGTTCCCTTGACGATAAGCTTGCTGAAGGTAGCGAAGGGCTGGTAGTTGACGGGGACGTCTGTTCTGCCGTTTGGCGGAGTGATGGTCGAGAGCGTGGGGGGTGTGATCGTATAGGTGCTGTTGCGCGGATTGGGCGGTGTCAGCACCTGGAAGTCACCCAGGTTGTCGTCAGTATCCGCTCCATCGACCTTGCGGACGGCGGAGGTGGTATTGCTCAACGTGCCAGCGGGGGCTGTTCCTTCAAAACCATCGGTATCGCCATAGCCGACCTTATCGACGACGGGGTCGCTGCTGGGGTTATTACCGGTTTGTGCGACGGTAGAGTGAACCAGGACGACTTTTCCTGACGCTGCGGCCATGGCGATCAGCGTGGGCGGTATGAGATCGGGTGTAGGAAGCGCCTGGGGAGAGCTGGCTCCTGCCCCTTCCTGGATGAGGAAGAAGCTATGCGGAGCGATGGTGCCGCTGAGCGGCGTTACCTGCCAAGATGTGCCTTTGGCGCTGGCGTATTGCACCGACCAGCCGGTGAGATCGACGGCCGTATCCGCGTCGCTGAACAGTTCAATAAAGTCATTATTGTATTGAGCTCCGCTGTTGCCGCCGCCGCCGTAGACCTGGTTGATCTTGATGAGGGCCGCTGCGGGATTGTCCGTCGTGGCGTTGGCGCTGATGGCGGTGGAATAGCTGTTGGAGCCGTCGACCGACCAGGCGGTATAAAAGTATTTGGTGCTGGCTTTCAGACCGGTTTGCTGGAAGGGCAGACCTGCTGCCGGTCCATTATAGATTACCGTGCCTCCGCCGCTGATGGAAGCGCCGGCTGTGAGTGTTCCCGAAGGAGTTCCGAAAGTGGCGGTGGTATTGTATGCAATAAGAATGTTATCTCCATTGGCGTTTGCCGTAGCCGTGAGGTTGATTGCGTGCGCGGAGGCTGCGGTTGCGGTCAGTCCTGTGGGTGAAACAACCGTGGCGTTGACCGTTCCGGAGAGAAGAACCGTTGCATTGGTGGCGCCTGAGGAAGAAGCCGTGAGGTTACCGGAAACGGGGCCCAGGGGCGTTGAAGCGCTGATACGGGCGAAGACGGGGGTGGCGGCTACGGTTCCGCTGGAGGCTGTCAGGGTTTGTGTTGGAGCGAAGGTGCTGTTATCCAGCGATATTTCGAAGCCTGCGGGAGCGGTTACAGTGATATCGTTTGTAAGATTGGTACCACTGATGCTGACGGATTGGGACGCGGAGGCCGTACCGATAAATGTGGAAAAGGCGGTTGGTGAGCCGCTGATGTTGACGGTGGGCTGCGGGCCGGCGGAGCCGGAAACGCTTACCGTAACGGCGATATCGTCGATGCGCCAGTTGGCTGTTCCTGCAGCGGGTGAGCCGGTGCCGCCGTAGCCATAAATGCGAATGGTGATTGCCTGGCCGGTTGCGCCTGCGAGGTTAGCCGCATTTGTCATCATCGCCCAGGTGCTGTTAGCCAGCATCGAACCGGTGATGGGAGTTGCAAATGCATCGAGGCTGGTTCGAATATTATAGCTGACCGGACCGGTACCGGTGGAACGGCTGCCGAAGTCGATTTCTGTAACGGTGATCGACTGAGCAGCGCCGGGGGTCAGGGTGAATTCGAAGTATGCGCTTCCTCCGGTGAGGTCACTGAAGGCTCCTGTTCTTGCGGCGGCCCCTGCATTGGCGCTGCCGCTGAAAGGAGGGATGGGGCCGGAAACCGAAGACGTAGTCACCATCTGTGTGGTCCCGTTATTGTTGTGCTGGGACACGGTCGGGACGGCGAGTCCTGAAGGCACAGTGCTGGTAATGGCGGGCGCTTCCGTAACCGTAGAAGCGGCTGTGCCAAAATCCCACTTGATGGTGGCGGTAGTCTGCGCGTGGCTAAGTGCCGGCAGCAGTAGGAAAAGGGCGGGCAATAGAAATGCGTAAAGTTTTCTCATTCAAAAAAGCTTTTTGGTGATGGTAATGGTTAGGCTAGTAGGTTGGGGAGGTTTGCTTAGGATTGGAGAGAGAGGTTATACAAGGATTGGGGAACAAATCTAATGAAAAAACGGTCAGGCTTAGCGCCTGACCGTTACGTCTGTGTTATGATTTTTTTGGCGGTGTTAGAACAGGTCGTAGTTCGGCCAGCTGATTGTCTTGTACAGATTGCCAAGGATGCTGTCCAGGGTCCAGGCGAAGGTGTCCTGCTCGGCCCTGGTGTTCAGGACGACGGTCCAGCCGCCGCCGTCGCCGGCGTCGTGAAGCAGGGCGTTGGTGCCGTCCATGGCGCCGTTATGGCCTTTGGCGCCTCCGCCCCAGACGACAAAACCGCAGCCGTAGCCATTGGAATTGGGGGTGGTCTCGGTCAGGGAGTCCATCTGGGCTTTGGGGAGAATATCGGCTACGCCGTGGTTGCCGTTGATGTGAACCAGCACGCGGGCCAGGTCGGGGGCGCTGGCGATCCAGCCGCCGTTGCCGGCCATGCGGTCGAGGTGGAGGCCGTAGGGGTTGCCGCCGGCGCTGCTGCCATAATACTGTACTTCATTGGGCAGGCGCTGGGACAGGTCGTTCTTGCCGATCTGCATGCCGGTTACGCCGCAGGGAGCAAAGACCTGCTGCTGGACAAATTTCTCGTAGGAGGGGCCGCCGTCGAGCTTTTCGATGATGCGGGCCAGGAGAATATAACCGAAGTTGAGATAGAGCGGGCTGCTACCGGGCGCTTTGGTAATGATTTCATTATTCAGCTCCCACTGGATGATCTGGTCGATGGTCATCTCGTAGTGTATGAAGGCGGGGTCACCCTTGGCGTTCTGAAAACCCGAGGTGTGGTGCAGCAGGTGGCTGACAGTGATGTCTTTTGCGAGGCTGTTGTTATTGGGGACGGTAAAATTGGAGAGGATACCGCCGGGGCCGAAGACCTTGTCACTTAGCTTCAGCTTGCCGCTTGCAAAGAGCTTCATGATGCCCAGGGAGGTCATGGGTTTGCTGACGCTGGCGATGCGCCAGCGGTGGTCGGGGCTGGCGGGTTCGCCGGTTTCTTTTACGGCGTTACCATAGCCTTTGGAGAAGACCAGCTTGTCGTTCTTGCAGAAGGCGACGCAGAGTCCGGGGACCTTGTTCCGTTTCATGTAATTATTGATGCTGGTATCGATGCGGTACATGTCGGCGGCGCTGATATTGGGGTTGTTCCAGATGCCGGCGAACTGGACGCTGTTGCCTACGTTGTAGCCGGTGAGGAATTGCGGCGTATAGCCCTGATCGTAATAATTATCGAATTCGTATTGATAGAAATTCAGTAGGATACCGTGGCGGGCGGCCCACATGGGAGAGGAGACTTTCTCCCAGATGGCGGCGTAGGCAGCTTGTCCGCCGTTGGTATAACCGGTGACGCAGGTCAGCTTGTAACCCTGGTTCATGAACTGGGTGAAGTTATCCTGGTATTGCTGTGCGGTCAGGTTGTGGCGGGCGACCCAGGCGGGGCTGCTGGTTTGTTCCCAGATGCCGTCGAAATAGGGGGTGCCGTTGACGGTGTAGGCTGAGATGATCTTCGGCTTATAGTTCTTGTTTTGATCGAAGACCTGCTGGTATTGCTGTGCCGTCAGGTTGTGCCGCGCGATCATTGCGGGGCCGCCGGTCTTTTGCCAGATGCCGTTGAAGTAAGGAGTGCTGCCGACGGTAAAGCCCTGTACGTAGACGAGACGATAGCCTTTTTTATTCAGGTCGTCGAAGGTGCTTTGGTATTGTGCGGCGGTGAGGCCGTGGTGAAATTCCGAAGCAGGGATGTTGGTCTTTTGCCAGAGGGCGGCGTAGTTGGCCTGGTTGTTCAGGCTGTAGCCGGTAACCATCTTTGGATAGTAGCCTTGTTTGGATAGGTCGTCGAAGGCTTTTTGATACTGGGCAGCGGTGAGGCCATGTTTGGCAATCCAGGGTTGTGCGATGAGGGTCGATGCGAGGGCAAAGGTTGCAAGGAGAGATAGCAATCTTTTCATGTTGTAGTTTTTAATTGGTTAGATTGCTCAGGTGTAGGGAATGCAAAGATGCCTCACATTGTGATTATATTCAATACCCCGAAAGTGGTAAATTTTAGAATGCGCGCTTGTCGGCGCTGCCGGAGGTAGTTTTGGTTTTAGATGGGTTCTTTACGTATTTATCCAGCCAGGCGTTCTCTTCGTACAGTAAATGCAGCAGATTTTCCTTGCCGCGATAGCCGTGTGCTTCGTAGGGTAGTACTACATAGCGTACTGTGCCGCCGTGTCCTTTGATGGCGTTGTACATTCTTTCGCTTTGGATGGGGAAGGTGCCGGAGTTGTCGTCCATCTCACCGTGGACGAGGAGCAAGGGTGTGGTGATCTGATTGGCGAAATTGAATGGGCTCATATCGAAGTACAGCTTGGGGTCTTGCCAGTAGCTGCGGTCTTCGTTTTGGAAACCGAAGGGAGTGAGCGTGCGGTTATAGGCGCCGCTGCGGGCGATGCCGGCCTTGAAGAGTTTTGTGTGCGCGAGGAGGTTGGCCGTCATGAATGCGCCGTAGCTATGGCCGCCGACGGCGACGCGGTTGGGGTCGCCTACGCCGAGCTCGGAGAGTTTGTTGATAGCGGCTTCGGCGTTCATGGTCAATTGATGGACGAAGTCGTCGTTGGGTTTTTTCGTGCTGTCGGTGGAGACGATGGGCATTTCGGCGTTGTCGAGGATGGCGTAGCCCTGGGTGACCCAGAATACCGGTGAGCCCCAGCCGAGGACGGTGAATTTATCTTTGCTGCCGCGGACCTGAGCGGCGTCGGCTGCGGAGTTGAATTCGCGGGGGTAGGCCCAGATGATTACGGGCAGCGGGCTGTCTTTTTTCGGGGTAAAGTTTTTGGGGAGGTAGAGGTCGCCGGTGAGGTCGACTCCGTCGGCGCGTTTGTAGGAGACCTTTTGTTTGGTTACGCCTTCGAGCTGGGGATAGGGATTGGTGAAGGCGGTGATCGCGGTGGCTCCGCCGCTGATTTTACGGATGTAGTAATTGGGGACCTGGTCGTGGGTTTCTTTTCGGGTGAGGAATGTAGTGGGGCTCAGGACTTCGCTCACGTATTCGAACTGTCCTTCGGGGCAGCGCCAGATGACTTCGTTCTGGCGGGTGATGAGGTTGAATTTCGCAAGGAAGGGCAGGTCTCCTTTGGCGGAGCTGCCGGTAATGTTATTGAGGAGGAGCTGTTTTCCGTTATCGATAATTTCGAGCACTTCCTGTCCGTATTGGTTTCGGGTTAGTACGGGCTGGCCGGGGTCGCTGTAGGCGTCCGTGGTGTTTCGTTCGAGGAGCAGGGTAGTTTCACCTGTTTGGGGGTTCAATCTCGAGATGCGTTCGAGCTGTTTGCTGCGAAGGACTTCGAAAACGAGCGCGGTGGTGTCGTTGCCCCAGATGATACGCTGGATGCGGAGCTTTGTTTTCAAGAGCTCTTTGCCGGCGGTTGTGAAAGGAGCGTCCTGTGTGTATATAGCGTCGTGGTAGTCTTGTTTTTTGCGCATAAGACCACTGTCGAGCGGGGCATACCAGGTGAGGGTAGCGGGGCGGTCGTCGCGCCAGTCGTAATTACGGGTGGTGTTTTGTACGTTATCGAAGCCGCGTGGGGAATTTTCGCCGGAGGGAAGATTGGCGATGGTCTCTTGTTTTGTTCCGTTTATGTCGATGACGGTAACCGTGGAGGTAAATCTGTTGGCGGTTACGAGGTAGGAGAAGGGGCGGTGGGCTGTTCTTTCGAGGATGTATTTCTTATCCGGGGAAAGGTTGACGTTGATAAAGATACTGGGTTTACCGATGGGCGTTTCGATGCCGGCGGTATTCTTTACGAGCTGTGCGGTGGCGTAGAAGTCGAAAATCGATTCGTCGTAAGGACTCTTGATCAGGTCTTCGAAAGTGGCGCTGGGGGCTTCCTTGCCGAGGTTTTCCTGGATGGCGGGCCCGGCGGGTGTCAATTCTTTTTTGGGAGCGGCCGTGGAGGGTTTTGTGACGATCTTATATAAGAGCGTCTTGTCGTCGACCCATTGGTAGGCGCCGCCGGTGATGAGGTTAAGGGGGGCTTTGTTAACTTTCGCCGCGTGCCGGGTGGCGATGTCGATGACATAGAGGTCGACTTGTTTGGATGTCGTGTTGGTGAAGGCGATCTTGTCTTCGGCGGGGCTCCAGCTGATGTTGCCTGCCAGCAGAGGGGTAGGGAGGCCTGTGATGGCATATTCCTTGCTGGTCTTTAAATTTTTAAGGCTGAAGCCGTTGATGAAATTTTGCCGGCTGAGGGCGAAGTTGTCCGGGTTGAAGCGGAGGCCGGCTATGCGGAATTCGGGTTGGGCGAGCTCTTCTACATTGGGATAGGAATTGCGTTGACTGAAGAGGAGCCATTCTCCCTTTTGGTCGATGCTGACGCTGGGAGTCGGTTTGGCCAGGAGGAGGTCGGCGATGTCTTTGGGGGGAAGCTGGTAGCCGTTTTGGGCTTTTGCGAGGATGCCGCCGGATAGGAGGGCGGTTAGGATTAGCAGTAGTTTTCTCATGTGACTAAAGCTAGAAAAAAAACGTAAATTCATTGGCCCGCCCTTAAGCCTGTTAAAGCCGTTCATACAAAATCATTTACTATGCGAAAGATTGTTTTTGCCGCTCTTTTATTAAGCTGGGTAGGTGTTGTTGCGCAGGAGCGCCGACCGCCACCTCCGCCGCCGGCCAGACCGGCGAGGCCGGTAGCGCCGCCGCCGCAAAGACCGGTGGTTCAGCGGCCCGTGCCGCAGCGACCGGCTCCGCCTCCACAGCGGCCTGTGGTGCAACGGCCTGTTGTCAGGCCGGGGACGCCGCCGCCGGGAGGGGTAAGGCCTGCTCCGCAGCGACCTCCGGTGGTAAACAGGCCTCCGGGTAATGGGCGTCCTCAGGGCGGGGTACGGCCGCCCGATGGCAGGCCTCCGGGAAATCCGAGACCACCGGTGGCGACGAGACCACCGGGTTATCAGCCGCCGCCAGGGGGGCACCGTCCTCCTGGCTGGGGACAGCATCGTCCGGGATATACCAGACCCCCTCATTTCTGGAATGGTCACAACTACTATACTTACCGTCCTTACTACTATCATCCTTACAGGCCGTATGTATATGGGCCGACCTGGCATCCGCTTGGCTTTTTCCTGACGGGGCTGGCGGCGGGAGCGACGATTGTAGCTTTAAACGATATCGATTATCGTTATGATCAGGGGGTGTTCTATCAGCCTGAGGATAATGGATATAAGGTGGTGGCTCCGCCGATAGGGGCAGTGGTGTCCTCGTTGCCACAGGATGCTGTTTCGCAGCAGGTGGGGGATGATACCTTCTACTATTATGGAGGCGTCTTTTATGTACAGGTTAACAATGGATACCAGGTGGTGAAGGCGCCGCCGGGTGCTATCGTTTATAATCTACCGGATGGAGCCACGACGGTCAATGCAGATGGGGTGACGTATCTCCAGTACAATGGGGATTATTATCAACCTATCCAGGATGATCAGGGTCAGTCGGCTTATGAGGTCGTGAATATCGAGGATCCCGGGCAAGGGAATTAGGGGCCGGGCCGTGGTGTGCTATGACGGCTCGAGGACTCCTTTCACGACGCAGGGACGGACGACGGCGGGTACGGGTTCGGGAGGGAGGTAGGCTTTGTGTGTGCAGACGCGGTTGGATGCGGTCGCGTATGCGGGGATTTCGGGCGTGGGACGTGCGGGTGCGGGCGCTGGGGTGTAAACGGGTGGAGCCGGTTCTTCGACGGCTTGCGGTACTGTTTCTGTAATGGGTTGTGCAAGTAAGGGCAGCCGGGCTTGCCGAAGGAGGAAACGTCCACCGAGTATCAGGGCAACGAGCATGATCATTCCCCCGTGTAGATGCAGGACGCCTTCTAAAGGATAAGGTAAGGCTATGTCGGCGCGGATACCGAAGGAGTCGATGCCGTTACGGACCACGCGGGGAAGTTGTTCTTCAATCAAATAATATAAGCCGCCTGTCATGGCGATGAATATCAGCAGGACCCACCATGCGGTGAAGACGCCCCAGCCCTGTCTGCGGAGCAGCTGTCCGCGGGAGGGGCCGAAATATTGTCCCGGGGTGTTGCGATAGTGGGAGAGCTCGGGTGTGATCACTACCAGATAGAAAAAGACGAAGATCATGCTTACCGGCAGCCAGTCGATGGTCGGAAGTCGAAGGGGGATGTCCAGGAAGATGATCATGGGTTGTACGCTTCCTAGCTGACCCAGCTGGGGGACCAGGCGGATTAGCAGGAATTGCTCCAATAAGATGGAGACTAAGAGAATAAGGGTGACGAGGAGAAAATTGTTTCTCCTGCGAGCGGGGGCGCGTTCCATTATGAAGGATTTACGAGTAGACTTAAAACGCCATATGATTTGAATGGAAGGATCTTCTTAGGAGATTGGGCGTGAATGTACGCGTTAAAACGAAGCAAGGCCGGCTGTCCGTATGTTCGAATTGCCAAAATTACGTTAAAGGAATTATACAGTTCCGGACCTAAAATCCATGGGCCTGGCGTTGGCTTGCTTTCTGAAGAAATGGTTGAAATGCGTAGGGTCTTCAAAGCCAAGGCAAAATCCAATTTCCGCGACATTGAGGCCGGTATGTTTCAGCAGGGTTTTGGCTTCTGTGATGATGCGTTCGTATATAATTTGAGAAGTAGTCTTTCCCGTGGTATTTTTGACAGCTCTATTCAAGTGGTTGACGTGTATGGACAACTGCTGTGCAAAGTCTTTTGCAGTTTTCATTGTAAGCTGCCGGTCAACGGATTCTACAGGAAACTGTCTTTCCAGCAGCTCCATGAATACGCCGGTAATCCTGGTATTAGCGTCGGCCGTCACGTATAATTTATCCGATGGCTGTAGCTTCAGCGCGGAGTACATGACTTCCATGATGTGATTACGGATCAGGTCGTACTTAAATCGGAAGTCCGAATTGTTTTCTTCGAGCATTCGTTCGAAGATCGCGGAGATCTTGACGGAAGCCGATGTATCCAATATGAATGCAGGGCTGCCGCCAATCCGATACATGGGCAAATCTCTGAAGCTGTTTCTCAGATATTCGCTGAGGAAACTTTCCCTGAAGATGCAAAAATATCCCCCCGGCTCCCCGGCAATAGATTCGAAAGTGTAGGGTATTTCAGGGTTGGAGAATACCAGGGTGTCTCCTGATACTTCCAGGGTCTTATCCGAATAATGAAATAAATGGTGTCCCTTAATCAGCGCGATTTTGAAAAAATCGCGCCGGGCATATTGAGGAGGTGATTGCTCCCGATCGATATCCTCTTTTCTAAAGACGTTGAACTGACCGGTGTTTTCAATGGAGGGGGAGGAGGGGGCGAGCGTTCGTTGCTTATAAAACTGTTCGATCGTCTCCCTTCCCGCCCTGTGTTTAGATATGTGGTTACTGTCTACCATGCCTGATCAGCCGGCAAGATAAACAATTCCGAAACATCGACGTGATTCGGAGCTTCCAGCACAAAAATTATGCTGTTTGCGATCTCTGCCGGAGCAAGAAAGGTCATATGACCTCTGTTCGCCTGCATGCCGGCTTTGTATTTTTCGTCGGTGGTGTGCTGGCTAAGCTCGGTCTCTACCGCGCCTGGTTGAATGCTGGTTACCCTGATGTTGTGTGACGGGGCAATTTCCATGCGCAGAATATCGGAAAATGCGGAAACGGCGTGTTTGGTAGCGCAGTAAACGCTATATCCTTTGAAAAGTTTTCTGCCTGCAATGGAGGATATATTGATGATGTGTCCCGACTGTTGTTTCATCAGGTGTGTTAGTGCGGAGGCCGTGACATTGAGTACTCCTTTGATGTTGACGTCGATCATTCTTTCCCATTCCTCTGTCTTCAACCTTTCGACGTCCGACACCAGCATGATGCCTGCGTTGTTCACGAGGATATCGATCTTGCCAAAGGCGTCGATCAGGTGGTCCATCCCTTTCTGTACGGAATCTTTGCTGACAATGTCCATGGTAATAATCAGGCTTTCGCCTCCCATTTCATTGATTTTCTGCTGTAATTCCTGTAGTCTCCCGGTCCGTCTTGCGGCAAGTCCGACTTTAGCTCCTTTGGCGGCCAGCGCCAGTGCGGTGGCGGCGCCAATGCCGCTCGAGGCCCCCGTAACGAGGGCTACTGCTCCCTGTAGTTCCATAATTTCATCTTTTGATTAAATGCTGATTTTTATCGGGGCAAAGGTAGAACGCGCATATGGACGGGCATTGATTCGACGAAACAGATCATTGTATAATTCAAACATTGTGGGGAAGATCGGCCGGCGATGGTTACGGGAGAGGGGCCGTTGGGCCTGGCTGATTGGGCGTCTGGGTGGCGTTATAGCCGTACTGTTTTTTAAAGGCGTAGGAGAAGTGGGCGAGGTTTTCGAAGCCTGCGTCGAGGTATACGTCGGATGGTTTTCGTTTTTGAATGGCAATCTGATAATGCGCCCGCTCCAGGCGTTTTCTTGTCAGCCAGCGTCCGGGAGTAGTTTGAAAGATATGCTTGAAGTCTTTTTTGAAGGTTGTCAGGCTTCTTCCTGTGAGGTAGCCGAATTTCTCCAGCGGCAGGTTGAACATGAAATTGCGTTCCATGAATTCGGCTAGGTCAATCTTACCCGGCTCCTGTAAAGCTGCCAGAATTCGCCGGGCTTTTGGAGCATATGCATCCAGCAGGGTAAGGCACTCGTTGATTTTAATCTCCGCCAGGTCGGGAGGAAGCTCATCCTGCAGGTCAAAATAAGGAACGAGGGATTGAAAAAAGTTTTCCAGTAAGGGATGCGGGCCGACTTCCATGTGTCCTTTCCATCTTTCTTCCGCGGGGTTGGGCGGTTTGGAAGAATAAAATCTGTGCAGCATTTCTGTAGGGAACACGATCGAGACCGAGCGAAAAGGTTCTCCGTCGACGGGTACTTTCATCAGGCGCGCCAGCTGATGGCGTGGAATGACGACGGTCTGGCCTGTTTTGAAATGGTGGGACTGATCGGCGTAGGATATTTCAAGGTCTCCGGCATAAACGTAAACCAGTGCGTGCTGGTCCAGCATCAGCTCCCGGCTGTAATGCTTTTCGCGCTTACAGGAAACGAATATGCGTCCTTTTATTGTCGACATCTTTTGCAAAGTTAAACTAATCCAAGCTCAATCAGGCTCTTTCCGGTAGCCAGAACCGCTTCTTTGTTGCTGCGCGGATGCCAGTCCAGCAGGCGGGCGGCTTTCTCATGGCTTGCTTCTTTGACGAGCCCAAGGTGGGGAACAACGAGCTTGAGCTTTGGGTTGAATAGGGCGATGGTGCGGATCAGCCAGCTGGGTATTTCTTTACGGGGTACGGCTGCAGCCCGTTCGCCCAGGCCCTTGTGGAGGATATCGGCGATGTCAACCATAGAGATGGCCTTGCCAGCAGCTGCCAGGAAACGCTGGCCGGCGGCAGCGGGATGCGTCATGGCTTTGAGGTGCAGGTCTGCGAGGTCGCGTACATCGACATAGGGGGCTCGAATCTTTGCAAGTCCCTTGATGGTTCCGTTGAGCATTTGATGGATTGCTTGAATCGAATGGGAATAGTCTGGTCCCAGCACTGGTCCAAGCACTCCTACGGGGTTGATGGCGGAGAGCTCCAGGCCTGCGCCTTCTTTGGCTATATAGTTCCAGGCTGCCTGTTCGGACAGCGTTTTCGATTTTTGATAAGCCGGTAAATTCTGGTTAAGGTCGGACCAATCTTCTTCGGTATAAGGCGTCTTTTTGTCGGTACCATAACATACTGCGCCAAAGGCGGAGGTAAGGACAACGCGTTTGACACCGGCCGCTTTGGCGGCTCGGAGGACGAACAATACGCCGTTTACGGCGGGTATGATAAACTCGTCTTCGTGTTTTGCTGCGGGGTTGGGTGTCGGAGAGGCGGGATGTATGATATAGGTGCAGCCGCGTGCGGCTTCCAGCCACCGGCTTTCCTGCGAGAGCTCGGCCTGTACGAAGGAGAGGTTATCGAAATTGCCGACTCCGCCAGTCTTTAACATTTGTTTCACTTCTTCTATTCTGTTGAATGATCGGAGGGATGCTTTTACTTTATAGCCTTTTTTTAGCAGGGCGATGATGCAGTGACTGGCGATAAAGCCTGAGCCTCCTGTTACTAATACGGTGGTGTTTTCCATCAATTTTTAGGGCAAAATTACCGGGCAGCGCGTGGATGGGCTTTGTTGAAACGTCGATTTTGTTTTGTTTAAAAGGCTTTATGTAATTCTCTTCTTCCGGGCATCTTATTCGAAAATAACAGCTATGCGATTACTATCCGGCAGCTTGCTGATTGCCCTATTCTTTGCTGCGTCTTCTCAGGCGCAGGTCCCCAATATTAAAATCAATGGCGAGTCCGGCGAGACCGTCTTCTTGCAGAAGCTGGATGTGGACGTGAAGATCACTGGCTCCGTTGCGAGGACGACCTGGACGATGACGTTCAAAAATACCAGCAATCGTTTGCTGGAAGGAGAGTTGAATTTTCCGCTTCCGCAGGGGACGAGCGTTTCGAGCTACGCCCTGGATATCAATGGACATATGCGGGAGGCAGTGCCGGTAGAAAAGGAAAAGGCTACGATGGTCTTCGAGAATACCGAGCGGCGGAGGATTGATCCGGGAATATTGGAGAAGGTAGATGGAAATTTGTTCCGCACGCGGATCTATCCGATCACTGGGAATGGGACGAGGACGGTTCGGATCGGATATGAGGAGGAGCTCAGGTGGGAGCGTCAGTCCGATTTGCGGTATCATCTGCCGCTGGCTTTTCAGCGGGAATTGGAGGCCTTTAGTATTCATATCAGTGTATTGGGAAGGGCCAGCAAGCCGCGATTCGAAGAAAGCGAGGGGCTGGAGTTTGGAGAATGGCAGAATTCCTGGACGGCTTCGAAGTCGTGGAAGAATTATCAGGCGGATAAGTCGATCGAGGTACGGATTCCGCAGCAGTCGGGGCTGGGTTCTATACTGATGCAGCAGTCCGGGAATCATTATTTCTATGCGATCAACGTCTTTCCTCAGCAGCAAAAGATAGAGAAGCCGGCGCCGCATCATATCACGCTGCTTTGGGATGCCTCGCTCAGCGGATTGAAAAGGGATCATAAGAAAGAATTGGCGCTGCTGGAGGCTTATTTTTCGAAGCTTCGGCAGGTCGAGGTGAGCCTGGTCCGGTTCAGCAATACGGTGCAGGAAGCTAAGCAGTTTGCAGTAAAGGACGGGCAGTGGTCTGCGTTGGAGAAGGAACTGCAGGCGACGGTTTATGATGGGGGGACTCAGTTCGGGGTGTTGGATCTGCGTAAATATGTTTGTGATGAATTTTTATTGTTTAGCGATGGACATTCGAATTATGGAAGCAACCAGGTGCAGCTGGGGGGACGACCTGTTTATGCGATTGCGGCTTCGGCGGGTACGGACTATCCATTTTTGGAATCTATTGCCAATCGGTCGGGCGGCGTGCTGATCAATCTGGATGCGGGTTCGGTTGGAGCGGGGCGGGATCAGCTGCTTTATCAGACCTTGCAGTTTATGGGTGTCAAGCCTTCGGAGGGATTGGAGGAGAGCTATCCGTCGACGCCTACGCCGGTGAGCGGGAGCTTTATGGTGACGGGGATTTGTTATCAGCCGGAGAAGGGGATTGAATTGTGTTTTGGTTATGGCGGGAAGGTGGTCAATGAGATGGCGATAAAGCTGGATTACGATAAGTCCAAAACGATAGATGTCGATTTGGAAAGGCTTTGGGCGCAGAAGAAGATTGCGGAGCTGGATACGAGGTATGAGGATAATAAACTGGAGATACAGCATTTGGGGAAGCGATATGGGATCGTGACGAGGAATACGTCGCTGATGGTATTGGAGAATGTGGGTGATTATGTTATGTATGAGATCGAGCCGCCTGCGGAGCTGCGGGAGGAGTATGATCGGTTGTTGAAGGGGAGGGTTCAGAATCAGTGGGTGGTACGGCAGCAGGTGAAGGATAATGCGGAGATGTATTTTAATGAGCTGCTGCGGTGGTGGAGTGGCGAATGGGAGAAGGCGCCGGTGAAAAAGAGAGAGGTGACAGAGTCGGCACGTACGTTGCAGGTGCCGGATTTGTCAAGCGACCCTGACGGGTCGCATGGATTGATGAGGGATGTGGTTGTTTCGGCTTCGCCGAAGACGGTTGCGAGGGGATATGCTACTTATAATGCGGCCAAAATGTCTGATGACAAAGAGGTCGAGGAGAAGAAGGGGAAGAAGTTTGGCGAGGAGAGAGGAACGTTTACCAGTTTGAAGGCCGAGGTCAATACGGGTTATTTGACGAAGCTGAAGGCGGCGAGTCCGGCGGAGAGATATAGTGTATACCTGCAATTGAGGCAGGAGCAGATGACTACGCCGCTGTTTTATTTTCATGTGGCGGACTTCTTTTTTAGCCAGGGGGAGAAGACGATGGGGATAAAGATCCTCTCGAATGTTGCGGAGCTGGAGGCCGAGAACTATGAGCTGGACAAGCTGCTGGCGTACAAGCTGAAGGAGCTGGGAGAAGCGGAGGCAGAGCTGGCGGCGTTCAGGAAAGTAGTGGAGTGGAGGCCCTTCGAGCCGCAGAGCTATAGGGACTATGGGCTGGCGTTGGCGGATGCGGGCTACTATCAGCAGGCGTTGGATACCTTGTACTTTGCGCTGACCAGGAACTATGATGCGAATGTGAGCGCTTTGTATCCGGGGATCGAAGAGACTTTGGTCCCGGAGATCAATCAGCTGATCGCGAGTCAACAGGGTAAGATCGATGTCAGCCGGATCCCGCGCAGCCTGGTGGCGTCGATGCCGGTGGATATCCGGGTGGTATTGAACTGGAACAGGCCCAATACGGATATCGACCTATGGGTTACGGACCCGGACAACGAGCGTTGCTTTTACGGACATCGTTTTACCGGTATGGGCGGGCGCATCTCACAGGATTTTACGAGAGGATTGGGGCCGGAGCAGTTCCTGCTGAAGAAGGCCAGGAAGGGAAAGTATAAGGTACAGGTAAACTATTATGGCGATACGCAGGTGAAGCTGGCGGGGGAGACGTCGCTGATGGTGGAAGTCTATACGCACTATGGTACACCGCAGCAACAGCGCAGGATTATCACATTGCAGATGAAGCGTGGCTCGAGCGGGGCAATCTATGTAGGAGATTTCGATTTTTGAGTAGATTGCAGGCATGAAGAAAAATTTGCTGGCGGCGGGTCTGGGGATGATAGCCGTTTGGATTGTCTTCAAGTGTTTCTATCCATACGCGGATTTCTTCTCCGACTCTTACAGCTATATCCAGGCGGCGGCGCAGCGGGATGCGATCGGTTACCGGCCGATCGGGTATTCCATCTTCTTGCGGATGGTGCATGTGGTGTCGAAGTCCGATACTTTCCTGGTTACATTACAGTATGTGCTGGTGCAGGGAGCGAGCCTGGTGTTCCTGTATAAGCTCTGGCATTGGTTCCCGGTGTCGATGTGGGTGCAGCGGGTCAGTCTTGCCTTTGTTGTGCTGAATCCGGTGATGCCGTATACCTGTAATTACGTTTCGAGCGATGCGCTTTTTATCGCCATGAGTCTTTTTTGGCTGAGTCTGCTGATGAGCGTGGTCATTCGTCCGGCGTGGTGGAAGCTTTGGGCGCAGCTGGTGCTGCTGGTGTGTATCTTCAATACCCGATATGTTGCGTTGTATTATCCTGCGGCGGCGGCTATCGCTTTTTTTTGGTCGAAGAAAGATTGGGTGTTTAAGAGTGTCGGGGTTGTGACGAGCGTGCTGGTTTTATTTATTGCGACCAGCTGGGTCAAGGCTATCACGAAGAAAGAGACGGGTGCGGCAATTTTTTCTGCATTTAGCGGATGGCAGATCGCGAGCAATGCGCTGCATATCTATCCTTATTTGCCAGTGGATACGGTGGGGCTGCCTTCTGCGGAGAGCCGGTTGCTGGCGGGTTATGTCAAAGATTACTTCGACCGGGAAGGGCCGGTGGTGCGCAAACGGGGGCTGGTCGCTACCACGGACTACATGTGGATCCGGTCGTTGCCTTTGCATCGTTATATGGCGGACTACCGGCAGAGGGATTCGCTGTCCTACTTCACCGCGTGGAACAGGGTAGGGGTGGTTTTCAACGAATATGGATATCACCTGGTGAAGAAGCATCCGGTGGCTTTCGGTCGTTATTATCTTTGGCCGAGTGCTAAGAGTTTTTTTTATACTCCGCTGGACGTATACGCCATTTACAATGAAGGGAAGATGTATGTCGACTCGGAGGCGGTGAGCTGGTTTGCGTATTCAGGAACGCGGGTGAAGGTGCGGTCGGCTACGATTCAGGGATTGTTGTTGGCGTACTTTCCGTTGTTGTATCTGCTGCTCAACGTCGCGTTTGTCGTCACGGCTTTTTTGTTCCTGCCTGTGCGGGGTTTGCGGGAGCGGTACCCGGTGTTTACAGTTTGCTTCCGGCTCGTGGCGTCTTATCTGCTGGCGAATGCGGCCTTCTGCATTTTCGCTTCTCCGACAGTCTTTCGTTACCAGGTGTTGCCGGTGTTGCTTTTGTTCACCTTCGCGCTTTACGGCATACATTTCGTAACTTGTTGGCATGGAGATAAGTCTTTTACCCTTAAGCGCCGGTCTTGAGCTGTACCGGAAACAAGCCGAGAAATTATATGAAGCATACATGACGGGCGATGTAGCCGTTACTGAATTTATACAAAGCCACCATCCTCGTCTTCGGAAGTGGGCGCAGACGCATTGTTCGTATGTACAGGTGACGCCTGCGGATATCCAGCTGGCAATGTCGGACTGGTATTATTTCGACAGCTGGATGCATTTGGTGGAATGGGTGGCGCTGGTGACACAACGGAATTCTCCTGTATTTTTATTCGAGTCGGCGGTGGAAGCGATCTTCTCTGGAGATGCGGCTGCGTTGAGCTTGTTGTTGAAAGAAGAGCCGGGACTGGTCAAGATGAGGTCGATGCGGAGGCATCATGGTACGCTTTTGCATTATGTCGGTGCGAATGGCGTGGAATATTATCGTGCGCAGTATCCGAAGAACGCGGTTGAATCATTGAAATTATTATTGGATGGCGGCGCCGATCTCAATGCGACGGCCGATATGTATGGGGGCGGGTGTACGCCGCTTGGGCTTGTGGCTACGAGTGTTCATCCTACGAAGGCGGGAGTGATGTATTCTTTGCTGGGTGCGATGCTGGAGGGAGGGGCGATGATGGATTTGCCCGGTATAGCGGGTAATGCGGCAGGTCTGATCAATGGCTGCCTGGCGAATGGCAGGCCGGAGGCGGCGGATTTTCTGGCGCGCCGCGGTGCGTGGCTGAACCTGGAGGGCGCTGCGGGAGTGGGCAGGCTTGACGTGGTTAGGAGCTTCTTTAACGAAGACGGCAGCTTGAATAAGGATGCGACCCAGCGTGATCTGGACCGGGGCTTTATCTGGGCGAGTGAGTTTGGTCAGACGGCTGTCGTGGAATATCTTTTGGAAAAGGGCGTCGACCCGTCTTTGGAAGTGGATGGGATGAATAGCCTGCACTGGGCGGTTATCGGGGGGCACCTGGATACGATCAAGCTGCTGATCGACCGGGGGGTATCGCTGGAGTCGGTAAATGTATATGGCGGTACGGCGTTGGGGGCGGCATTGTGGGCTACGGTCAATTCTGCGTCGGTATTTAGGTGGCCGGCTTCGACGGACGATTTGCTGGTGATCGATTTGCTGCTGAGTGAGGGTTCGCAGGTGGAGGAGGGGACATTGGGGTGGCTACAGAGGCAGGAGCTTTCGGCGAGCAAGAAGGCGGCGATTGCCGATTTGCTGAGGAATCATGGGGCAGAGAGCTAGTGGATGCGCCGGGGCTTAGGGCCTCGCAGGCGCTAAAATTTTGTGGTTTTTTTAGCTCGGTCCTTTTTTGTAAATTGATAGATAAATACGCTAACGATGCAACCCAATTCTTCGAAACATCTGTCCGCTGCCGAGAATAATCCGCTTTCTTCCCTCGATGTATGGGAAGATGACCTTTTGCAGCGCTATCCCGATCCGGAAACGATCGCTAAAGAAAAGACTACGGAAGAGTACCGTAATTATGAAACGCCGGGCCGTGATACGGTAAAGGAGTTTTATCGTTTAAACCATACCTACCAGACATATGACTTTGTAATGGAGAAGAGAGCCGAGTACCTGAAATTCGACAAGAAGGAAATGTCGGTTTGGGATGCTTTCAACTTTTTAAACGAGCTGGTGGATGATTCTGACCCGGATACCGATCTGGATCAGTTTCAGCATTTGCTGCAGACTTCGGAAGCGATCCGGGCTGATGGTCATCCGGACTGGATGGTGCTGGCTGGTTTGTTTCACGATATGGGGAAGGTGCTGTGTTTGTTTGGTGAGCCGCAGTGGGCGGTGGTGGGAGACACGTTCCCGGTAGGTTGTGCGTATTCCGATAAGATTGTCTATCCTGAGTTTTTCAAGAATAATCCCGACTATAGCGATGCGCGTTATCAGACGCCGAATGGAGTTTACTCGCAGGGCTGCGGGCTGCGTAATGTGCATATGTCATGGGGACATGATGAGTATGTCTATCATATGATGAAGGATTATTTGCCCGAGCCGGCTTTGTATATGCTGCGTTATCACTCCTTTTATTCGCAGCACCGGGAACATGGGTATGAGCATCTTATGGATGACCATGACCGCGAGATGTTCAAGTGGGTGGATTTGTTCAATCCTTATGATCTTTATTCCAAGAATCCCACGCCTCCCAACTGGGCTGAATTGAAGCCTTATTATGAGAGTCTGGTGGCTAAGTATTTGCCGGCGACGATTAAGTTTTAGCGCGAGGCCGGGGCTTTTGGCGAGGGCCGCGCGGGGCGCGGGAGCCAGGGCTTGTGGTGCGGGCTGGGCTAGAAGCTGATTTTTGCCAGGCAGATAAAGGGTCCTTTGCGGCAGGGGACGATGACTTCGCCTGCGTCTACTATTTTGGCCAGACGCGGGAAGTAGGTGTATTCGTTGCTTTCGCCCGGAAGGGCTTTGTCTTCTTTTAGACGGGAGTCGGTGTTCATCTCTCCTTGCGGGTCGATGCTTTGGGCTGTCAGGTAGCTTTGCTGGCGGATGTGGGCGTTATACAAGAAATAGAGCAGTCCGTCGGAGATGACGCTTTTGTAACCTACGGTGGGGCTGAACCGGTCCAGCTGCGGGGTTTCGAAGGTGTGGGTCCATTGCGAGACGCCATTGCTGTCTAGGCAGGCGATCAGGCTATGCCGGCTGCTGAAGCCGGCGCCGGGTTGGTTGTGCCAGTTTTTCCACGGATAATAGTGATTGTTTTCGTAGGCATCGAAGAAGGTATAGACGGAGGCTACCTGCTCTTTGAGCTCGGACTGGTAGTTCCAACGGGTGATGTAATGACGGTCCGGGTTGAGGATTAGTTCCTGGGCTTCGAGGGTATAGGAGCCGTCCTTGCGCAGGTGCATTTCCTGGATGTAATAATTGTTGAAGGTGTGGTTGGGAAGCGGCGTCAGGGTTGTTTTGTCGGGAGCCTGGTTGGCGGCGTCGTGAATAAAAGTGAATAGGCCTTCGATATCTCCTTCGGGTCGGCGGCTGTAGAAGGAGCCGAGGATATAGCGGTGGTTGCGATTGTCGATCAGTACGCGAATGTCGTCTACGGTGATGGTCTCCGGTGCGAGATAGGTGTAGGATAGTTTGTTTGTCTGCCGCTGCCGGACGAAGAGGGTTGCCTGGTTGGGGTTGTGGTATTTAGCCGCGCCGCTGGAGCCGACGAAAAGGAAATTGCCTTCGTTGTCGAGACGGAATTCGGTGAGATAGGCGCTGCCTTCCATGGTCAGGGCGTCGACGGAGCGGCGTAGGGCGTGGAGGTTGCTGTCGAATAAGACGCTGGTGAGGGTATGGTCGGTACCGAGCTTGAAAAGGAGAATGTGCCGCTTGTCCTCGCTGTTGATAACCGAATAGATTTGGCTTTGGTAGTGAATATCGATGCTTTGCGTATGGTCCATGTCAATGGGTTCACCGATGGGCTTGCCCTCGAGGTCGAATCGTGAGGCCATGCAGTGGATGGTGCGGCCTTCGAGATATTGGTAAAAGGCGTAGAAGAAATCTTCGTAGACGAGGAAGTGGACACCGGTGATTTCTTTGGGAAAGGGGAGGGATTTTTCGGCTATGACCTGCATGTTGGTATCGTAAACGAGCAGGCTGCTGGTCTCGATGGGGTTGTGGACGTCCTGGGTGAGAGGGTCGGCTGCGGCGGGGTCGGGGTTGGAGTAGGATTGAGCGGGGTCGTGGGTCTTTCGAAAGGGGTTGGCGAAGTAGGTAGCTTTGTAAACCAGGAGCCGGTCGTTACGTTGGGCGATGATGTCGAAGCGGAAGCGGTCGAAGTCCTGTTTCTCGGGCTGGGAGTAAACGATTTTTTGGGCGGAGGCCGTTGGGCTAAAAAGCGAGAAGGTTTGGATAAAAAGTAGGGCCAGGAAAACGGTATAGGATGGCTTCTGTTTCATACATTCGGGTTCTCTTACTGAAATTAGTTATTTATGAGAATATTTTTCGCACTCTTTGTTCTGCTGGCGGGCTTTACCGGACTGGCTCAGGCTCCGCGCGAGCGTGTCAATTTCGATGATGGCTGGAAGTTCCACCTTGGGCATGCAGCGGACCCGCACCGGGATTTCAACTATGGCATCGGGAATATCCTGGCCAAGACCGGGGATGCGGCCAATACCTGTATCAAGATGGAATTCGACGACCGGTCCTGGACGACTGTGCAGCTGCCGCACGACTGGGTGGTTGGGCTGCCGTTTGCGCATGTGTCGAATGGGGATGTGGATGCGCATGGGTATCGTGCGGTGGGGGCGTTGTTCCCGGAGAATTCGATTGGGTGGTACAGGAAGAGTTTTCGCGTTGATCGTGCCGATTCGGGGAAAAGGTTTGTTTTGCAATTCGATGGGATATTCCGGGATAGTAAGGTTTGGATCAATAATATTTATCTGGGCGGGCACTTTAGCGGCTATAGCGGTTCTGCCTATGATATTACCGACTTTTTGCGTTTCGGCGGAAAGAATACGATCGTGGTGCGGGTTGATGCGAGCCAGTATGAGGGTTGGTTTTATGAAGGGGCAGGGATTTACCGGCATGCGTGGCTGAATGTGATGAACAATATTCACCTGGCTAACCAGGGCGGGGTGTATGTGCATTCGACGGTGAACGGCGATCAGGCTACGGTAACGGTGGAGTCGCAGGTAGAGAACGATGGACTGACGAAGCCGTCGGACGTATCTGTTTCGGCCTATATTACTGACCGGGAGGGGCGGAAAGTGACGGAGGCGTCGACGGGCGCGAAGGTAGACCTGAGTGTTCGCAGTCCGCAGCTTTGGTCGTTGGAGAATCCTTATCTCTACCGGGCGGTGGTGCTGGTGAGGTCGGGAGGCCGGGTCGTCGACAGTCAAACTGTTCGTTTTGGCATTCGCACCGTTACCATCGACAAGGACAAGGGGCTTTTTCTGAATGGGAAGCCGACCAAAATACAAGGGGTTTGCTGTCACCAGGACCATGCGGGTGTGGGCAGCGCGTTGCCGGACTATTTACAGTACTATCGGATTCAATTGCTGAAAGAGATGGGCGTCAATGCCTATCGGACGAGTCATAATCCGCCTACGCCCGAGCTGCTGGACGCCTGTGACAGCCTGGGTATGCTGGTGCTGGACGAGACCCGGCTGCTTAATAGCGGGGCCGAGTATGGGGCGGATTTCGAGTGGCTGATCCTGCGTGACCGTAATCATCCTTCGGTCTTTATGTGGAGCATCGGCAATGAAGAGTGGGTGATCCAGACGTCGACCACGGGCAAGCTGATCGCGCAGCACCAGCTGCAGCGGCAGCAGCGGCTGGACCCTTCACGGACTTCGACCTATGCGGCCAATGTCGGGAATGTTTTTCGGGGGGTCAATGAGGTGATTCCGGTGAGGGGCTTCAACTATCATCTGAATGGTATAGACCCGTATCGGGCGGAACATCCGGACCAGCCGATCATGGGTTCGGAGATGGCTTCTACGGTTTCTACGCGGAGCATTTACGAAAAGGATACCGTCAATGCGTATGTGCCGGACTATGACAGCGTCTATCCGCCCTGGGCCAGTACGGCCGAGCAGTGGTGGACGATTGCGGCGAACCGGGAGTGGTTTATGGGGGGATTCGCCTGGACGGGATTCGACTATCGGGGCGAGCCTACGCCGTATCGCTGGCCGAATATCAACTCGCACTTCGGCATCATGGATATGTGCGGTTATGCAAAGACGGTTTACTATTACTATCAGTCCTGGTGGACCAATAAGGACGTGCTGCATATTGCGCCGCACTGGAATTGGAAGGGAAATGAAGGACGCGAGCTTCCGGTATGGATCAATACCAATGGGGACAACGTAGAATTGTTTTTAAACGGGAAGAGCTTGGGCAAAAAGGATATGCCGCGAAATGGTCACCTGGAATGGATGGTGGCCTATGCACCGGGTAAGCTGGAGGCGGTTGCGTATAAAAAGGGAAAAAAGATAACGGCAGCGGTCGAGACTACGGGCGATCCCTATAAGCTGGTGATTTCTCCTTCGAAGAGCACGCTTAATTTCGATGGGCAGGATGCCGTAGTCCTCAATATTACGGTAGTAGATAAACAAGGACGGGAAGTACCGGATGCGAAGGACCTGCTGCATTTCTCCATTAAGGGCCCTGCGCGGATTATCGGGGTAGGCAATGGAGATCCTACCAGTCATGAGCCGGATCAGTTTGCTCCGGGAGAGTGGCAGCGGAGGCTTTTTGGAGGGAAGTGCCAGGTCATAGTACAGTCGGCGATGGAGCTCACAAAGGGAAAAAATCCTATCGTTTTCTCCGTCGAGGGAGCCGGATTACAGGGCGCTTCGGTGGGACTGGCGAAATAGGCTTGACGGCTTCGAGCTTGGGGTCATCGACGATACCCATCTGAAGAACAAGGTCATGCTGTTTGTCCATCAGCAGGTAAAGGAAGGGATGGTCGAAGGTAATGGTGCGGGGCAGACGGCGGCTATAGATATCGGAAATCGGAGCGGGAAGCTCCACGGCGGCGGGATCGGTTTCGATCCCGTTTTCGTTGACACGGATGCAGGTAAGGTGGCGGGTTTGAGAAATGGATGCTTTTTTTGCGCCGGTGGAATACATATTGGTGAAGTCGGCTTCGCCGCTGGTGTTGAAGGCGAGGCTCATGCCCAGGCGGCTTAGCGATGGGCGGAGGTCTTCTATAGAATAGGTGGATTCCCAGCCGGGCATGAAGAGGTTGATGTTTTGGGGTGTTAGTTTGGAGAGGGCGTTGTCGAGACTGGCGGGAGTCAGGGAGGCGAGCAGGCTTTTGACGCCGTGGTTCTCGTTTTCCGGTAGGAGGATATAGAGGCTATAGGCATTTTTGTCGCCACAGGGCAGCTCGACCATCGTGAAGGCTGTGTCGGAGAAAACCGGGAAGACGGCGATGGTGGACATGTATTTTACTACTTTGGGCACGGTGGGTGTCAGGTAAAAATAGCTATGGGAATTCGTTCTGAAGGGAGTTTTCCAGCTGCCTTTGAAGCAGAATGCATTGAGGAGGTACATGCTTTCGGTGAGGTCCGAGTGATCGATGACCGAGGGGAACATGTGCATGGTATTCTGGTCGAACCATTGGTTGACCTGTGTGGAGGCGTCCCGGGCGCCGAAGTTGAGCGGCTGGGCCTGGGTATAATAGAAATTACCGCTGATACTTTCATAAGTAGGGGAAAGGGTCATCTTCCGCTGGTTGAACCAGATGGTATTGGCGATCTGCATATGGATGCTTGGGTCGGCCAGCGGCATTTGCTGGAGGGCTTCTTTGCAATAGCTGTTGAGGTTGGGGATTTCCAGCTCGCCGAGGGTTGCGCTGATGGAGTCGCGGGTTGCCTTTGCTGCGCCGTTGGAGAGCATGCCTAGTCCGGCATAAAGGCTAAAGGGGGCGATGATCTTGTTGTTGCGCGCGGTGTCCTGTTCGAGGAGGGTAGTGAAGAATTTGAAAGCGAATCTGTTGTGATTGGCGGTAAATTCGGGGCGGGGATAGAGGGCTGTCAAGCCTGATAAGATGCAAATCAGTACGTAGGGTTTCATAACATACAGCGATCTTTTTCGGGCGGCTTAGAGGGTAGGCAAATATATGGTTTTTTTGGGATGCTAAAATAACTGTGTGGAAAGCCAAACCGGGGGAGCGGGGTTTGGAGGAAAATCGTTTTATTGCGGGTTATGAGGTGCTTTTTTATTGTCTTTTTAGTGATGAATGTCCTTGGGGGCTGGGCTCAGCAGTCGGTGCGGTTGACCGATCATTGGGAGTTTCTTCGTTCCGATTTAGGGAGTGTTTGGGAAGCGGTTCGTCCTGTCACCAAGGGTGATCCGGGGAGTGTGCCGGCCTGGCAGCCGGTGCGGCTGCCGCATTGTGTCAATGCGAGGGATGGGGTGGACCCGGATGTCAATTACTACCAGGGGCCGGCGTGGTATAGAACGCGGCTGGTGGTTCGCAATCCTTTTGCGGGTGGGCGAACTTTGCTGCATTTCGAGGGGGCAGGACAGGAGACGGATGTTTATGTTTATACGACCAAGGTGGGTTCGCATGTGGGGGGCTATGACGAGTGGACGGTTGATCTTACGGATGCGGTTAAAGCATATGGAAAGGATACGGTGCCGATTTCGATCAGGTGTGATAATTCACGGAATGTAGAGCGGATCCCGTCGGCGTTGTCGGATTTTACTATTTATGGCGGGTTGTACCGGTATGTCGATTTGGAGTATGTGCCGGCGGTGTCGATTGCATCGGTGTTTGCGGATGTGACAAGGGAAGGACGGGTGGCTGTCCATACAAAGCTATATGGAGGGAAGGCGACGGGAATGTCGGTGAAGCTGACCGACCCGGAGGGGAAGGTGGTTTATTCGGCGAAGGATACGACGGCGTTTATGGTAAAGAATCCACGGCTTTGGTCGACCGAGCGTCCGGTGCTGTATAAGCTGGAGGTTGCGATCGAAGGGGGGGCGAGCAAGTCGGTTGAGGTGGGGTTCCGGGATTTTCAGTTTGTCGATCATGGACCTTTTTTGCTTAATGGGCAGCGGCTGCTAATCCGGGGGACGCACCGGCATGAGGACCATGCGGGGGTGGGTGCAGCGATGACCGAGGAAATGATGCGCAGCGAAATGATTATGATGAAAGAAATGGGTGTCAACTATATCCGGCTGGCGCATTATCAGCAGTCGTCGATCATCCTTCACCTGTGTGATAGCCTGGGTATATTGGTCTGGGAAGAGATACCCTGGTGCAGGGGCGGGCTTGGCGGATCGGTTTACCAGGAGCAGGCCAGGCGGATGCTGACCAATATGATCGGGCAGCACTATAATCATCCCTCGGTGATTATCTGGGGACTGGGAAATGAGAATGACTGGCCGGGGGATTTTCCGGAATATGATAAGAAGGCTATTCATGCATTTATGTCGGGTCTGAATGATCTGGCGCATAGGCTGGACCCATCGAGAAAGACGGCGATTCGTCGTTGTGATTTTTGCAGCGATATTCCCGATGTCTATTCACCGTCGATCTGGGCGGGATGGTACCGGGGTATTTACACCGAGTACAAGTCTTCTTCGGAGGAGGAGTTCAGGAAGGTTCCGCATTTTTTGCATATGGAATGGGGCGGGGATAGTCATGCGGGGAGGCATTCGGAGAATCCGGATAAGGCGCTTATTGGGGTCGTGGGCGGGCAGGGGACGGACGAGCGTTCAGGGGATGCCTCTCTATATGGCGGTGCTGCGCGGGTATCGAAGGATGGGGATTGGAGCGAGAGCTATATCTGTAATCTGTTCGACTGGCACCTGAAGGAGCAGGAGACGATGCCGTGGCTGACGGGGGCGGCGCAGTGGGTATTTAAGGACTTTGCGACGCCGCTGAGACCGGACAACCCGGTACCGTTTGTCAACCAGAAGGGGGTGGTCGAGCGGGATGGGAAGAAGAAGGAATCTTATTATGTCTTTCAGTCGTACTGGGCGACAAAACTTATGGCGCATATCTATGGGCATTCCTGGCCGGTGCGCTGGGGTGCGGAGGGCGAGCAAAAGATGGTTAAGGTTTACTCCAACGCTGAAGCCGTGGAGCTCTTCCTCAACGGGAAGGGCGCTGGGGTGCGGAAGCGGAATAGTTCTGATTTTCCTGCTGCGGGGTTGCGGTGGAATTTGGTTCTTCGACCAGGGGAGAATGTGGTTCGCGTGGTGGCGCGTCGGGGGAAAGAGGTGGTGGAGGATTCGATTCGGTTTGTGTATCAGACGCAGACTTGGGGGAAGCCCGCGCGAGTAGTTCTGGAGAGGTTGGATTCGGTGACGGTAAGGGCAAGGCTGCTCGATGAAAAGGGGGTGCTTTGTTTGAACGCGGCCAATTGGATACGTTGGGGGCTGGCGGGAGATGGGCGGCTGATCGATGATTTGGGGACGTCTACGGGGAGCCGGTATGTACAGGCTTTTAATGGGATGGGGGAGATACGGGTAGTGAAAGGGGGGCGTTCGGTGGTGAGCGTTTCGGTAGAGGGATTGAAAACTGAATTTTTAACTTTGGAATAATATGGGGATTGAAATTATACTGCTGCTTACGGCGGCGTTGAAGAAATCGATTTTGACCGAGGCTGGGTGGGCGATGCAGCAGCAGCCGGTGACGGTGACGGCGAGTGTTTCGCCGCGCAGCGCCGGGGGGCGGCATGACTTTTATTCCGAGGGAGACTATTGGTGGCCGAACCCGGTATCGGCGGATAGTCCTTATGTGCAGCGGGATGGGGAGACAAACCCGGCGAACTTCACCGCGCATCGGGAGGCTATGATACGATTTAGCAAGGTGGTAGGAGCGTTGGGGTCGGCATACCGGTTAACGGGCGACAAGCGTTATGTCGTGCAGGCGATGAAGCATGTCCGGGCCTGGTTCGTCGATACGGCTACGATGATGAACCCGAATTTATTATACGCGCAGGCCATCAAGGGCAGGGCTACCGGAAGGGGGATTGGGATCATCGATACAATCCAGCTGATGGAGGTTGTCGAGGCGTTCGAGGCGATGGAAGTCTCGGATAGTATGGACAAGGCGTTGCTGGCGCAGGTGAAGGCGTGGTTTTCGAAGTATTTGATCTGGCTGACGACGCATCCCTATGGCAGGGATGAGATGAATGCGGCCAATAATCACGGGACCTGCTGGGTGATGCAGGTGGGAGCTTTTGCGCGTTTTGTCGGAGATGAGACGCTGATGAGCTTCTGCCGGGAGCGATATAAGACGGTCCTGCTGCCGAATCAAATGGCGGCGGATGGGAGCTTTCCGTTGGAATTGAAGCGGACCAAACCCTATGGATATTCGCTCTTTAACCTGGATGCGATGGCGACCATCTGTCAGCTGCTGTCGACGCCGGGAGATGACCTGTGGCATTATAAGACGGCAGATGGGAGGGGGATCGAAAAGGGGATTGGCTGGATGTTTGGCTACGTCAAACACAAGAAGACCTGGCCGTTTGCTCACGACGTGATGTATTGGGACCAGTGGCCGGTGGCGCAGCCGGCGTTGGTATTTGGGGGAGCTGCGCTCGGGCGTGCCGACTGGCTGGATTTGTGGAAGGGACTGGACCATGCGCCATTGGAGGCAGAGGTCATCCGGAATTTGCCGGTGCGGCATCCGTTAATCTGGCTGCCGGCTGCGGAGATCGGAAAAGTGATGAAGGATGTAGAGACGCAGACGAAGGTGATGCTTGGTGGGGTTACGGATTCATCTTTTCCGCGGACATTGGAAAAGGGACAGCTGAAGCTGGTTTCGTCGAGAGATTGGACGAGCGGGTTCTTTGCGGGAGAGTTGTGGATGATCTATGGGTATACGCGTGATTCTTCCTGGCGGCGGCTTGCCGGGAAATATACGGCAGGGATGGAAAGAGAGAAAATGAACGCTACGACGCATGACATGGGCTTTAAGATTTTCTGCAGTTTTGGGACGGGATATCGGATTACGGGGGATAGTGGGTATAGGGATGTGATTGTGCAGGCAGCGCGGACTTTATCGACCCGATTCAATCCCAAGATCGGCTGTATCCGAAGCTGGGATCATCATAAAGAGCTTTGGCAATTTCCGGTTATTATCGACAATATGATGAACCTGGAATTGTTGTTCGAGGCAACGCGGATGACGGGTGATTCGTCTTTTTATAAGATTGCGGTGACGCATGCCAATACGACGATGGTCAATCACTTCCGGCCGGATTATAGTTCTTATCACGTAGTGGAATACGATACTGTTACGGGCAAGGTACGTCGGAAGATGACCTGGCAGGGGGCGAATGATTCTTCGGCCTGGGCACGTGGACAGGCCTGGGGTTTGTATGCCTATACGATGTGTTACCGGTATACGCATGACCGGCGTTACCTGGAGCAGGCGGAAGAGATTGCGGCGTTTATCCTGACGCATCCGCACATGCCGGCGGATAGGGTGCCATACTGGGATTTCGATGCACCGGGGATTCCCAATGAGCCGAGAGATGCTTCGGCTGCGGCTGTTATTGCTTCGGGGCTTTATGAGCTGAGCGGGTATAGTGCGGCGAACGGGAAGGCTTACCGGTCGGCGGCAGATTTTATCCTGGGTAGTCTGACGGACCGTTACCGGTCGCCGGTGGGACAGAACAAGGGATTTATCCTTTTGCACAGTACGGGTGGGAAGCCGTCGAATACGGAGGTTGATGAGCCGTTGAGCTATGCCGACTATTATTACCTGGAGGCTCTGCTGCGCTCGCAGAAAGGAAGTATATTTAAGGACTAATTTTTCCTTCTATATGAAAAAAATATTCTTTGCCCTCTTGCTGGCAATGCCTGGTTTTTTGCAGGCTCAGACGTCCGATAAAATGACCTGGTGGCGGGAAGCCCGTTTTGGTATGTTTATTCATTGGGGGGTGTATTCTGTATTGGGAGGTGTTTATGATGGCCATCCGGTCAATAATATCGGGGAGTGGATTATGAATAGGGGGAAGATCCCGGTGGCAGAGTATCACCAGGTGGCGAATAGGTTTAATCCTGTAAAATACGACGCCGATGCGTGGGTGAGGCTGGCGAAGGAAGCGGGGATGAAATATATCGTGATTACGGCGAAACATCATGATGGATTTGCCCTGTTTGGTTCGCGGGCGAGCCGGTGGAATGTGGTAGATGCGACGCCTTATGGCCGCGATTTGTTGAAGCCGCTGGCTGAAGCCTGCCGGAAGTATGGGATTCGGTTGGGGTTTTATTATTCGCAGGCGCAGGACTGGAACAATCCGGGCGGCGCGGTTGCAAGAAAGGTTACGTCGGAGGGATGGGCCAATCCCGATTCGGCTCGTATCGATGCCTATACGGCTGCGCATGAAGGGCACTGGGACCCGGCGCAGACGACGGAGTCGATGGGGAGCTATATCGATAAGGTGGCTGTGCCGCAGGTTCGTGAGCTGCTGACCAACTATGGGGACGTGTCGATCCTTTGGTGGGATACGCCGACGGGTATGACGGATGAATACGCACAAAAGCTGAGCGCGCTGTTATCGCTTCAGCCGAATATTATTACGAATGATCGGCTCAAGCGACCAAATTTCCCAGGTGACTATAAGACTCCTGAGCAGCGGATACCCAATTTGGATCAGCTGGATGGGAAGGACTGGGAGACCTGTATGACGATGAACGATACCTGGGGATTCAAGACGAATGATAATCATTGGAAGACGCCGACGACACTGATACGGAACCTGATCGATATTGCTTCGAAGGGGGGCAATTATTTGTTGAATGTGGGGCCAACGCCGCAGGGGGAGATTCCGCAGCCGAGCATCGATGCGCTAAAGATCATGGGGGTGTGGATGAAGGCGAATGGGGAGGCTATTTATGGTACGCAGGCTAGCCCGTTGAAGCAGCCGCTGGCCTGGGGCCGTTGTACGCAGAAGAAGGAAGGGAAGAATACGGTGTTGTATCTTTCCGTGTTCGACTGGCCTTCCGATGGCAAGCTCGTCGTGCCGGGGATCAAGAAAGGGAAGGCCGAACTATTGGTTGGCGAGAAGTCTCTAAAAACAGAGACGACTCCCGAGGGAGTCGTCATTGCTGTTCCGGGTCAGGCGCCTGACCCGATTGCTACCGTTATTAAATTAAAGGTTTCGAATTAGCTTTATCGTTTTGACTTCGCTGCCCTGGACTACTTTCAGGAAGTAAACGCCGGGTTTATAGGCCGTAGCGTCGATGTCGATGACGGCGGCTGCGGCGGTACGCTTGGTAAAGAGCTGTTTGCCGTCCGCGCTGTAGAGGCTAAGTGTAACGTCTTGTTGGCTGTTCGAGAGATAAAGTTTGAACAACCCGCTCGAAGGATTGGGGAATACCTCGGTCAGGGTGGGTTTTCCATTTTCGAGGGTCTTCGCTGCGCCTGTCAGGAGCTGGTCGCTGTTGGCCGCGGATACCTTATCCTTCCCGCAGACGGCCGTACTGCTGTAGGCCAGGTCGAGGTGCGGGAATTGGAAATTGTCTTCCCAGTTGATGATGGCGATAACCGGTAGGGGGATTCCCAGGAGATAGGTGGGGATTGTTGTGAAAGTGGTGTCGCCGGGTGGAGCGATCAGGCTGCCGTGCTGGTTGGTCCCGCTGACCTGCCAGGTGACGGGGACCTCGAAGGGGTTGGGGTTGCTGATCTTCCAGTTGCGGACGGCTTTGGGATTGGCCGAGCAGAGAGGCGTCAGGTCGAGGTTCTTGATGTAATTATTGGGGAAGTTGACCGTGCCGACGGCGTCGCTGGCATTGATGAGGCCATAGCCGGTGGCGAAGTCGAAGCCTGGGTCGGGGTCGGGCGTATAAGGATTGTCCATGTCCCAGGTATGGGTGGTAAGAACGCCCTTGATCTGGGAAGGGGTGATGGTCTTGAGCTTCTGGGCTTCGATCATCAGTGCAGCTACGCCTGCTGCGTGCGGGGCCGCGGCCGAGGTGCCGAAGAAGTTGGGATAGGTGTCGGCATCCTGTGCGATGTCTCCGTTGCCGAAGGGATCGAAGAAGGAGGTGTTACCGCCGTCGGGCGCTACGATATCGGGTTTCTTGCGGATGAGGGGGGCGATGCGGTTGCCGTGGATGTCATAATAGTTGGGCACGCCTCCTACGGAGGAGAATCCTTCGAGGATCGGAGGGTTTGTGCCGAAGGGAGGCGTCTGTAGATAGAACGCGGCTCCAGTCGAAATGGCTCCTTCGGCTTTCGTGTGGCCGACGACGGTAGGGGCCAGGATGCCGGGTATGGCGGGGTCGGTCAGGTAGAAGAGAGCGTCGCCATAGAGGTTGTATTTCAGCTTCGACGGATCGGGGCCGTCGTATTTGAGGGCGGCGAGGTAGAAGTCGGTGTTATTGGTGTTGTTGAAATAGCCAAAGACTTCGATGGGTTCTCCGTTGACGATATTGGCTGCGCCGCCGATGGCGACGATGTTGCCGAGCGGGTCGAGGAGGTAGACGTCGATGTCTGTCTGAGCGCCGACGCCGCTGGCGGAGAAGGAGCTTTGGTCCCATTGGAAGGACATGATCATCGTTCCGCCGGGAGGGATATAGAGGGGCTGGAAGTATCTGGCGGGGTCGGAGGGCGCGCTGAAGTTGTGGGCGGTGCCTGCGCCGGCTCCGAAGGGAGCGAAGGTGCTGCCGCGGAAATCACTCTCGTAGCTGCGGATGCTGGAATTGCCGGCGGAGGAGAAATAGGTTATGCCTTGTTGTTTGACCTGGTCGACGGCTTGTGCGATGATGCCATCCTGGAAGAAGGGTTCGGCATAATAGAAGACGTCGTCGGCGATGACGTTGCAGCCTTGCTGGGCGAGCTTGAGGATGCCGTTGGCGAAGTCGGCCTGTCCGTTATTGGCGGTATGAAAGGCGAGCTCGGCGCCGGGGGCTACGTCGTGAACGATCTCCAGCATAGCGCGGCCTTCGTCGGTGCCGTCACTGTCGAGGTCGGAAAGTACCTGGACGGGTTTCTTGTAGTTGAATGGGTTGCCGGGGCCGGGGAGCTCACCTTTGGGTATGCTGGCGGCTGCACCGCCGAGGTTGTTGTAGCTGTCGGAGAGGATGCCGACTTTGACGCCTTTGCCATCGACCTTGTATTTTTTTCTGGCCAGCGACGAGTTTTGAGCGGTGTCGCCCTGGCTGATCACGGGTGTGGGTTTGGGTGCGAAGTTGTGTAGCGGTTTGTAGGCCGGGCGGGTGTAGCGGATGGAGGTTGTGTTTTCCAATTGAGGAAGGGCTGCGATGGGGACCACGGCGGAGATCACACGGCCATAGACTGAGGTGATAGTGGCGCCGAGGCTTGTGAGCTCTGCTTTGGCTGAGGTGATGTCATCTTTGGCCGTGATGTCGACAACGATCTTATCGCCTTTAATCTGCATGTACTTGTCGAAGTAGTTAGGTACGGAGGAGGGCTGTGCGATTCTGGCCTGGAAGGTCTGGCGGCTTTCGGATAATTTTTTTAGGTCGGGACTAAGGGTGGAAGGTTGTTTTTGGGTTTCGAGCTGCTGTGGAGTTCCTGTGAAAGATGGGTTTCCTTTGATTTGAGCGTTTGCGGTTTGGCGATTCAGGAGTGTACAAAAGAGCAAGCACGCGGAGACGCGTAGTAGATTTTTTTTCATACTAAGGCTGTTTGATTAAAGAATTGTTAGTATATCGATAGGACGGGTGGAAGGTAGCAGTTGGGAGAAGGTACGAAGAAATAAATTAATCACCAAGGCCCCAAGTGTATTCCGTTAAAGGATCACCATTCTCCTTATGAATGGTTCTGGCATCGGTGAGATAAGTAGAATCTTTATAA
>JAFDYG010000281.1 GCA_018267545.1 Bacteroidota bacterium
ATGATCCAGCGATAGCTGAGGAATGAGGGCTTCCAGCGGCGGGAGGGAGCGTCGGGCTCGGTCTCGCGGGGGCTTTTGGCCTTCGCCTTAGTCTCTTTCCCTTCGGGACTCGCATCCTCCTGTTCCCAGGGGGGAGTTCCGTTGTCTTGTGTCTTCTTCTTCATGTGTTCCTATTCTATCCTAATTGCTATTTATAACCGTTCGGCGACGCGTAGCTTGGCGCTACGGCTTCGCGGATTTTGGCGTAATTCACTTTCGGTGGCGGTTACCGGTTTTTTGGTAATCACTTTTAACAGGGGGGCTGCCGTACTTTGTCCGAAGGGGTCAGAGGTGTCTTCGTCTTCGAAGCTGCCTTTTTTGAGGAAGTTCTTGACGAGCCTGTCTTCCAAAGAATGGAAGGTGATGATGGCTACACGGCCGCCGGAGAGCAGGAGGCCGGGTAGTTGTTGCAACATTTCTTTTAGTGCTCCCAATTCATCATTCACTTCGATGCGTAAAGCCTGGAAAACCTGGGCAAAGTACTTGTTGGGATTCCCTTTCACCACGCCATTCAGCGCTGTTTTAAAGTTTGCGATGGTTTTCAGCGACACGGTGCGACGCAGGGTGACGATAGTGCGGGCCAATGTTTTGGCATTGGTGACTTCGCCGTACTGTTCGAATAGCTTGTGCAGCTGCTGTTCGGAATACGTGGAGACGATATCGAACGCAGTCTGTGTCTGTCGTTGGTCCATCCGCATGTCCAGGTCGCCTTCGAAGCGGAAGGAGAACCCCCGTTCGGGTTGGTCGAACTGGTGGCTGCTAACACCGAGGTCGGCGAGGATGCCGTTTACGGGAGCAGCGTTGTGCAGCTTGAGGAAGCGGCCCAGGTGGCGGAAGTTATGGGGGAGGAAGACGATACGGTTGTCGTCGGGCAGGTTGCGACGGGCATCGCTATCCTGGTCGAAGACGAACAGTTTGCCTTTGGGTCCCATTCTTTCGAGGATGCCCCTGGAGTGGCCACCGCCGCCGAAGGTACAGTCGACGTATGTGCCATCCGGCTGGATGTTTAGTCCGTCGAGAGTTTCCTGCAGGAGGACGGGCAGGTGATAGGACGATTGGTCCAAGTCGGGTGAGGTCGTCATTGAGGCGACCCTCCCGGGTTCATCACCTGTTTAGCCAGGCTGCTGAATGCTTCCGGTGAAAAAGATTCAAAGAACTGTTGGTACTTACTTTTATCCCAGATTTCGATTTTATCTACGGCTGCTACGAGCACGATGTCTTTTTCGAGGCCGGCGTGTTCCTTCAGGTTGGGTGGAACGAGAAGGCGGCCAGCGGAGTCCAGTTCTGCCATTGTCGCACCGTTCAGGAAATATCTTCTGAATTGCCGAACTTCGGGGTCAAAATCATTCAATTGGCTGATTCGGGTGAATATGGGCTCCCAGCTTTTCATTGGATAGAGGCTTAGGCATTTTTCGAACCCTCTATTGATGACGAACTGGGCGGTGCCATCCTCCGGTAGCTGTTTTTTAAAGCCGACCGGGAGTAGAAAGCGACCCTTGGAGTCCAAGGTAGCTTCGTATTCGCCTAGAAAACCAATCATTTATGAGGAGTTGAATCAACCTTTACTAAAACTAACACAAAATAACACAATTTCCCACTTTTGCGGGGGAAAAGGTTGAATTTATTTTTTCCACAGACGTGTATTAGCCTGGGTTTCTGGATTTTGTGGTTTTATTCGGCTGGGTTTTAGTTTTTTTGTTGTGGGGAGGTTGTGAATTGATGTTGATTTCCTGTTTATAAGTCTTCGCTTTTGCACATTTTTCCTTGGTTGTATTCTGCATGTGAGGCTGGGCCTGCTTATGTGCGAGGGGTGTGAGCTTGCTTTTTGTGTAGGAGGGGGTTTTGTTCAGGCGTTTTTGTGTGCTGGGGATGGGTTCTGGACGGTTCGGTGGGGTTCTGGGCGGTGCTGTGGGGTTGGTGGGGGGAAGTGGGAGGGTTTCGGTGGTTGTGGTGGGTTAGGGGTTGGTGGGGGTGAGGTCGTAGATGAGAGCTTCGTAGGGTTGGAGGGTAGTGGTTGGGGGATGGGTGGGATAGTTGGAGAGGACGGGGGTGGCGGTGGTGAGGTCGATGGAGGTTGGGAGGAAGATGGGGGATGGGTGGGATTTGAAGTTGAGGAGGATGAGATAGGTTTTGTTTTCGTATTGGCGGGTGTAGGCGTAGACGTTGGGGTTGGAGGGGTCGATGAGGGTATATGCGCCGTAGGTTAGGGCGGGTGTGGTGTGGCGGAGCTGGGTGAGCTTTTTGAAATAGTTGAGGATGGAGCTGGGTTCTTGAGCTTGGGCTTGTTGGTTGAGGGTGGTGTAGTTGGGGTTCACTTTTAGCCAGGGGGTGCCGGTGGTGAAGCCGGCGTTGGGGGTAGCGTCCCATTGGAAGGGGGTGCGGCCGTTGTCGCGGGAGCTGCGTTTTTGGGATTGGATAAAGGCAGCGGTGTCGCCTCCGTTGTGTTTGAGCTCGAGATATTTGTTGATGGTGGCGATGTCGCGGTAGTCGTGGATGTTGTCGAACTTTATGTTGCTCATGCCGAGCTCGTCCCCGTAGTAGCAATAGGGGGTGCCGCGCATGGTGAGGATAAAGGTGTTGAGCATTTTGGAGGCGGCGTCGCGGTATTGGGGTTCGTCGCTGGCCCAGTGGCTGAGCATACGGGGCTGGTCGTGGTTGCCCAGGAAGATGGAGACCCAGCCTTTTTGGGCGAAGGCGCTGTCCCATTTTGTATAGACTCGTTTGAAGTCGAGGAGGTCGTAGGCGCTGTCGTGACTGCCGACGTCCATGCCTTCGAAATGATAGGCCATGTTGAGCTCGTGCCGGGCGGGGTCGACGAGGGACATGGCGTCGTCCAGGGTGCTGCCCGCGCCTTCGGCGACGGTCATGATATCGTATTTGCCGATCACTTCTTTGTTCATCTCCTGCAGATAGTCGTGCAGGTGGGGGCCCATGCCGTAATATTTGATGATATTTTTGTCGTAGCCGGGCGGGAAGGTCGGCCAGGTGGTATCCTTGGCGACAAATTGAAAGGCGTCCATGCGGAAGCCGTCGATTCCCTTATCCAGCCAGAATTTCATGATGTCGTATACTTCTTTGCGGACCTGGGGATTTTCCCAGTTGAGGTCGGGCTGTTTGCGCGAGAAGTAGTGCAGGTAGTAGGCGTTGGTGGCAGAGTCATATTTCCAGGCATCGCTGTTGACGTCGAAGAAGCTCCAACGCGGAGTGGGTTTGCCTCTCTCGGCATTCCACCAGTGGTAGTAGTTGCGGTATGGACTGTTGCGTGAGCTGCGGGACTGCTGGAACCAGCTGTGCTCGTCGCTGGTATGATTGACAACGAGGTCCATTATCAACCGGATGTGCCGGGCGTGCATTTCTTTGAGCAGGGTATCGAAGTCTGCCATCGTGCCGAAGTCCTTCATGATATTGCGATAGTCGCTGATATCGTAGCCATTGTCGTCATTAGGAGAAGCATAGATAGGGTTCAGCCAGACGGCGTCTACACCTAAACTTTTTATATAGTCGAGCTTGGAGATGATGCCTTTCAGGTCGCCGATGCCGTCGCCGTCGCTGTCTTTGAAGCTGCGCGGATAGAGCTGATAGACGATGGTTTCTTTCCACCACGCGTGATCAGCGGCAGAGCCAGACGTCCTGGAATTGTCGCTGACACAGGCGGTCAGGAGGAATAGGATTCCCGTAGCAATCGCGAGTGGGGTGATTCTTGGTGGCATCGTTGTATCCTAAGATACTGCTTTTTTCATTCTGATAAAGACGAGCACAAAAATTACCAGCAGGGCAAGGGGTAATAAAAGAAGATATCGTCCGAACGTAGAAGGAGGATCCTTTGGAAGAAGGGTCGCCTGCCCCGTGAGGACGGGAGCCGCCCAATAGTAGGGCAGACGCTGGTCTCCGGATGCGTTATGAAGGAACTCCTTCTTTGCCTGTTGCAGCGCTATATCGGCGGGCTGTCCTTGCGACAGGTATTTATAGAAGAGCTCCGTCAGGCGATAAGTCGAAGTGTTGTCGACGGACCAGCAGTTGACAACGGCGGTAGGGATGCCCAGGGCCGCAAACTCACGGTTGAAGCTGAACACGCCTTCGCCCTGGAAGAAT
>JAFDYG010000282.1 GCA_018267545.1 Bacteroidota bacterium
GTTGATAACCGCCAGGATTTGGAAGTTGCAGCTGTGATCAAGGACGTTCCGTCGAATTCGACGTTTTCTTTCAGTTATGTGCTTCCGTTCAGTTATGGTGTGCTGACCAATGATTGGTTTAGGGGGGCGATGACGAACTGGGACAATAATTCCTTTCAGACTTTTGTCGAGTTGGAGCCGAATGTTTCTTATGCGCAGATGGCGCCGAAGATTCATGAGATCGTTATGAAGTATGACCCGGAGGCGTGGAAGGTGGGGAAGGAGGATTTCTTCTTCCATCCGATGAAGGACTGGCATTTGTACGGGGATTTCAAGAGGGGGGTGGTCGAAGGGGGATTTATCGATTATGTTCGTTTGTTTAGTATCATAGGCGTTTTGGTGTTGCTGATCGCTTGTGTCAATTTTATGAATTTGTCAACGGCGCGGTCGGTGAAGAGGGCGCGGGAAGTGGGGGTGCGGAAGGTGATGGGGTCGCTGCGTTATGATCTGATCGTCCAGTTTTTGACGGAGTCGATGATGATAACGCTGGCGGCGGCGTTTATTTCGCTGGTTTTTGTGCAGCTGACGCTGCCTTCGTTCAATACGCTGACACAGAGCCGTATTCGTATTCCGTGGGAGAATCCGGCTTTCTGGGGTGTGATGGCGCTTTATGTGCTGGTGACGGGGCTGCTGGCGGGCAGTCGTCCGGCCTTCTATCTGTCGGGGTTTCAGCCGGTGAAGGTGCTGAAGGGCGTTATCAATGTGGGCAGGAGCGCAACGCTGCCGCGTAAGATATTGGTCGTGCTTCAGTTCACCTGCAGTATTGCTTTGATTATCGGAACGATGTTGATTTATCAGCAGGTACAGTATGCCAAGGACAGGCCCAGTGGCTATGATAGCAACAGGCTGGTGTTTTCGGACGGCAGCGATGACGTGACAAAGAATTATGTGGCTTTGCGCAGCGAGCTGCTGCGGAGTCGTCTGGTGGATCAGGTGACGCGGTCGTCGAGTCCGGTTACGGCGTTATGGAATTGGTCGATTGTGCAGAATTGGGAGGGGAAGGGTCCGGATGAGACGCTGGCTTTGGCTGCGGTGGATATCGGGGACAATTATTTCAATACGATGGGGATGAAGTTTGTGGCTGGGCGGGATTTCACGGGGAATTATGCCGCGGATACGTCGACGGTGATTATCAATGAGGCTGCGGCTAAAAAGATGCGGTTGAAGGAGCCGGTAGTAGGGCAGGTTATTACGTGGCGGCTGACGCCGCATACGATCGTGGGCGTGGTGAAGGATGCATTGATGACTTCGCCTTACCGGTCTGCGGAGCCGACTTTTTTTGGATATAGCCGGGATGAGGCTAATGATATTACCTATCGGTTGTCTGCGAAGGTCGAGCCGCATGATGCGATGAGTAAGATTGCTTCTATTTTCAATAAGTATAATCCGGCTTACCCGTTCAGCTATCATTTTGTCGACGAGAGCTACGCCGATAAGTTCGAGCAGGAGGTGCTGATCGGTCGGTTGTCGGGGATTTTTGCGGCGCTGGCGATTTTTATTTCTTGTCTGGGACTGTTTGGGTTGGCGGCTTATATGGCGGAGCAGCGGACAAGGGAGATCGGTATACGCAAGGTGCTGGGGGCTTCGGTGGTGCAGCTGTGGATGTTGTTGTCGAAGGATTTTTTGTTGCTGGTTTTGATTAGCTGCGTTGTGGCTTCGCCGGTTGCTTATTACTTTTTGCAGGGGTGGTTGGAGAAGTATAAGTATAGGATTACTATTGGCCCGGGTGTGTTTTTGATGGCGGGGGCGATGGCGCTGTTGATTACAGTGCTGACGATTAGCTTTCAGGCCATACGCGGCGCGATGGCGAATCCGACGAAGAGTTTGAGGTCGGAGTAGGGAAGGGCCGTGGCCCTGGCGTTAATTCAGGGTTGGGTCGAGCTCGATGGTGGCGAGGTCGACGTCTTTGTAATTCTTTATTTCGTGATAGAGCGTGTCGCGTTCGACCGGTTCGCGGCCGACTTGTTTGATCAGGCTGACGAGCTGGGCCGTGGACAGGCTTGGCGTTTGTTCTTCGCTGCCGGCCATCGAGTAGATCTTGGTGGTGTCGTCGATGGTGCCGTCCAGGTCGTTGACGCCGAAGGCGAGGGTCAGCTGGGCGTTCTTCCGTCCCAGCATCGGCCAGTAGGCCTTTATATGAGGAAAATTATCCATGTATAGACGAGCTACGGCGTAGAGCTTCATGTCTTCGGCAACCGAGGACTCGGCTACATTGCTCATGTCGTTGTCCTTGTTCCGGAATTTTAGGGGGATGAAGGTGTTGAAGCCGCCGGTCTTGTCCTGCAGGTCGCGGAGGCGGTTCATGTGGTCTATGCGGTGGGCATAGGTCTCGATGTGGCCATAGAGCATGGTGGCGTTGGTGTGCATGCCTTCGCGGTGGGCGGTTTCGTGGATTTTCAGCCAGCCGTCGGCGTCGACCTTGTCGGGGCAGATGGCGTTTCTGATATCGGGGTGGAAGATTTCGGCTCCACCGCCGGGCATGCTGTCGAGACCGGCAGCGTGGAGGCGGTGCATGCCTTCTTCTACGGTGAGCTTCGCTTTACGGAACATATAATCCAGCTCTACTGCAGTAAATCCTTTTATATGCAGGTCGGGGCGGTGGGCCTTTATCTTCCGGAGGGTTTCGACGAAGAATTCCATATTCATTTTGGGATGGACGCCGCCGACGATGTGGACTTCGGTGACGGGCTTGCCGTCGTAGCTTTTTACGATGTCGAGCATCTGCTGCTGTGTCAGCTCCCAGCCTTCGTCGCGGTGGGCGTAGACCCGGGAATAGGAGCAGAAGTTGCAGGTAAAGACGCAGACGTTGGTGGGCTCGATATGGAAGTTGCGGTTGAAATAGGTTTTATTGCCGTGTTTGCGTTCCCGGACGTGGTTGGCGAGGGCGCCGAGGAAGGGGAGGCTGCCTTTTTCGAAGAGGAGGAGGCCTTCTTCGGGGGTTATTCTTTCGGCTGCTATGATCTTTTCGGCGATTGCCCGGAGGGGCTTGTCGACTGTGCTGACGAGGGTCTGGATGGGGAAAACGCTGGCCATTCTAGTGAATTTATAGGGCAAAATTACCTATTATTATTTATCTTCCGGGGAATTTAAACCGCTAGTATAGTGAATATTAAGTTTCGGCTGATTTTGATGAATTTTCTCGAGTTCTTTGTTTGGGGGGCCTGGCTTATTTCCCTTGGGGGGTATATGATCATTACCCTGCATTTTAGCGGGGGACAGGTTGCCAATGTCTATGGCACGATGGGGATCGCTTCTTTATTTATGCCGGGTTTGCTGGGGATTGTCGCGGACCGCTGGATGAATGCGGAGCGGGTTCTCGGTCTGTGTCATTTTATCGGGGCGGGTCTTTTGTTATATGCTTCGACTGTCACTTCCTATTCCACCTTATACAAGGTGATGCTGCTGAATGCGATGTTCTATATGCCGACTATAGCGCTGAACAATACCGTTTCTTACATAGTCCTGGAGAAAAAGGCGATGAATATCGAGACGGTTTTTCCGCCGATTCGTGTATGGGGTACCGTAGGTTTTATCTGCGCTATGTGGACGGTCGATCTTTTTGGTTGGACGGCCAGTCCGATGCAGCTTTACGTCAGTGCAGGCGCGGGGATCATCCTGGGGCTTTATGCCTTCACCATGCCCGGCTGTGCGCCGGTCAGGACGGGGGTAAAGAAAAGCTTTATTACGGCACTGGGGCTGGACGCGTTTGTGCTGTTTGCAAAGCCAAAGACGGCGGTGTTCTTTCTTTTCTCGATGTTCCTGGGTGCGGCATTGCAGATCACCAATGCATTTGGTCTTCCGTTTCTCAGTGATTTTTCCAAGTCGAGTGAATACGCCAATTCATTTGCCGTGCGGCATCCGAATATCCTGACGTCTTTATCCCAGGTGTCCGAGACTTTGTTTATTCTGGCGATTCCCTTTTTTCTGCGTCGTTTCGGGATAAAGTGGGTAATGATGATTAGCATTTTTGCGTGGGTATTCCGGTTTGGTCTTTTTGGGATTGGGAATCCGGGGAATGGATTACCGTTTTTAGTATTATCGATGATCGTTTACGGTATGGCTTTCGATTTCTTCAATATTTCCGGCTCTCTATTTATCGAGAAAGAGGCTCCGATTACGATTCGGGCAAGTGCGCAGGGGCTTTTTATGATCATGACCAATGGCCTTGGCGCATGGCTGGGGGGAGAGGGGAGCGGCTGGGTCGTCGATCACTTCACCGTAAACGGAGTAAAGGATTGGCAGAGCATCTGGTTTACGTTTTCCGGATATGCCCTGATTTTGGGGATCATTTTCCCCTTCGTCTTCCGGTATCGTCATGTTCCTACCGATAAAATAGGGCCTCACCATTGAGCAGTGATTTTATTAGTGTGTGGATATTCAGGA
>JAFDYG010000283.1 GCA_018267545.1 Bacteroidota bacterium
GGCGGTGTGTGGCAGGAACGGATTGATCAGGATCGCCAGGTTCGCCGTCACCTGCAGACAGACGTGCAAACAATTGTCGATCACCTGCTGGTTCTCCGGCTTTTCCGCCAGCGTCCGCGCCACGATCCACGGCTCCTTCTTCTGCATATACTTATTGGCCGCATCCGACAGCATCATTACCTCGAACTGCGCATCCCGGAACCTATACTCCTCGAGCAGCTGCTCTACCTTCGTCTTCGCAGCGCCAATGGCTTCGAACATCGCCTTGTCGTCGTCGTCGAGACGAGCCGTATGAAGCGCCGGCACCTTGCCGTTACAAAGCTTATGCATCAGCACAAAGGTCCGGTTGACGAAGTTGCCGAACTTGGCCACCAGCTCGCTATTGTTCGCATCCTGGAATCCCTTCCAGATAAACTCGCTGTCCTTCGTCTCCGGCGCGATCAGCGTCAGATAATACCGCAGGCTGTCCGCCAGCTGGCTGCCGCCATTTTCCTTATTGATAAAGTCGTCGATATAATCCTGCATGTCCAGCTTCCAATTCCGGCTGGTGCTCATCTTATCCCCTTCCAAATTCATGAACTCATTGGCCGGAACATTCTCCGGTAAGATGTTCCCATGCAATTTCAGCATGATGGGGAAGATGATGCTATGAAATACGATATTGTCCTTGCCGATAAAGTGCACCAGCTTGGTATCCTTGTCATACCAATAGGGCTCCCAGTCCTTCCCCGCATCGATGGCCCACTGCCGCGTCGCGCTGATATAGCCGATCGGCGCATCGAACCATACATAAAGTACCTTCCCCTCCGCTTCCGGCAACGGTACTTTCACCCCCCAGTCCAGATCCCGCGTCACGGCCCTGGGCTGAAGCCCTCCATCGATCCAGCTCTTACACTGACCGACGACATTGGCGCGCCAGTCGTCCTTATGTTCCTTGAGAATCCACTCCCGAAGAAAATCTTCATGCTTGTTCAGCGGCAGATACCAGTGCTTGGTCTTTTTCTTGACCGGCGGCTTGCCGCTCAGCGTACTATGCGGCTCGATCAGCTGCTCAGGGCTCAGCGAAGTCCCGCAGTTTTCACACTGATCGCCATACGCCCGCTTATTCCCACAGACCGGACAAGTCCCCACGATATAACGGTCTGCTAAAAAGGTTTTAGCCTCCTCGTCATAATACTGCTCGCTCTCCTTCACCTCCAGCTCGCCCCGGCCATTGAGCGCCGTAAAAAACTCCTGGCTGGTCTCGTGGTGAATGGGCTCGCTCGTGCGATGATAGATGTCAAAGGAAATACCCAAATCGGCAAAATTCTGCTTGATCAGCTCATGATACTTATCGATAATGGCCCGGGGCGTCGTGCCCTCCTTCATGGCCTGTATCGGGATAGCCGTCCCATGCTCGTCGCTGCCGCAAATAAAAGCGACATCCCGCTTCTGCGCCCGTAGATAGCGCACGTATATGTCTGCCGGCAAATACGCCCCCGCCAAATGACCAATGTGCTTCAGGCCATTTGCATAAGGCAGCGCCGCCGTTATCAGGTATCTTTTCGGTTGATTCATAATTGGACGCAAATTTACGCCCTTTGCCCCACCCCACAAAGCCCGCGAGCCTCCCCGCAAGCCGCGCCATCTTCGCGCCCCCGTCACTCCTGGAGGTTAAACTCAACCGCCGCATTCTTCTTAAAGTCCGTAGATAAGAATAGATTATACGTCTTTCCATGCACCGTCACCTGCATCAACGCCGTATTCGGCGGCAGTCTCCCCAGATTCTCCGCAAACAACACCAGCTTATTCACCGGCTTGCTTTTATCTATGGGCACTAGAAGCACCTTCGGCTCCGCCGTCAGCTTCACATGTTGCAGCAATAGCTGATCGTTCATAAATAAGCTCACAGAGTCCCCATCGATCTCCCCATTGTCATACAGCTCGACCCGCACCGTGTCAATCCCCCGGACAGGGATATTCGCCGCTACCTTCGACTCCCGCTCCTGCGCCTTCTTCTCCAGCGCCGAATCCTTCTTGAGCGGCGGCAACGGAATAAACGGCGGCGCCTTTTTCTCCAATCTTATCTCCAGATCACCCGACCCGCCCGACGAATCCGCAAACCCCCAATGTCCGGACAATAAATCCCTCCTCCCGGCCGTCCGGCGGTAGAACAATACATAAAAGCCCGTTCCCGCCACCCGCGGCCGCTCTTTAAACGCTTCCCCCCCTTGTATGAGATTATTGATGGCCGAGTCCTCCCGGATGGTCAAAATGGAGTCCTTTCCGTAAAATCTTCCGCTGACGATGATATGCCGGATATACTGAGTTTCCGGAGAATACCAGTGGAGAACGCCCCCGAAGGCCGAATCGCCCTCCGTGATAGATAGGACTAGTTTTTGCTTTCTATCCGACTTGCTGTCGGTGGCAGTCCCCGTCCATTGTCCGGTCAGATCCTGTGCTCGCAAACCCCATCCATATCCTGACAATAACAATACGATTGCCAATAAAGAACGCATGTACGAAAAGTAGTAATTTTAAGCGGTAGCCTTAGCGGCACGCAATATTAACTTATAATGTCAAGATGAACCGAAAAAACTTTCTGTCCTCGCTCGTAACCCTTGGCGCAGCCGGCCCCGCGCTCGCATCGCAAACAACGCCCGCGCAACCCGCCGCGCGCACCACCGGGCACGCCGCACAACCCACCAAGCACACCGCACAGCTCCCCGAGCAAACCGCGCAACCCTTCCCCCTCATCATCCCCCCCTATCTAAAATCAGGAGACACCATCGGCATCACCTGCCCCGCAGGCAACATCACCGCCAAAGAAATACAACCCGCCGTCCAGCTCATCGAAAGCTGGGGCTTTCACATAAAGGTCGGCGACACCGTCGGAAAAAAAGATTCCATCTTCGGCGGCACCGACAGCGAACGCGCCGCCGACTTCCAAAAGATGCTCGACGACCCCGACATCTCCGCCATCCTCTGCGCACGCGGCGGCTACGGCTCCGCACACCTCATCGACCAAATCAACTTCCTGCCCCTGGTCCGCCACCCCAAATGGATCATCGGCTTTAGCGATATCACCGTTATCTTATGCCATATTCATACCAACTTTAATATCGCCGGCATCCATTCCAAGATGTGCAACAGCTTCCCCGACGACTGGAATAAAGCAGAACCGGTCCAGGTCTCGTCGATCCTCTCGATCAAACAAGCCCTCATCGGCGAAAAAATGCAATACAGTCCCATCAGCAACCCGGGAAACCGCCCCGGCATGGCCACCGGCCAGCTCATCGGCGGCAACCTCAAAACCATCGAGACCCTCGCCGGCACCCCCTCCGACATTGACACAAAAGGAAAAATCCTCTTCGTCGAAGACACCGGAGAATATCTCTATAGCATCGACCGCATGTTCTGGCACCTCCAGCGCAGCGGCAAGCTCGCCGGCCTGGCCGGTCTCGTCATCGGCGGCTTCAAGGTGAAACCCGATGACGCAGGAGAGGAGTTTGGCCGCACAGTCTACGAGATCGTCAGCGAACGCATAAAACCCTATAGCTTCCCCGTCTGCTTCGATTTCCCCGTCGGTCACCAGAAAGAAAACTATGCCCTCAAGTATGGCATGCCACATATTCTCGATACACGCGATAGTAAACAACCTAAACTTTATGAAACAAGCATAATATGACCAGACCTCCCTATCTTAAACCCGGCGATACCATCGCCCTTACCTGCCCCGCCGGCTATATGCCCCGCGAGAACGTCTCGATCTGTATCCAAACTCTCCAGCAGTGGGGGTACAACGTCGAAATCGGCAATACCGTCGGCGGCGATAGTAAAAACTATTTCTCCGGCACCGACGACGAGCGGCTAAACGAGCTCCAACGATACCTCGACGACCCCGATATCCACGCCATCCTCTGCGGACGAGGGGGCTACGGCCTCAGCCGCATCGTCGACCGCATCGACTTCAAAACCTTCGAAGCAAACCCAAAATGGGTCATCGGCTTTAGCGACGTCACGGTCCTCCACTCTCATATCTGGGCCAATTGCAAGATCGCCACTCTCCACGCACCCATGGCCGGCGCCTTCAACGACGGCGGAGCCGACAGCGACTACGTACAATCCCTCCGCCATGCCCTGGCCGGCGAAGCCGCCGCATATACCAGCCCCGCACACCCATTCTTCAGAAAGGGCAAGGCCACCGGCCGGCTCATCGGCGGCAACCTCTCCCTGCTCGCACACCTCATCGGCACCTCGTCCGATATCAAGACGAAGGGAAAAATTTTCTTCCTCGAAGACGTAGGAGAATATCTCTATAACGTCGATCGCATGCTCCACCAGCTGAAACGCAACGGCAAATTCGATAACCTCGCCGGCCTCATCATCGGCGGCTTCACCGACCTCAAGGATACCACACGCCCCTTCGGCGCCACCGTGGAAGAAATCATCCGGGACGTCGTCGACGAATACGACTATCCCATCTGCTTCGGCTTCCCCGTTAGCCACGGCAGAGAAAATTTTGCATTGAAGATAGGAGTGAAGCACACCCTCGATGTAAGCGCAGACGCATTCACGCTCACAGAAGTCTAACAAAATAAAAATCATAAAAATCGAAGGGGACGCTGGCGGCGTCCCCTCCTCATGTGTATGTAGGCATCGACTCGAAAACTATTTGACCTTACAAAGATCATACTTTTTTCTAATTGACATCATCGATTAATTTTATCATCACATAGAAGAAATCTATTTACCTTTGTGCCGCCGGACCATGGGCCGCCCGCTCGCAAAACCAGCCTCCAGCCCGCAAACCAGGCCCGGCTCAAAACATGACCTTCGTACAGCTAGAATATATCGTCGCCGTCGACACGTACCGCCACTTCGCCACCGCCGCCAGCCACTGCTTCGTCACCCAGCCCACCCTGAGCATGCAGGTCCAGAAGCTGGAAGAAGAGCTTGGACTAAAGATCTTCGATCGCAGCAAACAACCCGTCATCCCCACCGAAGCCGGCCGCGAGATCATCGAACAGGCCCGCAAAATCCTCGGCGAGAAACAAGTGATCACCGAGATCGTCCAGGCCAAAAAAGGCGTCCTCATCGGCGAGCTTCGCATCGGCATCATCCCGACCCTCGCCCCATACCTGCTCCCGCTTTTTATTCAATCCTTCACCGCGAAATATCCCCAGATCAAGCTCGTGGTCAACGAGCTGACCACCGAGATGGTCGTGACCCGCCTTCGCGAAGGCCGCATCGACGTGGGTATTCTCGTCACCCCCCTCCAGGAGAACGGCATCCGCGAACAGGTGCTTTTCTATGAGGAGCTGCTGGTTTATGTATCCCGGAAAAACGCGGCTTATAAGAAGACGTATATGCTTGCGCAGGACATCGACCCGGCCAAACTCTGGCTGCTCGAAGAAGGCCACTGCTTCCGCTCCCAGATCGTCCGGCTCTGCGAGCTCCGCAAGGCCAGCCGCGAAGGCAGCCACTTCGACTACGAAGCCGGCAGCCTCGAAACGCTCCGCCGCATGGTCGACCTCAACGACGGTATCACCATCCTCCCCGAGCTGGCCGCCATGGACCTCACGACCCGGCAGCAGCAGCTGATCCGGCACTTCAAAAGACCCGCCCCCATGCGCGAGGTCAGCCTGGTCGTTCATCGCGACTTCGTCAAACAGCGACTGGTCCAGGCCCTCCACCAGGAAATCCTCCTCTCCGTACCCGAGAAGCTCCGCCAGAACAAGAACCAGAATATCGTCCCCATTTTGTAGCTTGCACCGTATGGCGATCAAAAAGATATTGCTCAACGTCTTAGGCGAAAAACGATACCTATCCTTCCTGGCCAATTCCTTCCAGCCCCTCTTCCGTACCGGAATGCTCGGAAAAGAATACCAGGACGTCTACTTCCTAAAGAAGATTATCCGCCCTGGAGACTGGTGCATCGACATCGGCGCCCACCTGGGCTATTTTACCCTCCAGCTGAGCGAGCTGACCGGAAGCCAGGGTAAGGTCTTCGCCATCGAACCCATGAGCTCCTTCCACGGCGTTCTCGAAAGCCTCCTCCAAAAGAAAAAAGCCGCCAACGTGACCCTCTACAAGATGGCCCTCGGCGGTGACGGCGAATACGTGGAGA
>JAFDYG010000284.1 GCA_018267545.1 Bacteroidota bacterium
AGCACTATAAATTTTTCCTGCTGGCAGCGGTTAAATATATGGAAGACGCCGCCCTGGCGCAGGAAATTGTCAATGATATCTTTGTCAAGCTTTGGCAGGACAGCGACAGGATCGAGATTCAATCCTCGCTGAAATCCTATATTTACCGGGCTGTGGTCAACCGGTGTATCAACGAGCTGGACAAAGGCCGTAAAGTCCGTCAGTTCCGGCAGGAATTAAGCCGCCGTCCGGAAGAGGTCGCTGGATGGAAGGATCTGGAAGACGATGAATTGAAGTTCCGGCTCTACAAGGCAATCGACCAGCTGCCGGAACAGTGTCAAAAAGTATTCCGCATGAGCCGCTTCGAAGAATTGAAGCAACAGGAAATCGCCGACCGGCTCGGCATATCTATCAAGACCGTCAAGAATCATATTACGCATGCCCTGCAGCAGCTGAATCGGGTCCTTGAGGAATGGAATTCGCTTCCACTTTGGATAATCATGATAAAATATTTTTTTTAGCATTTCACTAGGTCCTACAAGCCTTTTTTCTGTCATATGCTTGAAACTATGGATTCGCAGTCTTCATATAATGATCTTCCCTGGCAGCTGATTGTACAGGCGCTGCAGGATGGGCTGTCACCCGAGGAAAACCTCCGGTTCGGGGAATGGCTGGCCGCTTCTCCCGGCAACCGGGAAAGATATGAACGGCTGCTTTCGATCTGGAAGGAAGGATTGACCGGATACCCGCTTTACCAGGCGGCGGATGAAACCCAGGCATGGGAAGCCCTTCGGAAGCAACTGGGAACCGGATTAATCCGGCCGGACATAAAGAAAAAGCCGGTACCGATGGTGCGCTGGATGGCAGCAGCAGTGCTATTGCTGCTTGCCGGAGGGGTGACTTGGTGGTATACCTCCGGGCAGGATACGGTGCAGTATGCAACGGCTGCCGGGGAACAAAAACAAATTTCTCTTCCCGACGGCTCGAGACTGGTTCTAAAACCACAAACGCATCTGCAGCTCGCCAAAGGGTATAATCGGACGGAAAGAAAGGTGGTTCTGCTCGATGGGTCTGCCACCTTCGACGTTTCGCACCAGGAACAGCGGCCTTTTATCGTCGACATGGACGCCGCAAGCGTCAGGGACATAGGCACCAGCTTCACCATTACGAAGACGAAGGATAGCATTATGATCGCTGTATCGGAAGGAAAGGTGGCTTTTACGGCAAAAGAAACGGCAGAAACCCGGGAGCTCTCCGCCGGCGCAACCCTATGCCTGTATGAAATGGCGAAGAATAAAGGAGAAATGAAGATAAGCGGCAATACGGACCCGCTGAACTTCGACAACGCCTCCCTGTCCGATGTGATCGCCGCACTTCAGAAAAAATATGGTATGACCATTCTCCTGCAGGATTCGTCGGCTGGTCAAAAAAGGCTGACGGTTCACCTGGATGGAGAGTCTTTGGAAGAAGCTGTAAAGGTCGTGTGCGCCTCGCTGAATCTGGAATACATTTCCGATAAAGGGAACTATATTCTGAAAAACAGCAAAAAATAAAAAAAGGGACCCCGACATATCGCGAAACAGGGCTCCTCCTGACCATGGTCTTGCTATTTTGGCTTGCTTTCATTCAGGGAGGGGTTTGCTATGCGCAGGAAAAAAAGGTTCCGGCGATATCCATTACCGTCACGCTAAAAAACAGTCCCTTCCAGGAAGCGCTGGCGATCATCGAATCCCGCATTCCGTTTAAATTTGCATACAGCACCGAGCTCGCGCTCAGGCAAAGACCCATTACGATTGTGGCTGTACGCATGCCGCTCGACGAATTTCTACATACTTTATTTCAGGGAAGGACGACCGATTACCGGGTCATCGGCAACCAGATAGTCTTGCAAAGTCCTTCCTCTCCGTCCAAGGTAACCCTCAGCGGATATGTCAGGGATGCCGGTACGGGGGAGCCGCTGATCGGCGCGACGGTCTTTATACCTGCTTCGGGAGCGGGGATCCTCTCCGACAGATACGGCTTTTATTCTATCACTACGCCAGCCTCCGACTCCCTGAAGCTGGAAATTTCATATGTCGGCTATAAGAGCCAGCTCAAAGAAATTAATGCTTCCGGTGACCAGGCGCTTCCTTTTCAGTTGGAGCACAATGAAAGCCAGGAGCAGATCGACCATACAACGGTCCTTAACGATAAACGGCAGGACAATGTGAAAAAAAATCAGACGGCGCTAATCGGTCTGTCTTCAGACATGATCGCCGCAGCGCCATCCGTCAACGGCAACGGAGACGTTATCAGCTCGGTGGAAATGCTGCCGGGTGTACAGGCCGGAATCGACGGCGCTCCCGGTTATTTCGTAAGAGGCGGGAATGCAGGCCAGAACCTTATCCTGCTGGACGAAGCCACCTTGTACAATCCCAGCCATATTTTCGGGCTGGTAGGCATTTTCAATCCGCCTGCCATCAAGTACGCGAGCCTGATGAAAGGAGGATTCCCCGCTGCCTATGGAGATCATATCAGTTCGGTGCTGGATGTTACGATGAAGGATGGGAGCAATGTGCAGCCCGGAGGAAGTGTACAAATGGGAAGCGTTTCATCCGGCGTCACGCTTTATGGACCCCTGCAAACCGGCCGGTCGTCTTACCTCGTCTCCACCCGGCGAAGCACGACGGACTTCCTGCTCCGTCCGCTCTTTCACGACAATTATTTTAGTCACTATTATTTTTACGACATCAACGCCAAGCTGAATTTCCAGCTCTCACCCAGGGATCGTCTGCTGATCAGCTTTTATAACGGCAGGGATAATAATAATTTTTCGAACGATACGGCCAATATTACGGGAATAGACTATTCCATGAATTTTGGAAACACGGCCTTCACCCTACGCTGGAACCACCAGTTTTCCGGAAAGCTTTTCTCCCATTCTTCCGTGGAGTACAACCGGTATCACCAATTCCTGTCCGCTACACAGGAAGGCTATTTCGCCCAGCTCTATTCCGGTATTCGGGATGTACACGCAAAGACCGAGCTCAACTGGTATTTTTCGACGGCTCATAAAATCAGCGGCGGCGCCGATTATTTGCATCAAACGCTCTATCCTGCATCTCTGTCGGGAAAAATCCCCCCTCCGGATTCCAGCATCACTATCGTGCCATCGGGTATCCCGCCAAAGACCGCCAACCGCATTGCCTTCTATGCCAGCGACGATATCCGGCTGGGTGAACGGTGGCAGATCTACGCGGGAATACGGACGCCCCTCTACTTAAAAGGGGATGCACGATATTTCTCCATCGAGCCCCGCTTGTCTTTACTGTATCTGATCGATCCCTCCACCAGCGTAAAGGTATCCTTTACCACCGTACATC
>JAFDYG010000285.1 GCA_018267545.1 Bacteroidota bacterium
AGCAGGGCGTTCAGGTTAACGTGATAATTACCCGGCAGACCGGCGCCCACACTCTCCTGCCCGATCATCTGCATTCTCGCACCTTTCTTTATGTTCAGGTTCAGAGCCACCTCTTCGCTCATCACCTTATTTCGCAGCGCTTTGACCGGCTGATCATTGGGTATTACCTGCACTCTTTCTACTACGCTTTGCGGAATAGTCGTCGTAGCGATATTGTATTTATCATCCAGCAAATTGTCTCCGTTGATATACAGGTTAGAGACCCGCTTGTTATTATAGAAGATAGTTCCGTCCGTAGAGACGGTGATACCCGGCAGCTTTTTAAGCACATCCCCGATGGTCATATCCTGTGCGCCTGCGAATTCAGCAACTTTGTAATCCAAGGTATCGCCATGCATCCGCAACACCGGACGGCTGCTTTTGATCTCGACGGACCGCAGCTGGTTTGCCGAAACGACCAAAATAAAATCGTAAGCAAGGCGAATGTCCGTCACCGGCAGGCTCCGGATTTTATACCCGATGCTCGTCGCTTCTATCACCAGTCCGTTGAGGGGCGTATTTGCAGGGATGTGTAAGACATAAACGCCGGCGGTATTCGTAACAGCATACGCAATAATACTATTGGTAACGGAATTTTTCAGGTTGACGCTGGCATAGGGAACGGCCTTGCCTGCGCTATCCTTTACCGTTCCTTTTATAGTTTGCGTAAAGCCCGCGATGGAAAGCAATACCGCAATGACCAGCAGGCCCGGAGCTTTTGCATGCTTGCTCATCATTTTTCGGATAGTTCTACCGGGTTATTGATGACGGGACCGGGAGGTTGGGAACCCTTTGGAGCAACCATGATATGATCCTGCCTTGGCCCGTTGCTCTGATTATTAGCCGCATTAAGAGCTTGAGCAAACGCCGCCGGGTCTTTCTCCATGGTCTCCCGTAGCTTGTCGAATTCTTTTTGAGTGGTTTTAGTCGTACGGGCCGGCGGGACGATCACATTCGGGTCATCATTCAAGCCCCGGAGGACCGGCGGGAGGTCATTGTCGTCCGTGCTGCCGGTTTCCGATTTGAGCTTGGGCAACGACGCTGCCGTCTTCTCCACTCCGTCAAACTGAAAAACCACTTCGTTTTTCGAATCATGGGCGTCCACGATGACGCCGGGCAGACCGTTTAACTTCCACGGGCCGCTATGCACCGGCAGATCGGGACAGAACCATGCGATGTAATCCCGACCCTTAAAATGGCAGGTAGCCTTCTGGCAGTGCAATCCCCCAAAGGTGGCCGTGTCGCTGCTGATCTTCCAGTCAATGGCGGGGATAGGACCTTCGATCAGATACGCGTTGACCATCAGCATATCTTTTGTGAACAATTTCTGTTGGGCCGGATACTGATAATATTGGGTGCGCGAACCTACTCCCCTTCGGTTAATCCTCGGCTGTCCGTCCGGACTGCTGGCCGCCGCCTCGGCCCATGCCTTTTTAAACTGCAGATCGGCCGCCAGCCCGTCATAGCTTCTATAGGCGCTCGCGCTAGTGCCTACAAATAATACCATATTCTCCGTGTAAGGGTGGGTCCTGTCCGTAGTGTCTCTTACCCATACATACTTGTAGTGCACCATCAACCCCGCCGTATCGGGTTTTTGCGCTTCAGCGCCGATAAATGTCGCCAGTGCATAGACGACCAATAACAATTGGATTCTCATGATTTCTGCTATTTTTAAACAATACTATTCCAGGAACAATGCTTCCCGAAAAAGCTGGTGTAAATAAATCCCGGGCAAGGCTGAAGACCGGAAATTTGTGATCCAGGATTTCAAAAACGCCTCGTTTAGCCTTCTATGCGGGCCATTAAACACTTGGTTTTTGACGGTAAATGCGATATTTTATCTTTGTCAGTATGCTACCGGCGAAAAAAAGACTTTGGATAGAAATTTCCCTGCACCTGTTATTTTGGGCAGGCGTCTTGTATGTGCTTACGTCATTGGACAGCCCGCATATTCACGTATTCAACATGGCCCGTTTATTAGCCAGAGGTTCCTTTGTTGCGAGAGACCAGGTCTTAATAAGCTTCATCTCTACCTATGTGTATCTTATCCTTTTTTTCCTGGCGGCGCTATTTTATGGCAATGTATTTTGGGTATTCAAAAAAGTGCTCCGGTTCAGGCAAGTCATCATCCGGCTGGCCTTATGCGTCGGATGGTTCGCGATAGTATTTGGCGCGAATTATTTTGTCGTTGGTCCATCGTTCGATCAGGCAAACCCGGTCCCCGAACCGCCAGTTGAAAAAGCTATGCCTGCGAGGCGGGACACTCAATTAGGACACATCCAGCCTGATACGGCGGGTCGTCGTCATATCGACCCGGCCCACCCTCCTCATATCAATGCTATAAGTTTCACGATCACCGACTGGCTGCAGATCCAGCCTGTCCTGCTGCTCGCCTTTCTTGTTATAGAAGGAATCGCCGTTGCCTATTTCTTTTTGAACGCATGGGCCAAAAGCGAGCTCATCCAAAGCAGGCTGCAGGCCAACCAGCTGAGCACCGAAATCAAGTTCCTTAAATCGCAGGTCAACCCGCATTTCCTGTTCAATACCCTCAATAACCTGTTTTCAATGGCGCAGGACAAAGGAAACGATGAGCTTGCCGACGGCATTTCAAAACTTTCCGGGATGATGCGCTATATGCTCTATGACAGCAATGAGGAAACGGTTCCGCTTGACAAGGAAATCACCTACCTGGAGGAATGCATCACCCTCAATAAGCTTCGCTATGACGATGAGGAAGTAAGGGTAACCTTCGAACACCCGGGGCCAGGTTCCAATATCCCCGTCGCGCCTATGTTGTTTATTCCCTTTGTGGAAAACGCCTTTAAGCACGGTGTTGCCATAGGTCAACAGTCGGCAATCGACATCGCCATCGCCGTCGCGGGTCAAAAGCTTCTGTTCACCTGTATAAACAGAGATTACAGCTTTATCAAAAAAATGCACATGGAAATCAGCGGCATCGGGCTGGAAAATGTAAAACGAAGGCTGGAGCTGGTTTACCCGAACAAGCACCATCTGGTAATTAATAAGGAAAAGGATAAATTTATGGTTCAACTGGAAATCAATCTATCATGATCACCTGCATAGCCATTGACGACGAACCAAAAGCCCTGGCAGTAATAGAACGGTATTGTCAAAAGATGAGTCTGATCAGCCTCAAGGCCACATTTCGGGAACCGCTCAAGGCGATCGAATTCCTAAACCGGGAAAAAGTCGACCTGATCTTTCTCGACATCAATATGCCGGATATCAGCGGAATGCAGCTGCTGCAGACATTGTCACCCCGCCCCCTGATCATTTTCACTACCGCCTACAGCCAGTACGCCGTGGAAAGCTATGAGCTGAATGCGCTGGACTACTTGCTGAAGCCGGTAACCTTTGAACGCTTTTTGATGGCTGTGAATAAGGCCGCGGCGACATTGTCCGCCAAAAATATCGCCGGCATGGATGAAGACGCTGCCGTGCTGATCAAAAGCGGGCCGCAGACTCACCGGGTCAAAGTTAACGAGATCCTATACCTGGAAAAGAACGGCAATTACATCACCGTTCATCTGAAAGAAGGCAATATACTTATCCGTGAAAATATGAGTGACATTTTTGACCTTGTCCCGGCGGCGGACTTTATACGAATCCACAAGTCATACGTGGTGAGCATCCGCCACATCAGTATGATCGAGGTCCACCAGGTTATTGTTAATGGAGAAAAGATACCTATTGGCAACACCTACCGCGATTCGCTCCGCGATCGGCTGGGGATCGTGTGATACCGCCCGCTATTTTTATCGCTTTTTTCTCCTCCAATCGTACTTTTATTAATACCTTTCTATCTATGAAAAGACTACTTATTTTTACCGGCTTTCTAATAGCCGCTTATACAATAAAAGCGCAAAGCGCCGATCAGAAGGCCGTCCAGCAAGCCGTCATCGGTATCTTTGATGGAATATCCGCCGCCGATCTCCAGGTGGTCAAAACCCATGCTACCCCGGACCTCACCATCCTGGAAAACGGCATTGTATGGAATATGGATACGGTGGCAGCCAAAATAACCCAGCTTAAGGCCTTGACCTCCTATCACCGGGACAATCATCTTGACTTCATCCAGACTAACATAAATGAAAACACAGCCTGGGTTAGCTATCACAACTCAGCAAACGTAGTCATGAACGAAAGAAATTCAACCAGGAACTGGCTGGAAAGCGCCTTCCTCATTAAAAATGGAGGAGTCTGGAAAGTTCAATTATTGCACTCCACCGTTGTAGCAAAATAAATTATGCGAATCCTAAATTTGATTTCTTAATTCCTGCCGCAATCCTATTCCTGATTTCCGTGCCGATTTTCTACACTACATTTAAACACGAAAGATTGAGATATAAGAAAAGAAAGCCCGCTTCTTAACATTCTTTATAATCTACCCCTGCATTTCTTACCAGTCCCCAAAAAACAATCGAGCTTATTATAATAAACAAAAATACACCGGCCATCATGAAATTTTCACCAGAGCCGAATTCCGTATCTTTTAGCATGGTATATAACTCATATATTCCAAAACCCACGCTGATCAATACCAAAGTCATCGCAGCATATCGAACTATTCTTCCGAATCTGCTTGTCCGATGCTTGGTAGAGGCAAGAACCATCAGCAACCCGACCGTAATGATGATGAACACATGTCCTATGTAATCCAGGATGCTGTAACTTGAATTGTGCCCGGCCACGCCAACCAAAAATTTTCCAATAAACATCACAGGGATTATAAGGATTAATAATACAATGTAAATGATAGAGCATAACTTAAAAACGTACGCCATAGAAAAGTAATTTACTGGTTATATTCACTCGATGGTCCGGATCCTACATAAAGAAACCTCACTCCGCCCTCAAACTACCTACCGGATTCCCCCTCGCCACCCTAACCGTATGAAAGTACCCGTAACGGAAACCGTCAACGAATCTTCATATACCAGGGAACGCCCCATCCAATCTTCAGGCGCCCCATGCTGGAAATAACGCTTCGCCTCCGACTCGGTGAGCACCACCGAGAAAGGCTTCTGCAGGGCCGTCGCAGGATTGCCCGCCAGCCACTGATAATGGAAGAGCTTCAGATAATCTGAATCGGCAAAAACGATGTGATACAGCTCATCGCCGCTCACGCCTGGTATGACCCGGTCCGGCTGCCCCGCCACCGGGACCAGGACACGGGAATCCTCGGTGAAAAGAGTAGTGACGGCGCTGAAACCGGCGGCCTCCTGCCGCAGAGCGGGGCCAACGGGACTCGCCATCCACGCCTCATTCCCCTGTCTGCCATGGGCTCGTCTCGAAGCCAGCACCCGGTAGATCCGGTCAGCATCAGCATGGAACTTATCATAGTTGAATTCGAAGGCGACATAAAGATAGATGACCACACAGGAAAGAATCCCGAACGTCAGACCAAGGACATTGATCCCTGTTGTCAACCTGTGCCGGACCAGACGGCGCAGCGCAAAAAGCAGTTGTTTTTTTATCATAAGAGGTTGTTTCGAATCGGTAATGATGCATAAGCTACGGATTTCCATAGTTAAAATGGGTTAAAAAATGGTACCGGCATTTGTCCTACCTTTGCCCCATGTCCATCACAAAAGAATCCGAGCTGACCGGGATGCAAAAAGCCAGCGAAGCCGTCGCCTATACCTTAAAGGAAATGATCGCTTACGCCCAGCCCGGCATGAGCACAAAAGAGCTCGACGAATTCGGGGCCGGCATCCTCTCCCGCTTCGGAGCAAAGTCGGCCCCGTACGTGACCTACGGCTTTCCCGGCTGGACCTGCATAAGCGTCGACAATGAATTTTGCCATGGCATCCCCAGCCAAACCCGCATCTTAAAAGAAGGAGACCTCATAAACATCGATGTCTCCGCCGAGCTCGCCGGCTTCTGGGCCGACAACGGCGGCTCCTTTGTCCTTGGCAAAGACCTCCACCAGCACCAGAAGCTGGTCGACACTTCAAAATCCATCCTCCGCAACGCCATCAGCAACATAAAAGGAGGAGTGAAAATAGCAGACATCGGCCACCTCATGGAAACAGAAGCCAGAAAGCACGGCTTCAAGGTGATTAAAAATCTTGGCGGCCACGGCATCGGCCGCGGACTTCACGAAGACCCCAGCGAGCTCCTGAACTACAGGAACCGTTTTGACCAAAGAAGATTTAAGAAGAATTCCGTCGTAGCCATCGAAACTTTCATTTCAACTACCTCAACTCTTGCCGTAGAGCTCAACGACGGATGGACGATGGCCGGCAACAAAGGAGGCTATATGGCGCAGCACGAGCACACGATCGTCGTTACCGACGGCAAGCCCATCATCCTGACGGAAATGAACGGGATTTTTAACTAGCCCTTCTCATCCAGCAGAATTCGCAGCATCCCCGTATGATTATTCAAAAACTCCTTTGAGATCATATAGTTCTGCGTTTCCGTATAAGCAGTCTTTTGAATGCCATTCTCCGAAAGCTCATAGATGGTGGACGAAGGATAGGCCATCGCGATAGGAGAATGCGTTGCAATAATAAATTGCGATTGCTGACCTATTAGCTCATGCATTCTCACGAGCATCGCCATTTGCCGTGTCGGAGAAAGCGCCGCCTCCGGCTCATCCAGGATATATAAGCCATTCCCCGAGAACCGGTTCATAAACAAAGCCCAGAAAGATTCCCCGTGAGACTGCTCGTGAAGCGACTTCCCGCCATAGCTTTCGATAATACGTTTTCTTCCTTCTGATTTGCCGCCTTCTGCTTTTCTTCCTTCATCTTCGTCCAGGTTCTCTATTTCAGTCGCAAGGTTGAAAAAACTTTCGCTCCGCAAAAAGAACCCGGTACGAAACTTCCCTCCCCCTCTTCCTATCCGAATATATTCATGAAGCTCCGAATGTGAAGACCGCGTCGAAAAATTAAAATTGCTGCTTCCCCCCTCCGCATTGTATCCATTGGCAACCGCAATCGCCTCGATCAGCGTAGACTTCCCCATTCCGTTCTCCCCCGTTAGATAAGTCACCTTGGGATGAAAGGTCAGGGTCTTCAGCTGCCGTAAAGCCGGCAGGTTAAAGGGATAGCGGTCAAAGGAAGGGATCTTTTCCCTGATAAGCTCCAGCTTTTGTAACATGCTATAAAATACAAAAGATCTTGCCGCATTCCTACAGGCCTTTAAAATAATCCCTGACACTATCCCCTACCAACGCCACATACCCATCCGGCCGGATAAGCACTACCCCTCTGTCCACACCATATGCCTTTACAATAGCCTCATCACCTACCTGCACGACATTCACCCCTTCATCAACGTCAGCCGAAACACCCCCAAACACCAACAGCTTCCATTCCGGCCCCTTCAACCGGTCCGACAACCAACCTCCCCCAACCAATCGCACATCCGGAGCCCGGTCTCCCGCCCGAAGCCCCGCCCCTGCACTCAGCTCTCCCGCCCGCAACTCCACATCCGCACCGCCCACCGACAACGAACTATCCCTATAGTTCAAATTAAGCTGTGTCGTATCCTGGGTCGCCAGCGTCTCGAAACCAGCCTTCCCCGTCGCTGCAGCAGCCATCATCGCCTTCTGCCGCTCCGAAGTAGCGGCAAGCAGCCAGTCGGCAATAGGAATCCTCTCCTCCCCATACGTATCCAGCAAACCATCCCCCGCCTGCCCATGAACCACCGCCGCCAGTTTCCAGCCCAGATTATAGGCGTCCTGGATCCCCGTGTTCATCCCCATTCCCCCCGCGATAGAATGCACATGCCCCGCGTCCCCGGCGATAAAAGCATTACCGACCCGGTAACGCTCCGCCCTGCGAATATTGACTCGGTAGATGGACTGCCAAGTACTATTCGTAAACCTTACGCCCTCCATCTGGGTCCGTTCTTTAAAAAGCTCGTTGAACCCCTCCAGCGTCGGCGTAGGTACATTGCCCTCCTCATCCGGCAGCATCACCGCCTGCAGCTGCCAAATCCTAGTATCTTTAAAGGGAAATAACGCGAAAGCAATTCCGAACTTGGAACCAAGCCAGTTGTACCACGCATCCGGCGTCAACCCCTCGACCTCCACATCCCCCACCCAAAGCTGCTCCTGCTGGCGCGTCTCTCCGACGAAATTAATCCCGAGCTTCTTCCGCGTACTACTCTTCCCACCATCACAAGCCACCATATACCTGCAAGCCACCTCCTCCACAAAACCAGCACGCTCCAACCGGCACATCACGCCGCCATCCGTATGAGAGACATCGGTCAGCTCCGTCGACCATTCGATCGTCCCGCCTAACTCCCCCAGCTTGCCCCGCAAAGAATCCTCCACTTTCCACTGAGGCAGCAACAAAGTTTTAGGATAACGAGTATCCTCCCGTGCAAACACACTCCGCGGCGAATCCCCGATCAGCTGGCTCCCATTGAACTTCCGGAAAGGCAGATCGGTCCACCCCATCTTCATCAGCTCCTCCGCAATCCCCAGATCATTGAAGACTTCCAGGCTCCGCGGCTGCAGCGCCTTAGCCCTGGACCCACGCGGAGGCTCCGCCAGTCGTTCGACAATACGAAAAGGAACCTTACGCCTGGCCAGCTCACAAGCCAGGGTCAGCCCCACAGGGCCCGCTCCTACAATAAGTACAGTAATTTGATTCATCAGTAGTGTAATTTATAAGACAAAGCTATCAGTTGCCCGACCCCACTACGATAACAATTGTTAAGAATTCCTCTCCCATTTATTGCAGTCGATATTGCAGTTGTTACTTCATCTCTTTTTTACTAATACAGTATAATTCAAATCAAATAGTTAATAGAAAACTTGCAGAGTTATTCTATGGAACTAGTTAATTATTTACAAATTGCAGTTGAGCAGATTAAGTATTAGAAGTCAAATTAATATTATCGATTTCGTTGCAGTCGAGGCCAATTTCATTGCAGTCGAAGCCATTTTCGTTGCAGTCACCCGCATTTTTGCTAAGGCAATAGATAGAAAAATGGAAAACTCAATATTGCCCTCTTTGATAATCAAAAACTTAGGATAACCGAATACTAGTTCATCTATGGGATTATAGTTCTGCCATAAATAATTCTGCAAGTTAAAGAGAAGCAACACATTACCACTGCTTCAGGCCAGAACTCACCGCGACCGCAGCACCAACAACAAAATCTGCCCCGTCACAATCAACAATTCAACAATCTTCAAAAGAAATGGATTGCTCCGGCAAATAAACCGCTTGCCTTTTCTTCTCGACATGGATGATCGATAACAGCTTTTAACGATTGACGTGACTGCTATCGCTTATCCAAAAAATATCGCTTACCCGAAAAAATATTACTTCCCCGACCAGCTATTATTCCCCCTCTCCACATCCGGCAGCACCTTCTCCGGGTCCAGCACCACCTTCTCGATCTTCGAAACCGACGCATACTTGAAAGTCCACGTCCCCCCTCTGCGCCAGATTTCCACCGGCAGCACCGTCGTCCCCGTTCCCCCATTACTCTGAGTAACCGACACAATCACCGGCATAATCATCTTACCCTTATTCTCGATAGTAATCAACGCCCCCTTCGCCGGGTCCCCATCGACATACTTCACCGCGGTCACCGCCTGATCCAGCTTCCAGGTAGTAAAAAACCATTCCTTCCAAAACCAGTTCAAATCCTCGCCGGCAGCATTATTGATACAATGGAAGAAGTCGTACGGCGTAGGATGCTTGAACGCCCAGGCTTCCGTATACTTTCTAAAAGCATAGTCGAACCGCTCCTTCCCCACCACGACCGTACGAAGCAGGTTAAGCCCATAAGCCGTCTTGCCATAAAATTGATAGTGCTCCTCTTCCGTCATCGCATCCGAAACCGTCATCAGCGGATCCTTATACTGCATAAACTGCTCGTAGTCGCGCGAGCCAAAAAACGTCTTATCGAAATACGCCGCCGCATTCACATACTCGCCATTATTAAAAAGGTCGGTAGCGATATAATTCACATAGGTATTAAAACCCTCGTCCTGCCACATATACCTCCTCTCATTGCTGCCTACAATCATCGGATACCAGTTGTGCCCGATCTCGTGCGCAATCAAAAACCACAGCCTCGCCCGCACCTCCGCATAGTTATTGAAGATTACCCCCGGATATTCCATCCCCGGTGTAATCCCCGCGCTGCTCACGGCGACGCTCCAGGGATACTCGAACAAGCTCTTCGAATAGGTCTCGATGCTCGCCTTTAAATATTCGGTCGACCGGGTCCAGGCCGAATCGCCTGCACTCTCCACCGGATAGCACGACATCGCAAGAACCTTGCGACCCGAGGGCACATTGACCCTGGCTGCATCCCAGATCATCGCTTTACCGGCGGCCCACGCCACATCCCTCGTATGCTTCATCGAAAAATGCCAGGTGAGATTTCCTTTTGCCGTCGGACGGGTAGAGGCTTTGCCCACCTCGTCCGCCCCGATAATCGTAACGGTCTTATCGCTGGCAGCTGCAGCCGCCAGTCTCTTGATCTCCGTCGCCGTAAGCACTTCCGTCGGATTCAGCAAATCCCCCGAGCCATAAATAATCATTTCCGCCGGAGCCGTTACATAATATTCATAATCGCCATAGTCGCAGTAAAACTCACCAAGTCCCATATATGGCAGCGTATTCCATCCTTCCACTTCATCATATACACACATGCGCGGATACCACTGCCCGATCTGATACGATACTCCGTTCTTCGTGTATTGGCGGCCAAACCGTCCCGCGCCATCAAGAGGTATTCTGAATCGGAAATGCATCGTGACCGCCACCTTCCCACCACCCGGCAACACCGACTTAGCCAACCGGACCTGCATCCTCGTATCCGTCACAACAGGAGCTACAGCATAAGACTGAGCCCCCTGCGTAACCGAAACATCCTTTATCTCATACCCGCCATCCTTCGCGGCCAAAATAGAAAAGTAATCCCCCGGATACTTCGTCGCCGCAACGGCCCTTGAAGAAGACTTGAAAATATTTTGGTCGAGCTGAAGCCACAAATAATCCAGCGAGTCCGGGCTGTTGTTGGTATAATTGATCGTGACGTCACCGGAAACCGTCGTATCCTGCTCGCTAAACGTAGCGTGTATCAGATAGCTGGCGCTGTTCTGCCAGTAATTGGGGCCGGGCACACCCTTCGCCGACCGGAACCCGCTGCCCGCAGGCACGTCAAAATTTTGGGTAAAAAGCTCATGCGGATTATATCCCGCACCCTCCGTCGTTTTTTGCGCACACAGCGACCCTGCGCTCATTGCTACAATAAAAGCCAATACAAATTTTCTCATGCCAGCAGTTTAAATAGATAATTTCGACCAAAAACCTAATTTAGTCTATATTTCACACTAAATGAGCCCCCATTTTACTTTATTCCTGCTTCTCTTTCTTTTTAATTTCTGTCCAGACGGATACTCCCAGAAAAAACAAGACCCCGCTAGGAAGGCCGTGAAATTTTCCAGACGAAACAAATCCTATAGCATCCACTACGACGGAGAACCGGGCAAAAATGGACGAAGCTCCTTCGATCTTTTTAACTTCCTCAACTTTAGAGGAAGCGAAGGTCACCCTGGAGGTCCGGGCCCCCATCTGCAAGTCAACGTATCGGCCATCCCCTCCGGAGATTCTATTCTCCTCGCCCTGGCCGTCACCGAAGAAGAGAATCTCGAAACGGATTACTTCTATGTAAACCCGCGACGCGGAACCATTAGCATTTTTGCCGACGGAGGTCACGGCGGCAGCGGCGGAGATGGCAGCGATGTCGATTATACCAGCGGATACTCAGGAGGCAACGGTGGTCCCGGCGGCGCCATCACGATGACGTACGATTCCTCCGCGATACCGTTTGTCGATTGTCCGTGTATCATCGCATTGAACCATGGAGGCAGGGGCGGCGACGGAGGAGAGGGAGGAAGGAAAGGCGATTCCCGGGCCAGCCAGGGATCGCTCGGGATCAACGGCATACCGGGGCCGCCCGTATGCAAAAAGGATAAGAACGGAAATATCCTGCGGACCATGCCTCCGTTAAAATACTAGACCCGACGAACCGTTATTCAGGATAATAGCCCAATTTCTTAATGCGTGAGTAAACGGCGCCCTTGGTTCGGCCGAAATGCTCGGCCATATCGCCGACCGACGCTCCGGCATCCACCATGGTCATAAGCTCCTGGTCCAGATCGGCCGTCCAGGGCTGATATGCTTCTTTAATGGACCTTCTTTTTTCAGAAATTGTGTACGACTTCTCTTTAGCACCCTTCTTTTCAGCGGCCTTCGCTCCGCCGCGTGCGGCGCCTTTACCCGCCAGGATGTGCCTGCTCCCCGCAAGACGCTTCGGCGCCAATCCTTCCGGGATAAAAATTTTATGCTTCGCCCGCGTAACAGCAACATAAAGTAGATTAATCTCCTCGTTCAGCTTTGAAAGATTCAATAAACCGTCCTTACCTTTTTGCTCCGTCTTGATCTTCTCCAGTCTTTCCTCCGTCATAAAGTCATCGACCAGGTAAACCACATCGTATTCCATACCTTTCGCCCTGTGTACGGTGGAAAATACCATTTCCGCCTTTGCCTTGTCGTCGCCTTCGATATGCAGTTTCTTCAAAGACTTCATAATGTCGAAGATTTCGTCCCCGTATTCTTTTACGATCTCCGACATCATCGACAATTGAACGTCTTCCGTCTTTTCGATGTATTCATCCAGCTCATCGAGGTCTTTCATGGACGCTACCAGCTTGTCACGAATACGATCACGCTTGTCGTTGTGCAGGTTCAGCACATCGTACAAAGAGGCGCCTTCGTCTGCATAGGTGTAGGAATTGATATTCCCTTCGAAATAAATCCGGCGGACACTCCTGTTCTCTGTTATGTATTCGATGGCTTTTAAAAGAAGCCCCAGATTGGTCCTTGCAATGGTAGCCTTCGAAACTTCCTTCGTTTCCCTCCCTTTTCCAGTAATGACAACACTGTCGAAGTCCTGCAGCTTCTTCTTCCAATCCAGGACACTCAGGGCCAGCTCTGCAATATCCTGGGGAAAACGAAAGCTGGCGGAAAGGTGAAAGGTTTTGAAATCCGTCTTTTCCAGGGAATTTACCGCATGCCGCCAGCCATAAATCTGCTGATGCACATCCCCGACAATGACCTTCGTAGCTTTTTGTCTAAGGAAAATATCCAGCATAACCGCAGAAGCGTCCTGCCCCTCATCGAAGAGAATATAATCGAAGGGGAGCAGGGGATTGGACAGCTGGAATTTTTTCAGATAGAAGTCGTGCGTTATGTCGATCTCCCCCCTGTCCATCTTCGCCAGCAGCAGCCGGGTACCCTCTTCGATCGGAGCGTAGAAAGTCTTGACGAAAGCCCTTGCCGCACTATCTGAAATAATGTCCAGGTAATTGAGGTCCTGTACTTTCGGCTTATCGCTATTGCAGAAATAGGTTACAAACTTGCTGATATGGTTTGCCAGGATATATTCGGTGTGCTTTTCTCCATTGTTTTGAAGCCCCAGCAGGTCAACGATCTCAAAAGTCCTATAGCTCTGCGTCCTTACATTGTATCCATTGGAAAAGACAATGCTTTTATAGGCCAGCGAATGAGCCGTCTCGACTTTGACATTACGAAGCCCGCGTTCCTCGATCTTCTTCGCTGCTTCCAGCCGCACGGATTTATTAAAAGCAAGATAGAGAATCCTCGAATCTTTGGGCCGTGAAGCCGCATATTCGATAATCGTAGTCGTCTTGCCTGAGCCGGCCACGGCATTGATCTTTATATTCCCCGTAGAATGGATGATGGCAATTTGCTCTTCCGTAAGCATCCCCGATAAAGTTTAACAGTTACAACCTTCCAAGCGAGTCGGCAAACCTCGGCAGCCGCATACACCGAACCGCTTCATTCATCTGTGCCTTCCCATACACCAGCAGCCACTCGTATGTACCCATGGGTAGCTTTCCGGCAGCCATTAATTCCCCAAAGACTTTCAACGTAATCCCCTCCATCATCTGATCGACCTGAACATCCCTGGGCTTGCTCCGCACTGCCGTCTGAAACATCAGCAGTGAATAAATTATCCTGGAAATCTGGCGCATCACATAAAAACGCGCCCTTTTATATTCATCTACCGCCCCGTCGAAATAAATACGCAGCAATTCCGCCTCCTGCTGTTCGGTCTGCACAAAAAAGTTCGCAGCCGTCGCCAGATCGACGTATCTGTCATTCAGAAACGCCCCGTCCCAATCGATTATCCACAATCGAGCCCCGTCACAAACCAAATTACCGGGATTGATATCGTTATGGCTAAACACCCTATCCGGGTCATCCCAGGGATACTTTTCCGTGATCGAAGCATAATACGCAAGACACTCGTCCACTACAGGCCCGCTCAGCATCCGGGTCTGCAGAAAATCCCCAACAATGCCCCCAACCACCTGCTTCAAGCTATGCCCCAGAACAGAACAGGGAAGAGCGTGTATCGACCGAATGGTTTGGGCCAGTTCACTGACCAGTCTTTCCGGCCCCAGCACCACTCTCGCCGGTTGGTTTTCGACGTACCCGGTGATAGTAATCCCGGCAGCCGGGTCGAGATGATAAAGCTTCGGCGCAATCCCGCCTTCCGACGCACATACCAGCCCCTGATGTTGCCGCTCCGATGGGGTATCCAGCTTCAGCACATACGCTTGTCCCCCGATCAGCATCTTATAAACGCCTGATCCCGAAAGCCCCCCGGCAAGCCGCTCGATCTTTTCGACCGCAGCCTGCGAAAAAATTTTACCCAACGCTGTCTCCAAAGCGGCCCTATGCGACTCCGGTATTAAGCTCAAATCATTATCCATGGTTTCAAATAAACAACATTTTTCTATCTTGCACCTAGAAAAATTTATTCCCCATGAGCATGATCGGTCAGTTCATCCTCGTTACCCCACAAGAGCTCCAGGATTATCTCGGCAACAGCGCGCTGCTGGAGGAAAGAGTGATGAACGCATTTGAAGAGGACGAAGAAGACCCGGCCTTTTTTGATATCGATAAAAACTGGGAAGCCATTTCTTTCCTGCTAACCGGCGTCCCGGCGGCAGAAATACAAAAAGCCTATCCTCCCCTCTCCTGGGTCGTATTTGGAGACCATGTTATCGATCAGGAACAGGACCTGGGATACGGCCCCGCCGCTTACCTGACCCTGGAGCAGGTTAAAGACGTTTCTATCGCTTTAAATAATATATCCACGGCCGATTTTATAGGCAATTACGACGCGGACCAAATGAATAAACAGGGAATCTACCCGGAAGGCTGGGATAACGCCCCTCGCCAGGAAGGCTGGCTGGCCGAAAGCTTTGAAAACCTAAAAGCATTTTATGAGAAGGCCGCCGCGAGCGATAGGGCCGTAATTACCTTTATATCATAACACACTCCGCTTCACCATATCCACCACAAAGCGACGGAAATAAAGCACATTCGTCGTATCCTTTCTCTCCGCCGCAACCCACTCCTCCACTTCCTGGGGCAGATTCTGGCTCTCGTGACACCGGATGGCCCTGAAATACTTTTCTTTATCCTCCGCACTAAATCGCACCTCCGCATTGAAATATCGCTTATCGAGATAATTCAGCTCCTCGATTCCAAATTTGGCCGCCTGCTCCTTTGTCCATCCCAAATAATATACCGGATACCGCCCATACCACGCCTCCCTTAATATAAGCTCCGTAACGACATCCCCCACAATCCGATGATCGGGATGCCCCGTATCTCCGTCCGGTCCGAATGTAACGATCAAATCCGGCTGTATCGCCGCTATCCTGGTCTCTCTACCCCAAGCTGCCTGACAATATAATAGACCTTCCCCAACCGGGCATACCTGGCCATCATGGGCCCGATGGTCGTTTCATCATCGGGGTGCGCCAGAATGACCAGAACGACCTTATTGCGCTTGTCCTTTACAAACGCACACTCCACCACCAAATAAAACCAATATAAGTAACCATTTCATGACCATCAAGATACTGCCCCTTCACCGTTTGTACAAGCATCCCCGCCGATAATAAAAACAATACCCGCAAAACCCGCCTACCGCGTACCTTGAAGTCCACAGAAACAAAACCTCGACATGAAAAACTTCAACACGCCCAAAGCACCCCGCATGAGCCAGGCTTTTCCCCAGGCCGTAATCGCAGATAAGTTCATCTTCGTCTCCGGCACACCCGGCCTCGACCCTAGCACCGGCGCAGTCGTCAGCGCCGACTTCGAAGACCAAACCCGCCAAAGCTTCCAAAATATCAAAACCATCCTCGAAGAAGCCGGCAGCGGCCTCTCCAGCGTCGTAAAAACAACCATCTTCATGGTCTCCGGTAACGATTTCGGCGTCATCAACAAGGTCTACGGAGAATTTTTTCCCGAGAATCCCCCCGCCCGAAGCACTCCACAGGTTATGCCCTTCCCTGCAGGCATCCTAATTTCCGTTGAATGTATCGCGCTGATAGCTTAATTTACACATACCAAAAACTTCCTGCAATGAGTCGATTTTATCTGATCGTCGTTCTATCCATTTTCGCATATGCATCCCACGGCGCGCCCGGTCCAGCGGCCGAACCTCCCGGTCCAGCGGCCATGGGAATATCCGGCCTCACAAGCCGCGAAGCCGTCGACACCCTCCCCATCGAAACCGCCCTCTCCTCCTACACCCCCGGGGCACCCCTCATCTCCCCCGACGGCGCCAAAGCCATCATCCCCGTCCGGCAAGTCGGAAAAGGAGCAGGCCTCCCCGCCTCCCACCTCTGGCTGCTCGACATCCCGACAAAAACCATCCGCCAATTCACCAGCTCCCCGAAAGGAGAAAGCAGCCCCAAATGGTCCCCCGATAGCAAAAAGCTCGCTTTCCTCTCCGGACGAAGCGGCTCCTCCCAAATCTTTCTAATGGACATGGCCGGCGGCGAGGCCCTGCAGCTCACCGAATCCCCAACCGATATAAGCTCTTTCGAATGGAACCCCGACGGCGCCTCCCTCCTCTTCATTACTCATGATAAGCTCCCGGACTCCATCAAAAAACGACAGGACGACAAGTTCGACGAAAAGGTGATGAGCCAGTCCGAACACCCTTCCCGCGTGTACCGCATATCGATCGCCGACAAGTCCACCAAACGAATCCTCGCTCCCGACTACGATATCGACGAGCTCACCTGGCTTCCCTCCGGCAAGGAGCTGCTCCTGGTCGTCTCCCCCATCCCATCCCCCGAGCTTCCCTCGCCGAAGCTCATCAAATTCAACCTCACCGACTCGACCTCGACCACCCTCGCCTCCCCCGGTCACAGCTTCTACGGCAACATCCTGCCCTCCCCCGATGGCGCCACCGCCGTCTTCGTCGGCGCGCGTGACAGCGGCCCCATGGCCTTCGACCTCTTCCTGCACAAGCTGACCGAAAACAAGTTCGAAAACATCACGGCGAAATCGCTCGACAGACATATCCAGCGGTATAAATTTATAAACAACCACACCCTGCTCGCCCTCGTGCAAATGGGCTTTACCAAAAACCTCTACCAAATCCAGGACAACGGAACAGCCACTCCACATGCCCTCAAAGACAATATCCAGGCCTTCGACGTAGCAAACGACGGCACCATTGTATATGTAAAAAGTTCCTTCGACCAGCTACCCGAAGTATACCTCGCCAAACCAGGCGGCCAGGGAGAAAAGGTGTCCAGCTTCAATAAAGCTATCCCGCTTGTGAGCGCGAGAATATTTACCTACAAAAGTTTTGACGGCAAGACGATCGAAGGAGCCCTCTACAAACCATCGAACACCACCGCCGCCACCACTGCCGCCACCGCCAAATCCTTGCCGCTCATCGCCTTCATCCACGGAGGCCCGACCGGTTCCTTCACCGATACCTACAGCGCCTGGGCGCAGCTGCTCGCACAAAACGGCTACGCCGTATTCTGTCCCAACATCCGCGGCTCCGGCGGATACAGCTGGGACTTCCTGACGTCCAACCGCAAAGACTGGGGCGGCAACGACTACAAGGATATGATGGCCGGCATCGACTATCTCATCAAAAATGAAAACATCGACTCCGCCCGCCTCGGCATCTCTGGCTGGTCCTATGGCGGCTATATGGCCGAATGGGCCATCACCCAAACCCGCCGCTTCAAAGCCTCGGTATCCGGCGCGGGAATGGCCAATTTGGCCAGCGAGTTCGGGACCGAAAGTGGCGCGGCCTATGACTACTGGTTCTGGGGTACCCCCTACGAAAATCTCGACCTGTTCTATAAACACTCCCCGATCGCCTACCTCAAAAACGCAAAGACGCCGACCCTCATCATACAGGGAGAAGAAGACGCAACCGACCCCATCGGTCAATCCCAGGAACTATATCGCGGCCTCCGCTATAACAACGTACCCTGCGAGCTGGTCCTCTATCCCCGCGAGCCGCACGGCTTCAGAGAGATTAACCACAACATCGACTTTTACCGGCGCATGATCGCCTGGTTCAAAAAATATATGAGCCCTAACTAATAAAAAAGGCCCCTGAAATCAGGGGCCTTTTTGTTACACTTTTAGAAGCTCTATGTGACAAGAGATCTTGACCATCTCGCCCACCGCGACCCCTCCAAAGTCCAGCGCGGCATTCCACGTAATGCCCCAATCTTTCCGATTGATCTTGCCTGAAACGTAAAACCCTGCCTTTGTATTCCCGAATGGGTCCCTTTCCACGATACCCGCATACTCCACATCCAGCACAATAGCCTTTGTAATCCCCAGCATCGTCAGGTCGCCCCACATACTATACTGTCCCTTCTCCAGCACGTCGATCTTCGTGCTCTTGAAGTGAATCGTCGGAAATCGCTCCGCATGTAAAAAATCCGCCGACGCCAAATGTACATCCCTATTCTTCTCCTGCGTGTCCACGCTCGAGGCATCGATGCTCAGCTCGACCGCCGCATCGGAAAAATCCGACCGGTCCGTGTCGATCGAACCCTCGAAATTCCGGAAGAAGCCTTCCGTCTCGGAAATACCGAAATGCCGCACGCTAAATCCAATTTTACAATGCGCGGGCTCAAATATCCACTTGACCTTTTGTTCTACCATATATTTGCTCTTTTAGTTTTACAGAGCAAAATTGAGAACCGAAAGGCCGTTCCTGTTATAACAAAAACTATTTAATTCGGTATTTTTCGGACATCTTCTTTTTAAAGGCATTGGCAGCCTGTCCCGTTTCCTGCCGGAACAATTTGGAAAAATAGGAGCTATCGAAATAACCCAGCTCGGAAGCAATCTCAGTAACCGTATAATCGGAAAAGGTAAGCAGCCTCTTGGCTTCCAGCATGCTTCTCTCCCGAATCACCTGCCCGGCCGTCTTCCCGGTTACGCTTTTAACCACCAGGTTCAAATGATGCTGGGTAATATTTAACCGTTCGGCATAAAAACTAACCGGTTCATTCCTGGAAAAATTCTCTTCCAGCAATTCCCGCAATCTTTTATAAAGAACAAGGTACTTTTTGGAATACTCCCTGTCTTCATTGTTATCGATGCACCGCTGAACCTGGGCAAGTAAAACGTGCAGCAACGACTGAACGATGGCTACGCTACGATCTTTCCGTTTATATTCACCCGAAATGATGTCGATGGTCTTTTTAACGTCGGCAAAATCCTTCCTCCCCAGCTGAAGGCAAGGGTTCGTATAAAAATTGTCCAGAAAGCTCAGCTCGAATAGCTTATCCTTGTTATACAAGCCCAGCAAAAACAGCTCTTCCGTAAATAAAATGCTCCCCCCGGCCAGCGGCTTCCATTCCTCGAACCGGTGTACCTGGTTGGGCGAAATAAAAAACAAGCTCCCCGGCCGGACCTCATATTCCTTATAGTCGATCGTCTGCCTGCTCATCCCCTTCTCCGTCCAGATAATTTCATAGAAAGCATGCTTATGGATCTCGTCGACGTCCGGCTCCTCCAACCCCTCGAAATAAAGGATTTCGAAGTCGGTCCGCCTGGCCGGCTCGTTGACAAAATGCCCGATGGAATACGTTGACAGCAAATCTTTCATACTCAAACTTACTATTAATCAGTATCCCTTCGCCCAGGCGCCGACCCAGCAACCGACAAAAAAAAGACAAATAAATTTGCGCAACCCAAAAGTTGCACATATATTTGCAACCTGCAGGTTGCTAATTAAACCTCTATATGACACAAGACATCTTCCAGGCAATAGCCGACCCGACACGTAGGGCCATCCTGACTTTAATTGCTATTAAAGCATTGACGCCGAATGCAATGGCGGAAAAGTTCGACATGACCCGCCAGGCGGTATCAAAACACATTAAAGTACTGCACGAATGCGAATTGATCAGAGCCGAGCACGCTGGCAGGGAAATTTATTATCACTTCAATGGTAAAAAGATGCAGGAATTCGATCACTGGCTGGCCCAATTCAGACAAAGCTGGGAAACGCAATTTAATCAGCTGGACAAGGTATTATCGACACTTAAAAACCAGAAAAAATGAATAACGACTTGCTATTTGATTTTACCGTTGATAAAGCAGCAAAAAAGGTATTTATAACAAGGGAATTCGATGCCGAGCTTTCTTTGGTATGGGATGCTTTTACCAAACAGGAATTGCTGGACCAATGGGGCGCTCCTGAACCCATGCACTGCCAAACGAAATACATGGATTTTAAAGTCGGCGGGAAAAGATTCTTTGCTATGGTAAGCCCCGACGGACAAGAGCGTTGGTCGCTGCAAACGTATACGTCCATTACTCCGAAGACCAATTTCAAAATGTTCAATTCCTTCGCGGATAAAGATGAGAATCCTCAATTGCCAGGTTCTGAATGGGACTACAATTTCAGCGAACAAAACGGCAGAACGACAGTGAGGATTACCATTTATAATGAATCGCTCGAACGAATGGAAAATTTACTCGACGGCTTCAGGATAGGATTTACCATGACATTGAAAAACCTGGAAAACCTGCTGGCAGCTACATCGCGCAAATCGTAATAAAAGTCACAATCGATAACATACAAAAATTAAATTTATGAAAGCAATTAATCCATGGATCAACTTCAACGGAAATGCCGAAGAAGCATTCACTTTTTACAAATCGGTTTTTGGCGGCGAGTTCTCGAAGCTCCTCCGTTTTAAAGACCTGTCAAGCGCCGAATTTCCCATTCCCAAAAATGAGGAAAACAAAATAATGCAGATCGCTTTACCTATCGGCAAAAACAATGTGCTGCTGGCCAATGATGTTCCCGAATTTATGGGACGGACCAACGAAAACGAAAACAGGTCGAAAATATCAGTCAGCACAGACAGCCGCGAAGAAGCGACCAAAATATTCAACGGACTCTCCGCAGGCGGGAACGTCGAAGGGCCCATCGGCGACACTCCCTGGGGCACATACGCCGGAATGTTCAGAGACAAGTATGGCATCGAGTGGATCGTGGAATTCAACCCGAATTATTAATCACCCGTCTTCCCAATAAACCAAAAGCCCGCCAGGCAAACTACCCGGCGGGCTTAAACTTACAAACTTCCCGACTTCCAATTCCTCCAATCATTATTCGCTTTCTGCGTCGGCCTCCACTTCGTTGTATCCCTCGTCACCAAAACTTTCGCAATCAGCTTATACGTTTCCTGCATGCTCGGCGGGCGGCCTTTGTCATACGCACTCTCGAAATGAAACTCGCCAATAGTCATCAATTTCGGTAAATTCTTAGGTATATGTTGACGAATATCACCTTCCGTTGCGCTGATAAGCGCGGGCCGGGTCTCATTCAGGTACCGCACAAAATCCTCAAACCCGATCAGCTTTCGGGGATTATCATGCTCCCTGACCTTGATTCCCAACTTCTCATAATCCCTATAATTGCTATCGAACGGAACCGCTACCCCTCTTACCTTGATTTCCTTTACGCCTGCCCCGATCAGCTCGAACCGCTCCATATCACTACCCAATTTATTCTCAACTCTTTCATACTCCTCCGACCCAATGAGGGTTATCCTGCTCGCATTCGTTATGTAACTTTGCTCAGCATACTTATCCACCGGATAATCGATACAATTACCCACATAATCCAATTCGATTTCCGCCCTGAAGCCCCGATTCGCGTAGCCGTTCTTCTCGAACACGATTGCCCACCTCGTCGAATCTCCATACAAATGAATCCTGCTGCCGGCAGTCACAAAATACCCGTGCTCCAGGTCGAGAAAAAAATTATACCTGATATCCTTTGAATGACCCCGCGGATAATGATCACTCTGTATTCCATTAAAAGCCAGGTCCAGCTCATCCAATATTTCAGCCTCCGAAACCATTCCGGTTCCGTTTTTATGACCAGCATTACAGGATTCAAGCAACAAAAACATACCAACTAATATTGAAAAATACCTCATATTATTTCTTGAACAATCCCGCTCCCAGCTCGGCGCCGAGTCCCCCCTCCTTCACCTGCAAATAGTTCTTCTTCCCCTGGTTCTTCTCGATCTCCACCACCCCATCCTTCTTCACATTCTCCATCTGCAGGAAATCACTCGAAATCGCCGCGCCTCTCCCATTTGCCGTCAAAAGCACATTTCCGGCAAACACGCAATCATGCACCTTATACTTCGTCTGTGTATTGTCCGCAATCCACGCCGCCCTGCACCCGGCAATGACATTATGGTGATACTCGAAATCGGCAGCCGTACCCTTCGTCGTCCACACACCGCTATAATGAGGACCGTACACCACGCAATACCGCATTGCATTATGCCGGCTAACTCCTCCCTCTTCATCGCCAAAAACGACCGGGTTCTCACAATTGTAAAATACACAGTGGTCCACCACCACCCCATTCCCATTGGCGATAATCGCTACCCGCAGGGGCATCACATCGATGTTCCCCACAAACATACACTGCGTCACCACCAAATCTTCCAGATTCTTCCCATTCCGCCAGATAGGATAGGAACGGCGGTTCTGCCGCCCATCGATATAATAATAGTCCGGACTGCCGCTAAACCGCAATCCTTCCATCGTCACGTGACTGACCTCGATCTCCAGCCCCCTCGCCTCTTCTCCGTCTCCATTGGCCTTTACCGGAACTACCGTCACGATGATCGGCATCCGCTGGGGACTCCACCCCGGTTCGTCCGGCATCACCTCCGCCCGGATCGTCAGCCTGCCTTCCTGGCTAAACCGGTTGTTATTGAATAGAACCGTCTCCGTCAATAAATGCACCCCATCGGAGAGCAGGATCGTGTCGCCGCCCTTCATTGAGCTAAAATTTACGCGAAAGGCCGCCTCGCGCAGGGTCTTCAAGGGCATCGCCTTCGTTCCCGGATTGGCGTCGTTGCCCGTAAAAGAATTGACGTGCCATTCCCCGGCCGAAGCCATTAATCCTGCAAACACCATCGATAAGAAAAGACATAATTGCTTGACCATACCAACTTTTTTCCGCAAAGTTGGATAGCCGCCAATCCCTGCAATGGTCATTTTGAAAACAAACCGGTCATTTGAAGCGCGCGAGCCTTCCACAACAAAGCGCCCGCCCCAACCAGAGCGCGCAGAGCCCTCCAGCAAAACGCCGAAAGCCCCCACAGAACCGCCCCCCCTACTCCACCCTCTTAAAAACCGCCACCGGACTATCCTCATTCCGATACAACCTCAGCTGCTTCGTATCCGCAGTCTGCACGGTTATCGTATCACCCATAATCACAAACCGGTCACCCTTCAGCAACCGATACGTAGTATTCGTATTATTCTGCTTTAACCCGCCCTTCTGCTCAGAGATGCTTTTATAATCCGCGGTAAACGTAAGGACAAGGCCCTTATTGGTCTTATTCGCCTTCGCCACCACGTCATCCGGCGCGTTCTTCAGCTCGCCCGCAAATTCAAATCGTTCGAAAGCCCATTTTCCTACCATCGCCGACTGCTTTTTGGAAGGAGTGACATTTTGCGCAAAAAGGCAGGGCGCCAAAAGAACAAAGCACAAAGCGAAAGAAAGCTTCTTCATAGCCAGGGTTTTTATAAAGACCAAAATATAAAAAAGCCCCATAACCTCAAAGCCCGTCCCTATACTGCTGCGCCGTCGTACCCGTGATTTTCTTAAAGAACCGGTTGAAGTTGGAAGGGTCCGAAAAGTCGAAATCGTACGCAATCTCCTTCACGGACCTATTGCAACGCAGCTCTCTCTTGATCGAAGAAATCAGCCGCTGATGAATCATCTGTTGCGCAGTAAGGCCGCTATATTGCCGGCAGACCTTATTGAGGTGTGTAGAGCTAATCCTTAATACCTCAGTATAATCCGTAACGCGGTGATACGCCATAAACTCCTTCTCCAACAACGACCGGAAACGGAAGAAGTCCGGATGAACATGCGTATCGCTTTCCACCTGGTAAACCGTCGCATAATGCCGGTTCAGCAACACCAGCAGCTGATACAAAATCGCCCTAAGCAAATGGCTGCTATCACTGCGAAGCAGCATAAACTCCTCTTCCACCCCGCGCACCAGGTCGAGAGCCCGGCGAAACTCTCTCGACGGCATCTTCATGCTCGTCGGACGAGCGTATTGATGAAAGAACTGGAAGCGATATAAAAACAGATCGTCCGTAAAAAACAGATTCAAAAAATCCTTCTCGAAGAAAAGGGTGTACCCTTCTACATCCCTGGCATCCCACCGGCGGACCTGCCCCGGGGAAGTAAAGATGACCGTCCCCGGCCCCAGCACCGTCCGATTCTCATCCAGCGAAAAAGTTCCCTTCCCCTTTTCGATAAGCATCACTTCATAAAAACTGATCTGATGCAGGGTAGTGTCCAGGACAAAGTTCTTCAGGTTCTCGATCCGGCCGATATCCAGTAGCAGCTCCCTCCCATACTTCCGGGAAAGAAAATGATAACACTTTATTTCCGACGAGTCTGTTCCCATGAAACACAGGTCTTAAACCGGCAAGCTAGCAAAACTAATATAAGAAACCACATCCAGCCATCAATATAATGGAAAACAATATATTATTCAATTTCTCCATAACTTATGGATGCCGTATATTTATCGCACAAAACTCCTTTCCAGAACCAACTCCCCAAATAATGAAATCAATATTTGCGTGTAGTCTCGCCTTCCTTACAATCGCTCTGGTGTCCCTTATAAGCTGCAACAACAAAAAATTGCCAATTACATTGACCATATTAGGCGAAAATTCATCCAACCTTCAGGCGATGGAAGCCCTGAAAGGCAACTATGAAAAAGACTCCAATGTCAAAATAGATTTTAAACCCAACACCTTTGAAGACGCCTTTAATAAAGCCAATCAGGATTTTGCAAACGGCACCGGCATATACGACATCGTCCTTCAATACAACTTCTCCTTGTCCTCCTTTGTCCGGAATGGATACGTCTATAACATCGACGAATTGAGCAAAGACATCTCTACCGAACAAAAACAATTTGAAAACGACCTCTTCCCAAACGCATGGCAGGAAGTCGGCTATTACTATAAAAACCCGGCCGTTCCCTCCGAAGGAACAATAAAAATCGGCTACCCGTTTGCCGCAAATACCATGGTCTTAGTCTATAACCGGGAAATGTTCGAAAATGCCGACAACAAAGCGCTCTACAAAAAAACATACAAGGAAGAGCTTACCGTACCCACCGACTGGCAACAATATAGAAGGGTGGCAAAATTCTTCACCAACCCCGGCAAGAAAACATTTGGAGTCTGTCTGCAGGGTGCCGGAGGAGGGTGGCTATACTACGAATATTGCGACTTTTTGTTTGGCATGGGCGGTACCGTATTTGAAAAGCAAAGAGGATGGGAGGGGGAAGCAAATACCCCGTTAAAAATCACCTCTCCCGAGGCCGTCGCTGCGACTGATTTCTACAAAAGCCTAAAGCCATACAATGCCGGCAACTTCACAGCCATCGATGCAACCGAGCAGACGAAGCTGATGAAAAATGGGAACATAGCCATGGCATTTGTCTGGAGCGACTATCTCTACGGCTTCACCTTTGCCGAAGGTGGGAAAGCGGACGATCAGTTTGGCTTTACTACCCTTCCCGGAAGCAAATCGCCGCTGGCTGGCGGATGCTACTATATCAACAAAAAAGCCAAGCATCCGCAGGAAGCGCTAAAGTATGTGATAAGCCTGATGCAGAACCAGAACCAGGTCGCACTGGCTAAAAAAGGGCTATGCTCCCCCCTCAAATCGACCTACGACGACCCCGAGGTTCAAAAAATACCCTATGCTAGCGCCTTGAAAAATTCGCTGCAAAGAGGCGTATACATGTTTGAAGCAGGGCCCGAAAGCGACCTCGTCAATCAGGCCCTGACGAACTATCTGCAGCAGCTTTGGGCGGATAAGCTAACCACAAAGGAAGCCCTGGAGCACGCCAGCGAAGACATCATCAAGGGCAGGGAAGAAATCTACAAGAAGCTCAAACATTAATTTTTGAGAATCAAGCAACTACCTGTAAACAAGCTGATAACGTTCGCCGTAATCCTCATTACGATCGTATTCCTGCTGCCTGTCTTTATCGGCGGAATTTCCGGCAATGGTGTATCTAGCTTGTTGACCGATTCGTCCAACGGCTTCATCCCTTCACTGGAAAGGGCCATCTTATTCACGCTTCTCTCATCCATTTCAACAGTCATATTCGGCTTCTGCCTCGCTCTTCTGCTCTCCAACATTCCATCGGAATCGAAGCTGGGGCGGCAGCTTTCATTCTTTATCCTGCCTATTACCTTCGGGAACATCTCGATCGTATTTATATTAAAAATCCTCTTATTCAATACCGCTCTCCTCGATACGATTATAATAAAGGGCAGCCCGGCCCAAACCCTTTTCCTGCTGGTCGTCCAGCTCTGGCAATTCGGCTTCCTTTTCGCATATCTGTTCTGGCTCAACATCCAGGCTACCCCGCGACGCCTCCGGGATTATGCGATAGCGGCAGGACTCACCCGCTTCGAAAAGATTCGGGACATCATCCTTCCGCAATCCAGGAATCTCTTCATCCTTCTGGTGATCATCTCATTTACCTTTTCGTTCTACGAAGACGCAAAAAGTCAATTCATCTTCAGGGCCTCACAGGGTACAGAAACAGAGCTCGTCAACCACTGGCTCGACCGGGTCTACCATTCCGATCTGTTGATTAATCCTAAATATGCGGGTCAGCAGGCCTTTGCGACAGGAATGTCTATATTCGTAATCGCCCTCCTTCTATTTCTGCTGCTGGGACTTTTAATAATAGTCGCAGTCAAGCTATTCTCAAAACTCAAAGCCCGCGCTGGAGCGCCCGCCCCCGCAACCCATAAAAAAACCTCATTGACCATAGCAGCAGCAAGTATCGCTATAATCATAGCTCCGGTAATACTAGCCCTGCTAAAATCACAATACCATTTCTCCGACAATATCTATTCTCTCCTCTTTCCCTTTATCCTTACCTTGATCGGAGCAATCGCAGCAACCCTCTTCGCCATCACCTACGGCATTTTTTCCAAGCTGTCCTTTCAGCACCTGCTCAATGGATTTAACGCAAAATCGCTCCTTTACTTTCTTATCCTATTCATCTTACAAATTATCCCACCCCTCTGCATAGTATTATGCGGATTCACGTGGCTCAGCTGGGTTGGCTATAGCTCCGACACGCTCATCTATATAGTTTGGGTCATCGGACATTGTATCCTCAGGCTTCCCTTGCTCGGGAGCTTTGTCCTCGTAGCCCATTTCTCGGTAAAAGCAAACGAATTGAACTATCAAATGGCTCATGGCATCTCCCGGGGCAACATCATAAAATACAGCTTCCTGAAAAGATTTAGAGCGGAGTACATCCTGACCTTGCTATTTGCGTTCTCCTTTATCTGGAACGACTCCGGACTCAACGCAACGCTGTCGGATCAAATCCCCTCCTTTTCCTCCAACCTGCAAATGCTATTCATCGGCAGAGCTGCAGACTATTCGAAAGCGACGGGCTTCGCCATAGTCGCATTGCTTCTGTCCTTATCCTGCATTTTCGGCTGGCAATACATCATAAGAAAAAAAGATTACCTAAAAGCATAAATGAAGAAACTGATATTCGAACAAGTTACTTTTGGCTATAGAAAAGATAAGCCCCTCTTTAGCAACCTTTCGTTTGAAATCGCACAACCGGAAGACAAGGGAATCGTGATTGGCTTAATGGGCGCAAGCGGCAGCGGTAAATCTACCATCCTGAAGCTCATCCTGGGCATAGAAAAGACCTACAGAGGGGATATTTCGATCACGCCCGAAAACCCCATCGTCTCCTACGTCCCCCAGGAACCAGTTTTGTTCGAGCACCTGACGCCCTTCGAAAACGCAGAATATTTCAGCCGCATCAACAACTATAAAGCTAAATTCAATCGGCAGCTATTCGATGAGGTCTCCGGCGTCCTCCAAATCGGAAACATCCTGAAAAGTAGCACGTCGGTCAATGAAATAAGCGGCGGCCAAAAACAACGCATCTCGCTGCTCCGCGCCATGAGCATCCAGCCGGACGTCCTGCTCCTGGACGAGCCGCTGACCGGCATGGACGAGGAAGTAAAAGACCAGTTCCTTCAAACGCTGGCGCTGCTCATCCACCGGTTCAGGCTGATGGTAATCTATGTAACGCACCATCCCAAAGAAGCCGAATTTATCTCGGACCAAATTCTTTATCTGGAAAAAGAGCAAAATACAGAAGTCGTTTCCTGGGTTAGACAAACCGACACCCAATCATTCTTCCATTATCCTCCAACCATTTCAGCGCTCAATGCGACAAAAAGATTTCAAACAAACACCCTTCAATTTAAACAAACAGAAGATGGAACCATCATCCCGTCGCTCACGCCGAACGACCCTGCCACACGGTTGATAAGCTTTCATGAAGAAACAATCCAATTCTCGAACGAATCGGGTTTTGAATTTGAGATAGCCGCCCAAACAGGAGCTTATACCCTCTTGAAGCTAAAAAACGTCCAGTCATTTCTCACGATCGACAATGAAACGCTCAGGAAGAAAAGTTTTCCTGGCTGCCGATTCATTTCTCTTTCGGGAAACGCAAATCTATACGATAGCAAAGGCCTTTTCTTACGAGCAACAGAAATTAAAAACAACAAAACAGCCATTTAGATGATAGACCAGCAGTCCTTTGTAATAACAGGCGTAAGCTCATTCCTTGGGAGAGCCTTTGTAAAAACGCTCTCTTCGAATAAAAGCTACAAGCTATTTATAACGTCCAGGAGCAAATTCGAGTTCGACATTCCATCCGGCAGTAAAGACGTCCTTTATTTGCCGGGCATCGATTTAACCGACGAGGCTGATGTAGACAGGATGACCAAAGAAATCGACCAATTCCTTCCTGGTAAATTTCACGTAATCAACTGTCTGGGGCACTTCCCCGGCTACAAAACCGTAGCAGAAATCGACATTCAAACCGCAAAAAAGGTCTTCGACAGCAACATCCTCGCCCTATACAGCGTAGCATGTAAGCTGCTGCCGCTCATGTGCGAGCGAAACGGAGGCCACTTCATAGGCTTCAGCACCCATACCCTTTATCAACACTATCCGAAAATGGTCGCTTTCTCAGCCGCAAAATCCGCCGTCGAAAGCCTGATCAAAGGAATCGCAAACGAATACCTAAAAAAAGGCATCCACGCTAATACCATATCCCTTGCAACCCTCCAAACCGAGATTGAAATAAAGATGAAGCCAAAAGGCGACTCTAAAAACTGGCTGAACCCCGATGAAGTTTGTAAAATGGTGGAAGACCTGATTCTACAGCCCAACCAGCTGATGAATGGAAACGTAATCCACGTCTACAAGCACAGTGATAGCTATTTTAACGACTCCTACTTTAATAGAATAAATTCATAAAAATGACTGGCACCCCACCCCCACCACCCCCTACACCTAAATTCTATGAAACATCGGGGTTCAGGACAGCGATCGCCCTTTTCCTGGTTTATTCCATCCTCCTTACACTCCCGTCCTGGCTATACTTTAACACGGACCTATACAACGCCAAAACCTTATATACCCAATATTCTATCGACAAGAATAAATTCCTGGTTTCCTATTTAAAAATAGACGAAGTGCTGACCTGGTGTGCGGTTTGTATAACATCCCTGATAATCATTTTCGTAAACACCCTGTATTACTGGTGGTCATTTAAGGATGAATTAATGGAACATCATTATGGAGTAAAGAAATCCCTATTTAGCTGGATTTTCTTCTTATTCCTGCTCTGGCTCGTGGGCACATTAGTCTGCTCTTTCATTTTCTTCTCCGCAGACTACAATAGATTTGGCAAATGCCTGGAGGAGGCGGACAAATACATCGACAAGACCTTGCAAGGCAGGGTAATTAGTGCTGACAGGCAATTCTCAAAAGAAATATCGGATATATTCGGCGAATTTGTCCATCACGTCGAATGGTTTACGATCGGAACCATCATCTTGTTCATTATTATCGACATCCTAAGCTGGCGCGTCAAATATCAACAAGTAAATAATACCACTACCGCTACAACCCAAACAGAAGGAATGAAATTATTAATACCTCAAAAATCATTTGTGGTTAATCAGCTCCTAATAATCGACATTCCGGTAATAATTGGAATCTTATTGATCTCCTTCTTTGTATCGCTTTTACCCAAAGATGACGACACTATATTTGACTCAAAATTCGTCTTCGTAGCAGGCGGCATCGGCATGCATCTGATCATCTCGCAGCTCATATTCCTGATCCTGAACATCAAATACAAGCACGAAGAATACAAGACTAAACACCCTTAGCCATAAACACCTTCTGTAGATGTACTATTACTACATCTGTCATATCTTTGAAGATTAAAACTACTAGAATGGTTCTATTCTCCGCCATACAATCCGCCATCATCCAACGCCGCAGCACAAAACCCGCCGCCCTGAACGGAACCCTCATCCCCGACGAACAAATCCACCAGCTCCTCGAGCTGGCCAGCTGGGCTCCCACCCACGGCCTCACCGAACCCTGGCGCTTCCTCGTCTACAGCGGACCCGCCATCCAGGAATTCTGCCGCCAGCACGCCGAGCTCTACAAGCAGCACACTCCAACGGAAAAATTCAACTCCTCCAAATACGAAAAACAGCTCCACAACGGCGACAAAGCTTCTCATCTGATCGCCGTCTATATGCAAAGAGGAGAAAATCCCAATATCGCGCCCATCGAAGAAATCTGCGCCGCCGCAGCCGCCGTCCAAAATATCCTCCTCGGCGCCGAAGCCCTGGGCATCGGTGTTCTCTGGAGCACCGGCGGTCTCATCCTCCATCCCGCGATGAAGCAGCACCTCGGCCTAAGGGAAGAAGACCACATGATCGGCCTCCTCTACATGGGCTACGCCGACGAACCAGCCAAACCAAGCCGCCGCACTCCCATCGAAACAAAAGTCAAGTGGTTCCGCTAACCCGCGCACAGAAGCCCCAAACGCTTAATGCGCCTTCCCCAACCAATTAAACTCCAAATAATCATAATTCATATTCCCCGACACCGTATATAACCTCAGCACATGAACTCCTTTTTCTAAAGGCAGCACTCCCAATGTATCCACCTTATTCCAATGATGCCATTGCCTCCACGCTACCGTGTCCGCAGGCTGATACGTCGACCTCGCGCCCAACGGCCCCGTCACATCCTTACCGTCCAGGTCCAGCCGGATCTCCGCATCTCTATTGGCCGTATACATCAACCCGACCCGATACATCCCCGACCTCTTCACTTTCACCGTATAATTGGTCCATTCCCCCGGCACCGTCCATCCCACATACAGCTTCCCCATCTCGGGCTTCACAAAATTGTAAGGATTATCATCGATGCCTCCCGTCTTCGTATAAGAAATGTCCACGCCCTCCCTCATCCTGAACTCATTCAAAAAGCTACCATTCGCAGGATTCAACATCCCGCTTCCATGATTTACCGCATCGCTGTCATGATACGCTACCCCCTCTCCTCCCTCGTCATATAGCTCACACTCCACCCTGCCCGGTATCTCCTGCGGCTTCCCCTGCCAGGGCGTCGACGCAGCCTGCCGCGTGCAAGCGCCCAGCACTCCAACGCCCGGCACTCCCGCGCCGCCGGCCTCACGCAACCCCGCGCCCACACCGGCCGTGATCATCAAAACGATAAGAATTTTTACCTGCATAAAATCTCCCCATTTACCCTGAGGACCCCAACAAAATAAGCATAAAATCCGTAACCAGCACGATGGTTTAATCATTCCCGCCACTCAGCCGTACCCCTTACCCGTTTGGTAATCCGCCCCGCCAAACCATAGCAACCCATCTACCTTCGCCCTTTAAAACACTACTATGACAAATTTTCGTTTCGAGACCCTGCAGCTCCATGCAGGACAACAAATCGACCCTACGACTAAATCCAGGGCTGTACCTATATACCAAACTACATCATACGGCTTCGACAACTCCGAGCACGCGGCGAAACTCTTCGGGCTCAAAGCATTCGGGAACATTTATACCCGTATCATGAACCCCACCACCGACGTCTTCGAACAACGCATCGCAGCCCTCGAAGGCGGCGTTGCCGCTGTTGCCACCAGCTCGGGACAGGCGGCCCAGTTTCTAGCCCTCAACAACATCCTCCAGGCAGGCGATAACTTCGTCAGCACCAGCTATCTCTACGGCGGCACCTACAACCAATTCAAGGTCGCCTTCAAACGGCTGGGGATCGAGGCGCGATTTGCCGACGGCGACAACGTAGAATCCTTTGTAAAGCACATCGACGCGAATACAAAGGCCATCTACCTTGAAACCATCGGAAACCCCCGTCTCAACATCCCCGACTTCAAAAAATTCGCCGACCTGGCAAAAGAATACGACCTCCCGCTCATCGTCGACAATACCTTCGGCGCAGCCGGCTACCTGTTCCGTCCCATCGAATGGGGCGCGAATGTCGTGGTCGAGTCTGCGACCAAGTGGATTGGCGGGCACGGCACGACCATCGGCGGCGTCATCATCGACGCCGGTAATTACAACTGGGGCAACGGTAAGTTCCCCCAATTCACCGAGCCTTCCGAAGGCTATCACGGCTTGAAGTTCTGGGACATCTTCGGCGAGAACAATCCGTTGGGTCTTCCCAACATCGCCTACGCCATTCGTGCAAGGGTCGAAGGCCTCCGCGACTTTGGAACGTCACAAAGCCCCTTCAACGCCTTCCTGCTCCTGCAGGGACTGGAAACTCTTTCCCTGCGCGTTCAGCGCCACGTCGACAACGCGTGGATATTGGCCGAATGGCTCGCGTCTCATCCGCTCGTAGACTTCGTAGAATATCCCGGTCTCAAGCACAATCCTTATCATAAGCTGGCCGAAAGGTATCTGAACAATGGCTATGGCGGCATCCTGAACTTCGGTATCAAGGGCGGCAAAGAAAGCGCATCCCGGTTTATCGATAATCTCAAGCTGGCCAGCCACCTCGCCAACGTAGGAGACGCCAAGACCCTCGTCATCCATCCGGCGTCGACCACCCACGAGCAGCTCACCGAGCATGAACAGCTCGCCTCCGGCGTACGCCCCAACCAGGTACGCGTCAGCGTCGGTATCGAACACATCGAAGACATAAAGGCCGACTTCGAACAGGCATTCGAAAAAGTACATCATCTACAGGCGGCAAGATAATATGACGAAAGTATTTTCATTCGACCATCCCATTATCCTCGAGTCAGGTGCAGTCCTCCCGGGCTACCACCTGACTTACTCTACCCATGGACAGCTGAACAGGGATGGCAGCAACGTCGTCTGGGTCTTTCACGCCCTCACGGCCAACAGCGAGCCCTACGAATGGTGGCCCGGCCTGGTCGGAGAAGGAAAGCTCTTCGATCCCTTTAATTATTTTATCGTCTGCGTCAACATGCCCGGCAGCTGCTACGGCAGCATCGGACCGCTCGACAAGGATCCGCTGCTCAGAGAGCCATACTATCACAACTTCCCGTTCTTCACCATCCGGGATATGATCCGGGCCTATCGTCCGCTCAAGGAATACCTGGGCATCAAAAAGATAGCGATCGGCATCGGCGGCAGCATGGGGGGACAGCAGCTATTGGAATGGGCCATCGAAGAGCCTAATCTCTTCCAATACATTGTTCCCATCTGCACCAACGCCCAGCATTCGCCCTGGGGCATCGCCTTCAACACCGCACAGCGCATGGCCATCGAAGCCGACCCCAGCTGGGACGAGCGGCACGAAAGAGCAGGCATGGCAGGGATGCGCGCAGCCCGCGCTACCGCGCTCCTCTCCTACCGGCACTATGATACTTATCTGAAAATGCAGCCCCGCTCGACGGGCTTCCTGGCCGAAACAGACTCGGGCCTCGCCGCTACCAGCGAAGGAGCGGCCTCCTATCAACGCTACCAGGGGGAAAAGCTGGCCCGCCGCTTCTCCCCGTTCAGCTACTATAAATTGAGTCAAAGCATGGACTCTCACGATGTATCGCGTGGCCGGGGCAACCTGACAAAGGCTCTGACATTGGTCCAAGCCAGGACCCTGGTCATCGGCATCGAATCCGACATGCTCTTTCCCCTGCAGGAACAGCAGTTGCTGGCTTCGTTGATCCCAGGGGCCTTTCTCCGCTCGATCACTTCCCTCTACGGCCACGACGGCTTCCTCCTCGAATACAAGCAAATCGAAGCCCTCGTCCGGGACTTCCTCGCACACGCCGAAGCCGGGGATCTTGGCAATTCCAACTATCAATAGTATATTAGGAAACTATGAAGAAAATTCTATCCCCCTTACTCCTTATCATAACAGTCATCTATAGCTGCCAGTCACCCAATCCTCATATCTTACGTACCGATACGACCCACATCACCGATACCGCAGCAACCACCCGGCCCGGCGGCGGCCCACACTACAGCAGCCCCCAGCTCCTCGCATACGACCAGTGGCTCACCACCCTCGACACGCAAAAAGTCGGCAACAGCCTCCTCGCTATGCAGCGCTTCCAGCAGCTCTTTGCCAAACAGTCCGCCGCCATCTGCGATACCGCCTTCTACCTCTTCAACATCTTCCATACCCGCCAGGCCGACTTCCTATCGACCAATCCCAACACCAACGACTCCCTCACCCTCGCCCACAACGGCATTCGCACCTATGAGGAAGAAGGTCTGCCCCAGCTTGCAAAAGACTGGGCCTTCCTCGACCGTTATTTCTCCCCATATGTATCCGCAGAAATGAAAGAGTTCCTATCCCAGGAATCGAAAGAAGACAAAGAAGGCTTCCAGGACGACGCGGCGCTGACCATCGCACCCGAGCACCTCGTCGACCGGGCCGTCTGGTGGGAACAATTCGCCCACAAACATCCCGCCTTCCTATATACACAGGACGCACGCGACCAGCACGCCTTCTACCTTCGCATTTTGCTGACAGGCATGGACAATACGCCGATACAATCGGAAGGGAAGCTGACCGAATACTATAAAAACGCTTACACCTTCGCCCAAAAATCATACGGGCAAACTGAAACAAACGCCGTCCTGGCGCCCTATTTCACCGCCCTCAAGACAGGCGACACGGCAACGGTCTCCCGCATACAGGAGAAGTACGCACCGCCGCATCCCTAGTCTACCTGACGCCAACTTCCGCAACGACTACGCCATTGCCACCGACTACGTGCTGAATAGAAAATTTAAAATACCGCGTATTTACCGGCCGGCTTAGCGCGACCACCTGCTCCAGCGGATTGGACTTGATATTGGAAAACTCGCCCTCGGCCGCCACCTTCCAGCTCACACCGTCGTCCGAAATATAAAAGACATACTGATCGGCAATTCCCTCCGTCCGCTTATCCTGCCGCGGCAGATAGGTAAACGCCTTGACCGTCTGCACCTTTCCCATATCGATGCTGATCTCCTGCGGGAACCGGCCCTCCAGCGCGCTATCCCGCTGCAAGGTGCTCCACACCGTCCGGCCGTCATCGTCGATCGCATTTCCATAACGGCTCCGAACGCCGGCAATCTGCTCCATCACCTTCCATCCACCCTTCGAAAGCCCCAGCTCCTTCGTCGTTACTTCACTAGCCGAACCATCTCCTTCAAAGCTCTTCGCCTTTACGATTCCACCGCCAGCTAAAGGAAAAGCCCCCGCATATACCGGAGACTTCAACCCCGGCTCCGAACCATCAAGTGTATAATGTATGCTCGCCACCGGGCTGATCGTCCCTACACTCACCACCCCTTCCTTGTCCCTGGTAATCGTCGGCGCTACCAGGTGCACCGGCTCTTTGAAAAGACCAAAATCACTAAGGGCAATACAAGCGCCCGCATCCGTAACCGACAAACGCAGCTTGCTCGCTGTCACATTCTGCTGCAGCCGGATCAGCCGGTTGGCCCCGATGCTCGTAGCGGTCCCGATCGTCTTCCAGGCGCCATCCACAAATGCCTCGATCGTAACGGCCTTGATCCGCTGACCCAGCTTGATATTCTCACGCAGCCGTATCACGTTGAATGTAGTAGGTTTACCCAGATCGATCGACAGCTGCGGCCGGCTCACAGAATCATCTGTCGACCAATAGCTATATCGATCCTTATCGACCAGCATCCCCGGCCCATAAAGCGCCTTATTCTTTCCGCGTACATTGCTGGCGGTAAAAGTGGCGCCCTGCGCAAGGTTCACAGAAAAGATCTCCTTTAACAAATCTCCAAATCCCTTCAACGCATCCACATCGTGCTGGTCCAAACGGCCCTCCCGATTTGGCGCAAGCCCCAGATCGAGATCCGCGCCCCGACCGACACTCTGATAATATAAGTCCAGCAGCTGATAAGGAGATTTTACCTGCTCGTCCTGTGAAGTGTGATAGAACCAACCCGGCCGCAAGGGCACGTCGCATTCTGCCGGCAGCCAGTACTGACCATTCCAGGTTCCTTCCGTAGCCTCCCAGTACTTGTTATATCCATTTGCCGGCTTCTTGCCCTCATCCGGAGCCTGCGGCGTATAGGTCGCCCAGCAGGTCGTACCCGCATGTCCTTCCTCGTTGCCAACCCACCGTACATCTGGACCAACGTCTCCAAAAATCGCTGCCCCCGGCTGCAATTGTCTGATCATACCCCAGGTCGTATCCCAGCCGTAATAAGTGGTCCGATCAATTTTCCGTGTATCCCTCGTGCCGCCATAATAACCGTCGCCTCCATTCGCCCCGTCATGCCAGGACATAAATAGCGATCCATAGCCGGTATACAATTCTTTTAGCTGCGCCCGATAGGTCTTGACATATGCCGGTGACCCATACTCCGGATTATTCCGATCCCAGGGCGAACAATACAAACCCATCTTCATCCCCAGCCTGGCGCAGGCCAGCTGATATTCCTTCACCATATCCCCCTTGCCATTCTTCCAGGGGCTCTTGGTGATATTATGCTCCGTCGTCTTCGTCGGCCAGATACACAACCCATCGTGATGCTTGGCGACGATCACGACCCCCTTGAATCCTCCCGCCTTTGCCGCCCCGACGATCTGAGACGCATCGAAATTTACCGGATTCAAAATCTTAGGGTCCTCGTCCCCATACCCCCACTCCTTGTCCGTATAGGTATCCACCCCAAAATGAATGATACAATACATCTCCGTCTCATGCCACACCAGCTGCCGCTTCGTCGGCAGCACCCCAAAGGGCTTTGGCGGAGCCTGGGCGCACGCGATCTCGCTAACGAACAAAAGACCAAAGAATATTTTCCGTATCATAAAACAAACTTAGTGTTTAAACCATTGCGCCGGAACCTCTTTCGGCTCCGACCCGTTAAAGCTATAGCGAAGCTGCAGCACGTATCCACCTCCGCCTTCGATAAAATCCAGCGCGAATTTCTGCGGTCCCTTCTTCAACGCTACCTGCCCATTCTTCTCGAACGGCGCATGATTCCCGTCATTATTCACCACCTCCCGGTCCGCAATCCGCAATATACCCCCATCATCACACATAAGATAGAAGCTGTACACCCCATCCTGCGGCACATCCAGATATCCACGGTATTGAAGACCGAAGGATGGCGCTTCCAACGCCGGAGGAACCACTATCCCTCCTACCGTCATCACCGTATCCACCTTTCGGTCGGCCATCCTACCCGTCATTCGGAAATGTCCCTTGAACTGGCTGCAGACCAAACCTTCGCTCAGCCCCGCCGCAGAAGCCGGCTCCGCCAGCGTCTGCTTCTGATATTGCAAATCATAAACATCCCCCCTCGAACCATCCGGCCGGAATGCAGCCACCCGGAGCTTCTTCGATTCCCCGATCACCAGCGGCGCGCTCAAAACGGGCGAGGCGGCCGTCGGGGCCGTACTATCCATCGAATACCGGATGGTCAAACCATCCAGCGGCTTCCTGATCCACAAAGTATCCTTGTTCGTAAATGCGTTCAAAGATAAAAAACCATTCAAATCAGGCAACCGGTAATGCACGCCCAACGCATCCAGCCGGCCATAGCTGGACCGCAGACGACGTAAATAAGACGCATAGTCCCGCTGGGGCGTCCACAAGATCTCCGCCATCGCCGTCATCCGGGGCATGTACATATAGTCCGCACGCCGCTCCGTCGGAATATATTCCGTCCAGATATTGGCCTGTGCTCCGATGATATTGCGTGCCTCTGCATCCGTCAATCCCTTCGGGATCGGATTGAAATTATACACCGCCGGCAGCGAATTCCGGTCCGGCGTCGCATCGAAATACAAGGGATTGCCCGGCGTCATGACCACCGCATTCCCGTTCTTTGCCGCCTCCGAAGGAGCCTTTGGCACCCAGGTCCGCCAATACATCACCATTGCCGTCTTGCTGATCCCGCCTTCCAAAATCTCGTCCCAGCCAATCAGCTTCCGACCCTTGGAATTGAAGAACTGCTCCATCTTCCGGATAAAGTAGCTCTGCAGCTCCGCCGTAGTCTTCAGTCCTTCCTTTTCCATCAACGCCTTACACTCCGGCGACTTGGCCCACAAAGATCGGTCGACCTCGTCGCCGCCGATATGGATATACTGACTGGGAAAGATGTCCATGATCTCCGAATACACGTCCTGCGCAAATTGAAAGGTCGTCGGCAGACAGGGACAGATCGGCGTGGAGAAAAGTTTTCCAAAAACGCTGGTCCCGTCACAGCTCAGATAATTATATTGATTGATCGCCGCCATCATGTGCCCGGGCATATCGATCTCGGGTATGATGGTAATATGTCTCGCAGCCGCATACGCGACCAATCCACGCATCTCTTCCTGCGTATAAAAACCGCCATACAGGGTCTTGCCATCTTTTTGTATAATATGCGAAGGGTCGATGACAAAATCGGGATTGTCTACCGCCCGTTTCATACACGCCGAATCCTGGTTGTTGAAGGTTCGCCAGGCTCCATTCTGTGTCAACAACGGATATTTTTTAATCTCGATTCGCCAGCCCTGATCGTCCGTCAAGTGCAAATGGAAAGTATTCAGCTTATACAACGCCATTATATCGACAAACCGGCGCAGGTAATCCATCGAAAAGAAATGCCTCGACACGTCCAGGTGCATGCCTCGCCAGCCGTAGGTCGGCGCATCCTTGATTGTCAGCGCCGGCAAGCGCACCTCTCCTGTTCCAACGGGCAGCAATTGTCTTATTGTCTGCACTCCCATAAATGCCCCCGCCGGAGTCCTCGCCGACAACACCATATGCTTTGGGCTAATGACGAGCTCATACCCTTCCTCCTCTTTAATATTATTATCATACTTCAACATGATATCCGCCGTCTTCCCTGTCGCCAACGGTTTAGCAAAATAGCTATTCAAAATTTCCCCCTCGCTCTTAAACCGCGCATCCACCACCAGCGTCGTCGCCGGCCCCACCACAAACTCTCCCTCCGCAGGATTCAACGAAACCGGGTACGGGATGATCGGATACCTGCCGTCCGTCCGCTGGGTCGCCACCGGGTGCAGCAGCTGATCCAAAACCGGCGTCGCAATCGTATTTAATGTCTTATGTCCTCCCTTCAGCTCATCCAAAACCACCACTTCATTCACGCCTTTCTTCAGCCACCCGGCCGGTACATATAAGGTCTGCTGCGGGCCGATCTCCCAGTACCGCCCCAGATTTATGCCGTTTAAAAACACTATGCCCTTCCCGAATCCCCGCATATCGATATAAGTATCCTTCGTCTCGTTAACAGTAAAAGTCCCCTTGTACAGCCCCGGTCCGTTACCAGCCTGTATAGCGCCCCACTTCACTGCGCCCACCTTATTAAAAGGAAAGCCATACATCTCCCATCCGCGAAGCTCCGAGCCGCCGAGCGTCACGCTTTTTGTAATCCCTTGTCTATTGTCCGTCAAAAAAGGTCCGTAATTAATTCGCCCCATATTCTCCACCCAAATCTCCAGCCGCGCTCCCGCAGGCACATGCTCCAGTCGCAGCGAGTCCTGCTTTAACCGTCGGTCCAGCGTTCCAACTTGCTTTCCATCCACATAAACGATCGCATAGTCCCGCAGCTCGTTGAGCCGCAGCCAGCCGTCCGCAGCGTCGGCCAGCCTGGTCCGATATAAAACAAATCCATAGGCCTGATTCAGATCCTCAAAACAAAGCGGCGTCGGAGATCGCACCGGGGCGGGCAGGTTCTCGAACACTCCTGCATATCCCGTCAGCTTTATACCGGAGATCGCCATCGTCTTGCTCCGCTCAGGAACCGGCGGCAGCGTCTGCCCCGCCGGCAGGTGCTTTGCGATTACGTCCCGGAACGCGAAATATTTGTCCGTCGGGTTCCCCGCCTCATCCAACGGCGAATCATAATCATAGCTCGACACCTGCGGCGAATAAGGAGCCCGCTTATTCATATTCGCCCCGTTCATAAACCCGCGCGTGCTGCCGCCATGAAACAGGTAGATATTTATCGATATTCCGGCGCTCAGGATTTTATCCAGTGTTGCCGCTGCGCGTTTAGAGTCCACGTGCGCATGCGGCTTGCCCCAGTCGTCGAACCAGCCCGGATACCACTCGGCCACATAATAAGGCCCCTTCCCTTCATGATACTTGTTAATCACCGCCTTCACCGACGCCGGATTCTCCTCCCCGTTCACTGCGGGCAGATAACCCGGCAGGTGACCATCCCCCATCTTGTCGGCCCCATCACACGTAAACAACAGCCCATCGAATCCCGCCTCCCGGAAAATCCTCTGGTTCAAATCGAGATAGCTCTTATCATTACTATAAGAACCATACTCATTCTCGATCTGCACCATCAGGATATTGCCCCCATGCGTCACCAGCAAGGGAGACAGCTGCTTTCCCACCTGCAGCACATAATTTCGATACGCTTCGATAAACTTTGGGTCTTTGCTCCGCACCGTAACCGTACTATCCTTTAGCAGCCACCAGGGATATCCACCGAACTCCCACTCCGCGCATACATACGGGCTCGGGCGAAGCACCACCCAAAGCCCCTCCTCTTTTGCAATCCGGACAAATTCCGCTATGTCATTATTCCCCGAAAAATCATACTTCCCCCTTTCTACTTCGTGCGCATTCCAAAAAACATAGGTCCCGATCGTATTCAGTCCCATCGCCCTGGCCATCTTCATCCGGTCTCTCCAATACGCACGCGGCACACGGGTGTAGTGCATCTCGCCACTGATCATCTGCAGCGGCTTGCCGTCCAGCAAAAACGTGCTATCGCCAAGGCTAAACGTATGCTTCGGACTTTGCGTCCCATTCACACCTTGCGCACCGCTCGCCCGCCGGGCCGGCGCTATACTTTTCGCGCCCTGCGCCCACGCTATACTACTGCTAAAAAAGAGAGAAAGACAAACGATCCAGGAGAGGGGAAACTTTTTCATATAAAGACGTAGACATTTAATCCGGGCCGAATGCCTACAAGATCGAAAAATAAAATTTGCTAAATATATTTTTTTAATTTTAATTTCGATAGACCAACCAGACTGCTTTGAAAGATAGAAAAATTGATACGATCCACCTGTGGCAACGCATCAGCAATCAGGACGACGACAAGGCTTTCGAGTCGCTTTTCCACTTGCTAAACACCGCGCTGATCAAGTTTTCCATGATGTACGTCCATCGCAAGGAAGTCGCGGAAGAAATCGTCTCCGACGTTTTTGTTAAATGCTGGTTATCGCGAAAATCCCTAAGCGACCTCCGCAACATCGACACCTATCTCTTCGTAGCAGTAAAAAATCAGTCCCTCAACCACCTCAAAAAATACTCTCACATCCACCTGGTCCAGGTAGAAGACTCGAGCGAGATAAAATTTATCCGCACCTCAACCCCACAGGAAACCCTCGAGAAAAAAGAGCTCTTCTTCAAAATGGAGCAATCCATCGAAGAGCTGCCCCAGCAATGCCGCATTATCTTCCGCCTCATCAAAGAAGATGGCCTCAAATACAAAGAAGTAGCCGAAATCCTCAACATCTCCGTACGAACCGTCCAAACCCAGCTCTTCCGGGCGACGAAAAAATTGAGCGCCATTCTTTCCGAATACCTCGCGCCCGGCAATACCACCTCCGCCAGCGCCGCCTCTGCTAGCCACGGCGCCAACGGCAACCCCGATCAAACCTCCATCCCTCCCAACGCCCTCCCCAGCATCCTGCTCTTACTCGCCCTTTCCAAAATATTTTTCTAATCCTTGTAGGCAATTTCTCCCGAAACGCTGTCCATACTCTCGGAGCCGCAGGGTGCGCTCCCCACACAATACTGCTTTATGGTGACCGATAGGTTTATACAACTGCTAACCAAAGAATTATGCGAGCAGCTCACTGACGCTGAGCAAGAAGAGCTATCCGCCTTTTTGCAGGAAAGTCAGGAGTGCCGAGACCAGCGCCAGCTCCTGATGCAGTACTGGGAACATGACAAGGGCGATTACAAGGCCAACACCGCCATGTTCAAAAAAGTCCTCGAAAAAATCAAGGCAGAGGAACATCCCGCCGCCACCCAGCCCACGCAAGCCCCCGTCATCGAGCTAGCCCACACCGAACCCCAGCCACGCCGCCGCTACCGCGCGTTTTGGTACAGCGCCGCAGCAGCCCTCATCCTCACCATCGGCATCGTCGCCTACTATCACAAAAACCCAAAAACCGCTCCCCAGCCCGTCGCCATCAGCTGGATGCAGAAGGCAACCCGGCCCACAAAAAAAATCAGTCTCACCCTCGCCGATAGCACCGTCATCACCCTCAACTCCGCGACTACCATCCGCTATCCCGATAAATTTAACGACAGCACCCGTGAAGTATACCTCGACGGCGAAGCCTACTTCGACGTACACAAAGACCCCGCCCGCCCCTTCATCATCCACGCAGGCAAGATAAACATCCGCGTCCTCGGCACGGCCTTCAACGTAAAGAGCTACCAAAACGACCCCCTCAGCGAAGCCTCCCTCATCAAAGGTTCCATCGAGGTCACCCTCAGCGACAGACCCTCCGACCGCATTATCTTAAAGCCAAAGGAAAAGCTCATCGTCCAGAATAATCTCACCATAAAAAAACAGCTGCACACAAAAATCGACTCCACACAAGAAAACACCACCAGGACTACACGCTACTCCCTCACTAACCTGACCTATTTCCCAAACACAAGTAAAACCGTCGTCGAAACTTCCTGGGTTGAAAACAAGCTCGTCTTCAGCGACAAATCTTTCATCGATCTCTCCAGCCAGCTGGAAAGATGGTACGGCGTACACATCCGTTTCAAAAACGATCGCGTGAAGGATTATAGCTTTACCGGCTTCTTCGAGAAGGAATCGCTGCCTGAAGCCCTTGATGCATTAAAGATGATCGAACACTTTAACTATAAAATTGCAGATTCAACCGTATATATATATTAAACCCAATAATGCTAATGACATGCTTGAAAAAGCGGGAACCGACCTAAAAGGCAATTCCCGCTCACTTAACGCTTAAAGATCAGTATGTCGCCATCTCTGGTACAGATCGCGGCAATTATCAACCTTTAACTCAGTAAACATATGAAATTTTTAAAACACCCCAAAATGGGTGTAATGGGGAACCCATGGTTGCTTAAGTCCATAATAATCATGAAACTAACGCTAATCCTTTTATTATTCTTCAACCTCAATCTGTGTGCGAATGCCTGGTCGCAAACAAGGGTGACCATTAATCTGAAGGCAGCCGATTTCAAAAAGATCATCTCCACCATCGAGAAACAAAGCGTCTATCATTTCATCTACAGCGAAAAGAAGATCCCCATTCTCGGAAAATTGGACATCGACGTCCGGAACGAAGAAGTTCCCAGGCTGCTCGATAACCTTATGGCCAACTCCGGTTTCAAATACAACCTGCTTGCCAATAATCTCATTGTCATCACAAAAGCCGACGACGAAACATCCGTCACCGCCCCTCCCTTCTCCGGGAAGGTCACGGACGAAAAAGGTCAGCCCCTCGTCGGAGCTTCCGTCCGCATCAAAGGGGCGAAGACCGGCACCAGCACCGACGCCACCGGATCCTTTACGCTCGAGGTTCCGGACAATACGGTGCTGATCATCAGTTACCTCGGATACGAGGACAAGGAAGTAGCCGCCACCGGCTCACCGCTCACAATTGCACTCCGTCTTGCGACGAATAGCTTGAACGAAGCCGTAGTAATTGGTTACGGAACGCAAAAAAAGGTCAACCTCACCGGGGCCATAGCTACGGTCAATGCGGACAAGCTCGAAGGCCGCCCCATGGTTAACCTGGCCGATGGCCTGGAAGGGCTCATTCCCAACCTCAACGTAAACCTGACCAGCGGGCAGCCCGGCGCCAAAGCCACATTCAATATCCGCGGCCTGACGACGCTCGCTCTCAATACCTCCGGCACGTCCATCAGCGCCTCCACGACCGGCCCCCTCATCCTCGTCGACGGCGTATCCCGCGACCCGAACCTCATCGACCCCAATGACGTGGAAAGCGTCACCGTCCTCAAAGACGCCGCCGCCTCCGCTATATACGGCAGCCGCGCCGCTAATGGCGTTATGCTCATCACCACCAAGACAGGGAAAAAAGGACCGGTCCATTTATCCTATTCCGGTTCTTATACCATTTCACGTCCCACTCAGCTGGTCGACCAGGTAAACTCCGGGGACTATATCAAAATGTTCAATGAAGCCAACCGCACCGGCCTGGCCAGCGGCGCATATACTACAACACCTTTCTCTTCCACCGACTCGACAATGGCGGCGGCATATCGTGCCGACCCCGCGCATAATCCAACCGGTTACCAGGACCCGTCCAACCCCAAACGCTACCGATATGTCGGCAACACCGACTGGATACACGTTCTCTATCCCGGATGGGCGCCTCAGCAGCAGCACAATGTCTCGGTATCCGGCGGCCAGGATAATACTACCTACCTCGCAAGCCTGGGCTACTATCGGCAGGAAGGCCTGGAAAAAACCGCCAACCAGGTATTCCAGCGCTATACCCCCTCTCTGAAAGTGAATACCGACGTGACCAAATGGCTGACCTTTAATTTTAACCTCTCCCTTACTCACACGGATAACAACCAGCCGGCGGCAACCCGTATCAACCAGGGCGGTGCGACTAATGGCGGCTGGCTCGAATCCGGGCTTCCGCCGGTAATGCCCGTTCGCAACCCGGACGGCAACTTCGCAGGTCAGGGCAATTACTCCAATCCCGTCGCCATCAACGCCCTGTCGGGACGAGACATCGATCAGCAGAACGACTTCTGGAGCACGGGCCGCATCATACTTAAGCCCGTAAATCATCTGACGCTTACCGCCGATTATACATGGAACAGCTTTGCCGAATTCGACAAGGCCAACCTCATACCCTTTAACGAGTACGGCTACAACGGCGCGTTCCTCGATATCTTCCCCTGGACTAATCCCTCGCAGGTCACCGAAACCCGGCGGAACAACACCTACAAGGCTCTCAACGCCTACGGCACCTACGAGAACACATTCGCAAAGGCGCACTATTTCAAGTTCCTGCTTGGTTATAACCAGGAATATTATCATTATTTTACAAGCACGTCGCTTGCAAAGAACCTGGTCGACCCCAATCTGCCCGCCATCGGTCTCAACAACGACTCCAAACCATCTGTAAGCGAGGTCGAAACAGAATCCGCTCTCATCGGGACATTTACCCGGTTGAACTATATCTACAAGAATCGCTATCTTCTCGAAATCAATGCCCGCTATGACGGCACTTCCCGCTTCCAGCCCGGTCACCAGTACGTATTTTCTCCATCTGCATCCGCAGGATGGAACATTGCTGAAGAATCCTTCATGGAAAATACCCGCGGCGTTCTCGACGTGCTAAAGCTGAGACTGTCCTATGGTCAGCTGCCCGACCAGCTGACTCCACCCGGAGCAGCCTCTTCACTCAATCAATATCCCACTGTCGCCGTGATGCCCGCCGGCGCAGTACCATATCTCATCAATGGTCAGCCCGGCGTTACCGTCAGCACGCCAAGGCTTATTTCGCCCATCCAGTCCTGGGAAAAGGTACAGACAAAGAACATCGGCCTGGACTATTCTTTCCTTCGCGACCGGCTCAATGGCAGCTTCGACTACTTCCTCAACAACATCAAAGACATCCTTGTCGGCGGACCACTATTACCCACTCTGCTGGGAACGGGTTCACCTTCGGGTAACTTTGCCGGGGCCAAAAGCCATGGCTATGAATTCAGCCTCAACTGGCGTGACAAGCTGTTCGAAGGCAAGCTTTCCTATGCCGTGACCCTGAGCCTGGCCAACACTTCCAATACCGAAATCACCAGCTATCCCAATAATCCTAACAACAACATCAAGGATGTTTATGTCGGCAGCCATATCGGGGATATATGGGGATTCCAGAACAACGGCTTCTACGCAACCGATGCCGAAGCGCAGGCCGTAAACAATTCGGCCCTTGCCGGGTACAAATGGCTGGCCGGAGACATCAGATATCGCGACGTGAACAAGGATGGGAAGATCGACTATGGGACCAATACGGTAGGCAACCCCGGCGACCAATCCATCATCGCCAACAGCACGGTCCACAACCGCTTCGGCTTCAATCTCAACCTCGGCTACAAAGGATTCGATTTCACGACCTTCCTGCAGGGAGTGCTCAAGCACGACTTCTATCCCAACGAGTATGTGTTCTACGCCTTCCGCGACGACGAATACAGCATTCCTTCGCAGTTCGCAACCGATTACTGGACGCCTGCGCATACCAATGCTTTCTTCCCACGTCTGCGTTTCTCCGGCGGCGGCAACGAACAGGCACAGGACAAGTATATTTTAAATGCTTCCTATGTACGCGTGAAACAGCTGACGCTCGGATACACCATCCCCGCAGCAACGACGAAAAGATGGAAGATCCAGCGCGTCCGGTTCTATATCACCGGGCAGAACCTGTTCACCTTTACGCCTTTAAACAAGAACTATGATCCCGAAGTAATCGGCTTCAACACTTATCCGTTGAACAAATCCTTATCCTTCGGGATCCAGGCCGGTTTGTAAAAAGAAAATCTTTTTTAAGCAAACGATCAAAAAATGAAATCTAAAAATATACTGGCAATAGCCGTCCTGGTTATTTCCGCCTTGAGTTCATGCAAAAAAGACAGCTTCCTGAACCGCTCTCCATTGAGCGATATCAGCCCGTCTACATTCTTTAGCGACGAGACCGACCTGCAGCTGTACTGCAATCAATATTACACCGGTCTGCCCGTGCAAACACTCGTCAATGCAGATGACCAGTCAGACGACAAAGCCAACTCCTCGATCAACCTGCTGCTTTCCGGCAGCTATACCATTCCGCCCGCCGTCGATACGGCCAATGACCTTGTTGGAACAGGCGCTCTCAAAGACGTCAGGGGACTGCTGAACGGCACAGGGACCAATTATTCATTCGCTCAGATAAGAAGATGCAATTTCTTCCTGGCCAATTATGGCAGGGCCCAGATCAGCGACTCTATCAAGAATGTCTATGCCGGCGAAACATACTTCTTCCGGGCCAACGACTTCTGGAAAAAGGTCAAGGCCTTCGGCGATGTTCCTTATATCAATACCTATATCACCGACACGTCCAAATCATCCCTCTACAGCACCCGAACCCCTCACCAGCAGGTCATGGATTCGGTACTGAAAGACATCAACTTTGCCGTGGACCATCTTCCCGTCACCCCTTCCCAGACCGGACGTATCAACAAGTATGCTGCCCTTGCCCTTAAAGCGCGCATATGCCTTTGGGAAGGCACCTACCGGAAATACTGGACAGGAGCAGGCGACCCCGCCCCCTATTTACAGGGAGCGGTCGATGCTGCGGAACGGCTCATGAGCTCCGGACAATTCGGGATATACAGCACCGGCCATCCGCAATCCGATTATTATAACCTGTTCATCCAGGATGAGCTCCAAGGCAATAAGGAAGCCATCCTTCCGATGCGCTACCTGTCCTCGATATTGATGAATGGCATCGACAGGTCGCTTGGGGAAGCAGGAGACGGCTATAGCAAAAACTTCGTTCGCGGCTACCTCTGCACGGATGGACTGCCGATCGCGCTTAGCCCGCTGTATAAAGGCGACGATTCTATTGAAAACGAATTAAAAAATCGCGACCCACGGTTCACGCAGGAAATCGCCACTCCGGGTTTCGACCTGCTTGCCGGCGATATAATTACCGTTCCCCGTATCAGCACTACCGCAACCTCAACTGGCTATATGCCGATCAAGGGCCGCTCCAACAGCCTCGCCGCCTGGAATGCCAATGCGTCGACCTACGACTTCTTCATCTTCCGCTATGCAGAGACCCTGCTTATCGAAGCCGAAGCCAAGGCCGAGCTGGGGCAATGCGATCAGGCCGTGCTCGACAAGACCATCAACCTGCTGCGCGATCGCGTCGGTATGCCGCATATGGTCATCGCCAGCCTGGTAAAAGACCCCAATTCCATATTTCCCGCCCTGCCCGTGCTGCTGGATGAGATAAGAAGAGAAAGAAGGGTCGAGCTCGCCTCCGAAGGCTTCCGGTTCGACGACCTCCACCGCTGGCACGCCGGACAGCTCATCAACAATCCCGAAACCATTTTAGGCATCAAGCTGTTGCCGCAATACCGTGCCAGGTATACGTATGACATCAGCGGAATATCCGTTGACGCCAACAGCTATGTCCGCGTGTATCCGGGCATCACCGCCCGCTCCTGGAATGACAAGATGTATCTATATCCCATTCCCACCCAGGAGATCACGCTCAATCCCGCGATTAAGCAAAATCCGGGCTGGTAACAAAGGACGCGAAACGCTCCAAAAGATATCACGCAAAAAGGGTCACATCGCTGTGACCCTTTTTGCACTAATTGGACGGAGTCCAATACAGACATTATGAATTTACCATTTGGTAATTAATACGCCTTCGCGCCGCCCGACCTTTGTCCTACTAAAGCAAAGAATCATGAAACAGCAAACGAACACACTCGACGGGAAGAAAGTCATCATCCTCGGCGGGAGCGCCGGCATCGGCCTCGCCACCGCCAAAGCCGCAGCGTCCGAAGGCGCCCAGGTCACCATCGTATCCAGCAACCAGCAGCGCATCGACCAGGCCCTGCAGCAGCTTCCCGCGAGCGCCAAGGGTGTCGCCGTCGACCTCAGCAAAGAAGCCAACATAAAAGAATTCTTCGACAAGACCGGCAGCTTTGACCACCTGCTCTATACCGCCGGTGAAAACCTAAGCCTCAGCCCCATTGCCGACACCGACATCGACCAGGCCCGCAGCTTCTTTACTATCCGCTATTGGGGCGCCTTCGCCGCGGTCAAATACGCCGCGCCCCACATCAACCCCGGCGGCTCCATCGGCCTCATGGGCGGCACAGCCAGCCCCCGCCCCGGTAAAGGTTGGTCCGTAGCCTCCAGCATCTGCGCAGCCATGGAAGGTTTCACCCGCGCCATGGCCGTCGAGCTCGCGCCCGTCCGCGTCAACCTCGTCGCCGCCGGCGTCGTCAGGACCGATCTCTGGAACGGCTTCCCCGAAGCAGACCGCAACCAGTTCTTTAAAACAGTGGGTGATTCATTGCTTGTAAAAAGAATCGGTGAGCCCGAAGACATCGCCCAGGCCTTTATCTATCTGATGAAACAAGGGTATTGTACAGGTCAGTCACTTATCCTCGACGGCGGTAACGTATTGGTTTAATTCCGTCCCTTCAAATAATCCGCAATCCTCGCATACTTCGCCCTCTCGACCTCATCGGTCATCTCCTGCGGTGCATAGAGCGCCCATCCGAGCGGTGTCCCGCCATAAGCGCGGTCCGTCGCATTCACATCGGCACCCGCCTCCACCAACACCTGCACCGCCTCGAGCGAGCCCGACCACACCGCCTGATGCAGCGCCGTCGCATGCGTATGAAAACCGCTACCCTCCACCGGGTAAGCATTGATATCTACCCCTAATTCAATAAGCAATCTCAGCAAGGAAGATCGGCCGTGAAAAGCCGCTACCACCAGCGCCAGCGACCGCTCTTCCCTGCTTGCTTTCCTCGCCATTGCAGCCGCTTCCTCTTCGAGTCCCAATCCAACCGCCGAAGCCAGCGTAATCCTCCCGCCCTTCGAAATAAGATGCCGCGCCGCATCCGGATTCCCATGCGCGATCGCACTAAGCCCTTCCCCCGGCAACGCCCCCGCATCCAGCATCAAATCGATCAGAGACAGCTGTACTCCACACTCCCTCGGTATACGCCCCGTAGCAATTAACCCCAACGCATATCCGACCTGCTCCTTCAAAAGCTCCGGCGCATTCTTTCGAACACCCTCGACAATCATCCTCGCCATCCCGACGATATTCGAAGCCAGCACGCCCCTCCGTATCGGATTGTCCGCAACAAACCACAGCAGATAAGGGTGCTTGAAATATCCCTCATCCGGCTGGTCTGCGCGTAATCGCACCAGGTCGGGATGCTCCGCCAGCAGCCGTTCCAGCGCCTCCATATCACCGCCATCCAGATACCCCACCGCCTCCCTGAACAAGGGATCGGCAATGTCGATATTCTCCATGATTAATGATCGATTTACCCTAAGTTCGCACTAAAAAGTGAGCAAGCCTTTATCCAGACGTAACTTTATTCTCACCACCGCCGCAGGCGCCCTCGGCCTCTCCGCTACCCGCCTGAATGCAGGCGCAGCAACCGCAGCACTCCCCGCAGCCAGCGCTCAGACCGCCGAAGCAGCAGCCATCGCCCAAGCCGCAACCGACGCCGCCGAGCTGCATACCCTCAGCCTTTCCCTCTCGGAAACCTGGGCCAAAAAACTTCTCAGCCTCCAGGTCCTCGACTCCGCCCGACCCGAATACGGCGGCATCCTTTGTCCCTCCTACCACATCGTCCATGGTCGCATCGGCGACACCATCTATCCCTTCCTGCACATGGCCCGCCGCACCGGCGATCACCGCTATATAGACGCATCCGTCCTCCTGTTCCGCTGGATGGAATCACACGTCAGCCAACCCGACGGTTCCTGGCTCAACGAACCCCGCGACTCCTGGAAAGGCACCACTATCTTCGCCACCATCGCCCTCTGCGAAGCCCTCCGCTACCACGGCGACCTGCTCGAACCCGCTTTCAAAAAAGAAATACAAGCCCGCCTGCAAAAAGCCGGTGACTTCATCTACAATACAGTAACAATAGATTACGGCAATATCAACTATCCAATATCCGCTTCTTACGCCCTCTCACTGTTAGGCACCCTCGAAGACCAGCCAAAATACAAAGAAAAAGCGCGCAACCTCGCACACCAGGCCCTTGGCTTCTTCACGAAAAACGACCATTTCATTTTCGGCGAAGGCACGCCCTACTACGAGCCCAGCAAAAGAGGCTGCTTTTCCGTCGACCTTGGCTACAACGTCGAAGAATCCCTGCCCTCTCTCACACTCTACGGCATCCTCAACCAGGACGAAGAGCTGCTGGCCATGGTCACCCGTTCCCTCCAAACCCATATGGAGTTTATGTTGCCCGATGGCGGCTGGGATAACAGCTGGGGCACCCGCAACTACAAATGGACCTGGTGGGGCAGCCGCACCTCCGACGGCTGCCAGCCCGCCTACGCCCTCCTCGCGAACCGCGACTCCAGATTTACCCGCGTAGCCCTCAAAAACACCCAGCTCTTCGAGCGCTGCACTATCGACGGCATCCTCTACGGCGGCCCCCACTATGCATCGCACCACATTCCGCCCAGCATCCACCATACATTTACCCATATTAAAGCGCTCACCACCATTCTCGACCACCAACCCGAAGCCGGCGCAACGCCCTCGAATGCGGCCCCCGGAAGCGGCGCAACGCCAGCCAACGTGGCCCCCGGAGTCAGCCGGCCTGCCGTCGCCGCCGCATCCGCCAAAACCGCGACCGCCGCACTCCTCCTCCCCCGCGAAGCCCCTCACTCCCCCCGCTTTTTCCCCGACATCCAAACCTGGCTCCTCAGCACCGGCGGCTACCGCGCCACCATCACCGCCTACGACCGCGAATACAAAGCCATGCACAACGGACACGCCACCGGCGGCGCCCTCTCCCTGCTCTGGCACGAACAAACCGGCCCCATCTTCGTCGCCAGCATGACCGCCTACCAGCTCGTCGAAGCCGGTAACATGCAAAAAGACACCGACCCTCACTCCATGTCCTTAACTCCCCGCATGGAATATACCACCGACGGCGTAACCTACACCAACATTGCTGACCTGGAATCAAAAGTAACAGTAGAAGAAAAACACGACAGGACCATCGTAAGAACCGAATCCCGGCTCGTCGACAAGGACCAGCACGAACCCGCACAGGGAACCATTCGCTGCCAGATAACCTACACCTTTACACCCAAAAATATCCGTCTCTCCTTTCACCATAACTCAACACCGCAGGCGAGCGACATCCGCATCGTCCTACCGGTCATCTCCGCATCGGGCGAATCCTTCACAACGCAAGGCGACAAAACTATCCATATAAAAAAACAAAACGCTACCCTTACGATACGAGCAAACCAGCCCCTCCAACAGTTACCCACAACCGACGGCCGGATCTTCAATTTTGTCCCCGGTTTCGAAGCCATTCCTCTCGCCATCCAACCAGCACAAGCCGCACCTCCCACACCCGTAAAACCACCCACCATTATCGACATCACTATCCACTAAAACACAGTCCAGCTATCCGTCCGAAACGGCGCAACCGGCAATCCCTGCTTGCCAAACAAATTCCCTATCCCCGAATTACTAAACTGGTACCTCACCGCCACCGGCTTTTTCACTTCTTTCGCCGAAACCACCATCTTATCTCCCTTGACCTTTCCCGTTGCCGGATAGAACACCCTATCCTCCCCCGCGACCCATAGCTCCCGCACCCCTGCTCCACGCACCACAATTTCCTCCGAGAAGCTTAATAGCACCGCATCGCCCTGAACCTCCATCGACCGATACG
>JAFDYG010000286.1 GCA_018267545.1 Bacteroidota bacterium
CTCGGGAAGGATATCGGAGTGATGTCCTACAATGAGACGGCCCTGAAGAGTGTGATCGGGAATGGAATTACCACGATCACGACGGATTTCGTCGCGATGGGGAAGGCTATGGCGGAGATGGTGGTGAGCGGGAAGCGGGAGGTGGTGGAGAATCCTTTTGTTATGATCGATCGAAAATCGTTTTGATATGAGCAAGATTGCATTCGATGGGAGGCATCTGACGGGGGAAGGCGTAGAACGTCTATCCCGGAAGCTGGGAGACCTGGGGGATATTTTTAGCGACAAAGGCGCGCATGCTGCGCTGCCGCAGGGCCGGCTTGTGTACGAGGTAGAATCGGTATTGCCCGTCAAGGAGGGAACGGAAGGCGGATTGTTCGTGGGAATGACGTATATCCATCCGGGAAAGGTGGGTCGTGAATACTTTATGACCAAGGGACATTTTCATACGATCCGCAACCGGGCGGAGGTCTATATCGGTATCGAAGGAGAGGGGATGCTGATCCTGATGAGCGAGGACCGCAGCCGGGTCTGGGCGGAGAAGATGCGGCCGGGGAGCATTCATTATATTCCGGGGCATACGGCTCACAGAACGGCCAATACGGGAAACCGGATACTTTCTTTTGGGGCTGTCTGGCCTGCGGATGCGGGTCATGATTATGCGACGATCAGCGAGAATGGATTTTCAAAGATTTTGGTGGATATGGATGGTGTTCCGGTTCTAATTGATAAACCTTGATGCGATGTATTATATCGGTATCGATTTAGGAGGCACACGGGTCAAGCTGGGATTGGTTCTGGCGGGGACCGTCGTGGCCAGGCGGACGATGGCGGCGAATGTGGCGGGGGGATTGGAAGCGAGTCTAAGAGCGGTGGATGTGGAGATCGGGGAGCTACTGCGGGAGGCTGGCGGGGTGCAGCTGGGGGGGATTGGTCTGGCCTTTCCGGGACTGGTCGACCCGGTTGCATCGAAGGTACTTTCGACGAACAAACAATTTGCGGATGCTTTGACGGTCGATCTGCGGGCCTGGGCCCGGGATCGCTGGGGTGTCGGGTTTTTTATGGATAACGATGCACGGATGGCTACGGTGGGAGAATGGAAATATGGTGCGGGGAGGGGAACGGATGACCTGGTGGTGATGACGATTGGAACGGGAATCGGGACTTCGGTTATCCTGGAGGGAAAGCTATTGAGGGGGCGCCATTTTCAGGCGGGTTGTTTGGGCGGACATTTATCGGTGCGGTATGACGGGCGTCCATGTAACTGTGGGAATATGGGCTGTATGGAGGCGTATGGAGCGACGTGGAGTCTTGTAGAACGGGTACGGGAGGCTCCGGAGTTTCCACAGAGTGTATTGTCGGCTGCGCCGGTCATCGACTTCGAGGCGTTGTTTGCGGCGGCGGATGGGGGCGATGCGTTAGCGAGGAGGATGGAAGAGGATTGTTTAGGTATTTGGTCGGCGGGGATCGTGAATATGATCCATGCGTATGATCCGGAGGTCGTGGTATTGGGCGGGGGGGTAATGAAGC
>JAFDYG010000287.1 GCA_018267545.1 Bacteroidota bacterium
GGATGCCTTCTATACAAAGTCTGAAGCTACTATCACTCGCGGTGACTTTATCCGATTACAAGACATTCGTATCGGTTATATCCTGCCGTCTGGGCAGTGCCGGAAGCTGGGTATTAAACAAGCCAATTTTTATCTCTATGCCAATAACCTAGGTATCCTCTGGCGGGCCAATCCCTATGGGATCGACCCCGACGCCGTCTTTTATGGCGGACTACCTTCTCCACGGAGCTGGTCGGTGGGTATGCAGGTTGGTCTCTAAATAATTCGACATGAAAAGAATTTTATTTTTGGTTGCGATTTTGATGGTGTCGGGAGGCTGTAAGAAGTTTCTTTCGAAACGATCGGATACGATACAGGAAACGCCTAGCTCGGTTGCCGACTATCAGTCGTTGCTGGACAATGACCTGGTAACGATAAAAGCGACGCCGGCGTTGGGTGTGCTGGGGGCTGATGATTATATTCTGGATAGTGCAGCTCAACAAGTCATACAAGCTGGACAAATAGGCGCTTATTCCTGGAACGCCGCCCTTTATCTGGTGCCGGGTGTGACGGATAACAGCTGGATTAATCCCTACGAGGCCATTTACCAATGTAATGTCGTTATACACGGGTTGGAGCTGGTTCCACATAAAGAAGCATCGGATCTCGCGCTGTATGAACTGGTCCGGAGCCGGGCCCTGTTCGCCCGTGCATTTCATTTTTTTATGTTGGAAGAAACATATGGCCAGCCCTATCGTCCGATGACATCTGCTTCGGACCTGGGTATACCGCTAAGACTGGATGGGGACGCCCTGGCGCCAGTGGTGCGGTCCAGCGTAAAAGCGGTGTTTGACCAGATTATCGGGGATTTAAAAATAGCCCTGGCCTGGCTGCCACCCACACCACAACCGGGTGCTCCAAACCATCCCAGCCGGGCCGCGACCTTTGCCTTGCTGGCGCGGGTGGCGTTGGTTCAACAGGACTATACAGCTGCGCGTGCTTACGCGGATAGCAGCCTTGCAATCTATAGCACACTGTTGAAATACGATATGGTAAGCAATACCAACCATCCATTCGACTTCGCCAATAACCCCGAACTCTTATATCAATGTTCGGGTTTTGTCTATGCCTCCCTGTTTTCCAGCGCAACGATAGTCGATACTGCTCTCTATAGCTCTTATGTAGCTGATGACCTGCGACGTGATCTCTACTTTCAGAAGCTGGCTTCGGGAAAGGGAGTCGGGTTCAAGGGCTATTACTCTTCCGGTCACTTTGTCTTTAGTGGAATTGCCGTAGATGAAGTTTATTTGATCCGAGCAGAATGCCGGGCGCGGCTGCAAGACGACGCCGGAGCGCTGGCAGATTTAAATACTTTGTTATCCCGTCGGTGGAAGACGGGCACTTATACGCCTTATGCAAATGTTGCAGATGTTCTCGGTCTTGTATTGACCGAGCGAAGAAAAGAATTGGTCTATCGCGAAATGCGGTGGAGCGATCTGCGTCGTCTTAATCAGGATGCTCGTCTTGCGATTACCCTAAAAAGGATAATGGGTGGTGCATCCGTCCTGCTGCCACCCAATGATCCACGATATGCCTGGAAGATCCCAAAGGTCGAGACCGACCTAAGTCATATCCAACAAAATCCGGATTAGTCTAAGGTAAACGTCCCACTTTCAAAGCTGGTGCTAAGAATGTCTGTTAAAAGGAAGTAGTTGCCGTTTGCGTCAACCATGTTGTCGCTCGGGTCTGCCGCAAACGTGCAGGTTGCCGAATTAGGAGTAAGGCAATCGTAATTGGTCCCTTCCATCCATCCAAGCGAAGTAATATCGTAGGTCCAATAGTACTTGGTCCCGTCGAGGCTCTTCGATTTGTACGAATACCTGTGCGCAACAAACTTTCCTTTTCCTGTATTAGGCGACTTGTTTACCCATGCGGCGCCCGTGCCGATCAGCGCGATCAGCAGAAGATGCAATGTGACTTTTTTCATGATCGATGGTTTACATGTGAAGAAATGGTTTACGGTAGAGCAGTGCATAGAGATTCAAGCTCCACAGCATCAGGTTGAGCCACAAATGCTGGGCCCACGTGAGACTGCGGAAGATTCCCCCGCATGAACAGGGGGTCTTCGGAAAGAAATGCAAGAGGATAGATCCGATGTAGAGTGTAAAGATGGTCAGCAGGATGAAGGAGGATCGAAGGGCTAGGTGGGAGGTCTTCGGGATGAGTAGGCCTAGTGCGGTGAGAAGTTCGGCTGCTGGTAGGATATAGCTGAGGGGACGGATTAGGGCGTGCGGCAGCGGTTGATTCATCAGGGTTCCCTGGTAGGACTCGAAGGCGAAGACTTTACTAAAGCCCGTATAGGTGAACAGGAGCACTAGCAAGGCTGGTATAAGCCTTGAGGCAAGCGCGTTTCGCATGGTAAGGGTTTAGGGTATGTGGGTTTGGAGTTGCACTTAAAGATAAACTATTATGGTGCAATTGGCCTGCTAAAAATTAACGAAAAGATAAAGGAGACTATTTAAATGTCGTGAGGGGGTAGGGTCTGGAGGCGGGGTCTGGTTGTAGGAGGCGGTTGCTGCGGTGGGGGTGCAGTTTGCTGATGTTACAAGTATCCAAAATTTAATAAACGACGAAAAGTGACATTAAAGGGGAGTTGTCTTAATGCATACAATGAGTAGAAAGCGGGGATACCAGTATTTGTTGTCAATATCCCTCAATTCAATAAATTTCTTCAACCGAAAACCGGCCGATAATAGAGAATCAATGTACATTGAAATGGGCCTATGATAATGACGCGTTTGTAAATTATGGTAAGTTTTATTTCGAATCCTGAAATCCGTTATGATCTCTGTCTCAGCGTTATAATTAAAGTCATTTGCTGAATAATTCCAGTAGATAGGCCAAAAGGATGGATGTGTAATGCTAAAGACAAAATTTCCTTCATCATTAAGAGAAGCAGCAACTTTTTTAAGCACTACAGGAAGTTCCGGCAAAGCCATCAACAACATATTTGCATAAATAGTAGAAAATTTTTGATCAGCGGTTAAATCTAGAAAATTTAAACATTCATAACTAATTTTCGGGTTGCTAGAATTTTCCTTAGCGAGTTGAATAGACTTACAACTTAGATCAATTGCTAATATTTTTTCTGCTATCATACCAATTTCCTCTGTAAAAACACCTACCCCGCAACCAATATCTAATACAGAGGATAGGTTACAAGTGCTTAAGACTTTGATCATGTTTGGTCTTAATATTTCCTTATAGGAAAGATCTACTCCCTCTTTTAAGTCTGCCAGTCGCTGCTCTGCGATAATATCCCATTCATGAGCTATTAATTTATATTTTTCCGTCATACTCGTTTTGCTTAATTATTATATTGAGTAAATCTTCAGCGACGTAGAATAAAGGATGTTCTCCGGCTTCTAGCTCTTCGATTATATTGTATTTTTTAAACCACTTTCCAATAGCAATTCTAGCTCCATTCCCACCAAAACGAACAATTGTGAATCTCGATACAGGGGCGTAGTTAAGATGGTTGTATGTAGCAATGGTAGCTCCATTATGTTCAAGCTCTTGTGCTAGAGCATTTTTGGAAGGCATACAAATAGTTAGTTCGTCAGCTTGAGCTTTTTGAATCAATTTGTCCTTAACTCTCGGATGGATAGCCCAGGACATGTCTCTAGTAAAAATTACAATTCGCCCGATATGAGAAATCCATTTACACATATAATTATTAATTCCCTTCTCAGTCTTGTAGCGTTTCCGTCTGTTTTTTATATCGACATATATAATTATTGCTGAAGTAACTAAGAAAACGATTAAACATATGTATTGGAAGAAATTTGTTGATGTTTTACTTTGGGAAAAGTATGGTATCAAAAATCCAATTATCGAAGCAGGTGCTGAAATATTTGAAACCGTTTTCATTAATTGATAATTATAAATATTCTAGTTAATTATTTTCCAAAAGAAACTTGCGTGAGTTTATACTTCTAAATAGGACCCGTTCGGACATGGGCCAATTTTTTTCAAGATATCTAGAAAGCCATGGTCTATATGCTTTTTTTCTGTTAGCCACTAGAACGCTATCTTCCTTGTGTAGTTCGTTGAAAATAAACTTCAAAGAATCGGTTATATCTGGACTGTTAAGCTTTCTTTTTTGATAAATTGTATCTGAGGATAAAGAAGAGAATACGAAATATTTTTCATTAATGTATTGGGCTTCGTATCCCTGCTCAGATTTCTGTCGAAAAAGCAATGTGAGTGCAAATAGAACTATTAAGCAAACTATATATCTGAGAGTTTTAATTACTCTCATTTCATGTGTGAATAAGACAATTGTGATGCTTATTACTAAGGCTGTTAAGAAGAGTCTATAATAGATTATATAATTACTGTTTCTCTCTATAGCCCAGTTTATCATATTTTGATACTTGTCAGGCCATTTCAGCTTTTGTTCAGTAATAAATCGATTTTTATAATCGAGTAACTTTTCAATGTTAAAAGTATTTTTTTTAATCAGAGAGATGTCTCCAGTATATTTCACGATCTCAATCAATTCAGGGTCGATTGGAGCTTCAAAAATGAAGTCACTTTCATTATGTGAGAAGGATGTTGGAGATCGGCCAAAGAATAAAAATGAGCTTGATATAGTATTAACTATTGTTAAATAAAGTAATAAACAAGTGAGTAGAGTGAGAGGGCTTTTAATTGATAGATCAAACCTTTTAAAAATGACGTTAAGAATTATATATGGCTTCCAATTTTTAATAAAGTCAACAAATTTTTCCCAAGTAATACCCCCAACAACAAACCATAAGAAAAAAACTGAAAAGTGGACAATCACGAATGGAGAGATGTTGTTCCAGAATTTTGTTAAATCATCATAAATATCATTTATTTTCATAATAGTGCACTTGGGAACCCTATAATTAATCTTGCATGAGCAATTTTAAGACAAATTGCTCACTGATACAACCGTGAAAACACCTTTAATTGTCCTTGAAATAGAGCGGAATTCCCCCCACAAACTAAATGCTACTTTTCCGTAAATTTTAGCAAACCTAGCTGATTATCATTCTTTAGGATGACTTATTTGCTGTCTCTACATACACCTTATTTCACATATCGCTATTTATTGGGTCCTCAAGGATCTCTTTTCCTTTCAGTTTTTCCACAATCCGATTATCATCTGTGCAGATAATAAATGTGACTTCCGTATTATCGATGAAGAAGTCGGTGTAAATGGATATTGAACCGATCTGACGGTAGGTCTTGGTGAGAATAGGCATGCGTTGCTTGTTTAATACAACGGTTTGTCCTTCTAGCTCGACTGTGTTTTCTATTTCATTGGTGAAATAGGCCTCATTAACTGAATGTTTAAAAGGTATCTGGGGGATAAAGCGTTTTGCGGCAGTTTCCGTTGTGATCAGCATGAAATCAAGCAGCGTGATTACTTTTAATCCCTTATTGTAGGCAATAATGTCAAAGTCTAGGGAGCGTCCTCGGTTTGGTTGAAAATCCAGAACAAATCGAGCGTTGAATTTGGGTCTCAACCGGACAGAAGGAATGGTTCTCTGCTCTCGATTGATGATATCTTTGATTTCCCAGTCCTCCATTGGTGTTGATGTAAAATTAAATCTCCGGTAATAACGCTTATCGTTTGCCTGATGAACGGTAATACCCTTTGGAATTTCTATAACGTAGACTACTTTATAATGATCGGTAGCATTTACAGAGATAGGTGTAATGATGATGCCATGGATTCGAGGCGTGATATTGTAATTGATCACTTGTTCGAGCCATTCCTTTGTGAGAATGGAACTGTTGATCGGGTCGATTGCATCGGCTCGGTGGTCGGAGTCTTCCTTGATACCGTATATCAAAGTTCCTCCATCAGAATTAGCAAAAGCGGAAACATCTTTGGATATGTCCTTTTTTCTACTTTCTGTTTTATCTAGCCCTTCTGCAGCTTTGAACTCTAGATGGCCATTCTCCCGCTCTTGATTGGATAATAATGTTTTTATTTTTTTTAAGTCCCACATGTTCAAATAATTAGGTGAATAAAAGGCTATTTGCGAATTAGTCTTCCTGTGGGGTTTCGTTCGGCATGGATACCATAGCAACAGATGCAACCGAGTTGACGGGAACAGTTGTCGTATGGGATCGGCTGTTTTAGAAGGGCATTTTCCAGAGATACTGTCATGCCGTTAAGAGCCTCGACGGCGGCGCACTGCTTGTCCCCAATAATCGTGACATATGTCTTGTAAACAGACAGATCAGCGATTTTCAATTCGAGATAGTTCATTATCTCCATCATTGCGGTACCTTTCTTTTGCTCGCCAATTAGATAACTCCACATGAGACGATAAAGGGCTTGAAGTTGTTTGTATTGTAGATACGGGTCAGGACATTTTTGGGAAAGGACTTGGGCCCACTTCTCAAGAAACTGCCACAGGAATGCCTTTTCGCTTTCCATGGAATTTCCCAATCGATTTTGCCAAGCAGATATTTGCTTGGCAAAATCGATTGCAGATACCTCAAATTTTTCTATAAGAATGGAGCGGTAGTATGCGAGATTGTAGGGTTGTATCATTGACGTCATTTTGAGATTATTCACAAAAACGCAAAAAGTTATCTACATGGGAACGCATAGAAGTCGCCTACTTTTTTATAAGCTTATCAATAAGCCACGTGGCGATTGCGGCAGCAGCAAAGATAGCCGAGAGCGCCGCCCAGAGCAATGTAGCTTTTTCTCTTCTTTCCTTTTTCTCTCGCTCCTTTCGTTGGGTTACATAACCCGCACTGCTAGAATTAGTCATTACGAACCAGCCTTTGCGTGTTAACGACACAAAAGGTGGCTGGTCATTGCTTTCCTTCAGCATTTCCTGACCGATGAGGAAATTTAAGTGGTTTTCAACAACAAAATAGTCTGAGTTAAGGTCCGCATAGAAATCAGTAGATTTAATTTCATCGCGGCTAAACGATTTATCGCCAGTAAATTTCTTTAAAATGGCGTCGAAGAGTTCTTCATTTTCCATTAATTATAGACAGATTGTATACACGAATTAACGTGCTTAACCTATGTTCTAACCAATGGAATGGTACAAAGAAGGATTCCGATTTGCCAAATAACCTATGTCGAAAATGTTAAATGTTTTTTACAATAAGTTTTACTCCCCAACAAACTCATCCAAATCCCTTCGGTCCTTCTTCGTCGGCCGGCCGATCTTGCTCTGGCGTTTGCCCGTATTGAAGCTCGCCGCCTGGAATTGGAGACGTTCGATCTCCTCCGCCGGAGTAATATCTATATAATAATTAATAGCCTCCGAATATTGCACCCGGTGGTCGAGTAGACCGGTTACTTTGATCCTCCACCGCTTATTCTCGGTCTTTACCTCATACTCATCCCCAACGCTCACTGTCCTTGCAGCCTTGGCGTTGTCCCCATTATACTTCACCTTCCCCTTATCGCATGCGTCGGCTGCCTGACTGCGGGTCTTAAACAGCCGGATAGACCATAAATATTTATCAAGTCGTAACTTTTCTGCCATAGAAAGGCAAAGTTAAATGGTTTTGAGAGGCCTATCATCTAATACTTTCTGATGCATCAATTCAGGATTTAATTATAGTTTTGCTTATAAGTAAAATATTATTTACTTATATTTTATAAATATTGGATATACAATTATTTATAAAAATTAAAAATAATTTTAATTTACTTAAGAGAGAAATGAGTTTGAGGAACTCCAGTTTTAATCCTACAAATTGTAAACTACAAAATTGTCGAAATAGCGGCTCCGGCTTAATAAGAAATCTAAAATATCAGACAATGACGACTAAGAAATCAGCCCGAACATATAGTAGCATTATTATCAATCAATTGTTGGGAGAAACTAGTCCGGCTGAACAACTGCAAGTCAAGACAAAAATGACTCTGGCTGCTCGTTTGAACGAACTCATTACTGCTAGGGGATTGGGAAAAAGTGAATTCGCGGCAACAGTCAAAAAGAGCCCCTCGGAAATTACCCGGTGGCTTAGTGGAACACAGAATTTTACTATCGATACCCTGTCTGAAATTGCGACTGCATTGGAAGTATCTGTTGAAGAGCTATTTACGCATCCTCAGGCTCAGGTATTTAACCAGGTTCAAGCTTCATAAATGCACCTGAAGATTCTAATGCATTATCGACAAACTTTGGGTTTAATATTAATCTCTTAAATAGATTAGAAGCGCCCAAGCATTTACTATTTGCGGTTATTACTGTTGATATAACAGGAACAGACCCCAATACTATATTGGGGTCGATTAGTGTAAGCTGTATTTACAATATTGTCAATTTCGAGCAAGTGATCAAATCAAGCCCAGAAAATCGATTTGAGCTGCCTCAGACTTTGATCGATTCACTCAACTCGGATTCTATCTGCACTACGAGAGATGTAAAGTACTCGGCCTTTAAGGGTACATTCCTTCATAATGCCTTATTGCCAATGGTGGATACCACTAAATTAAAACCAATTCCATAGAGGTTTTATTCATCCTTTGCCTCCCACAGCTCAACTTTATTGCCTTCGGGGTCGAGGATGTGGACGAATTTGCCGTAGTCGTAGGTGGCGATTTCGTCGAGGACGGTGACGCCTTCGGCTTTTAGCTGCTCGACCAGCCATTCGAGGTTTTCTACGCGGTAGTTGATCATGAATTCTTTGGGGGAGGGCTCGAAGTAGTTGGTGGACTCTTTGAAAGGGCTCCAGACGGTGCTGCCTTTTTTGGAGGGGTCTTCGGCGTCACGCCATTCGAAGTTGGTTCCGTATTCGCTGATAGGGAGGCCGAGGTGGGTGCCGTACCAGGTTTTTAGTGCTGCTGCGTCCTTGCTTTTAAAGAAGATGCCGCCGATGCCGATGACTCGTTTCATATTTTTAGGTAGTTTTATGTACGTAAATTTAGTTGCCTCCCAGCAATTTACGGTCATACTTTCGGGTGATTTAAGAGTTTGCACAATGATATAAGCGGTATTACGTATATTAGTATAGACCTGAAGACCTACCTCCCGCACACTTCATTACTTCTCATTCGCATTCTTAACATCAAAAACCTTTTTAATGATGCGTCACTTCCTTGTCCCTATGGGATTGGGCTTCATCTTGTTGTGTAATCCGGCAGCCGCCCAGAATCCGACCTCCTGCGCCAGCGTAGGGTCTCGCGCCAACAGCAATGGTCAGGCTACCAACTGTCCCAACGTCAGCGGGACGGCTATGGCCACTAATTTCAACAGCACCAGCTATGCGACGGTGCCGTCTTCGGGAAAGACGGGCAACCTGCAGCTTTCGTACACCGGGGCCAACGCCTCGCTAACCCCCTTCGCCATTACCCGGACCTGGGCGACGACTACGGGAGGGGTGACGAGCCTGACTACGGTGGCCTTTGGCCCGGCTTCGCCGCCGGTCGTCAGCGGCGGAAATACCCAGGTCAACTATTGCTTCTATAATAGCAACCTGGCTACGGTCGGCACCCTGTCCTTTGAATTTACTGACCCCCAGACCGGGGTAGTATGGGGTATCTGCTCCTTCGACGCCAGCTGTACCGCTAATTGTACAATGGTTGCCAATCCTTCCGGGGTGCTCCCCGTCACCTTTACCTCCTTCAAGGCTATGGCGGGGCAAGGAAGGTCGGCCCGCCTGGAATGGACGACAGCAATCGAACAAAATAATAAAGGATATACCGTCGAACGAAGTATCGATGGCGGCGCCTTTGCTCCCGTGGGATTCGTGCAGACATCCAATCCCGGCGGAAATAGCTCCACTCCGAGCAGGTATTCCTTTAACGATCTTGAGATCCCCGGCGGGCATACTGTCGGCTACCGGCTACAACAGGAAGACCTTGACGGCAAGTTGGCATATTCGGAAATCCAACAAATTCAGCTGAAGGATATCTCCGCCCCCGCCATATATAATAATGGTAAGACTATCATCGTCGACTTCCCAGCCGGCCTGACAAAGCCCCAAGATATCCTCGTTCACGACTCCGAAGGGCGGCTGATCCGTCAATTTCATGCTGTTGCGGTCCGGCAATACCGCATTACCGACCTTCCGGGGGGACACCTATATTATATATCGGTGCGGGAGGAAGGCGCTGCCCGTCCGACCGTAAAGTCAGTTTTTTAGTTGCTCAATAAGAATTCAATCGAGTTCAACCAATTTTATTAATATAGGAGTAAATTTTCATTTGTTAAGGACCCATTCAAAGGCCCTACAAGGCTAAAAAGGAGGATACGGCATGTATCCTCCTTTTTAGCAACTGCTAAAATGCGTTGACGTAGATTTTTCAATTTTATAACGTCGTAAAAAATTATTAATCAAATTTATAAACATATTAAAGAATAATACTTTGAAATATTTTTCATTTGACGTAGCGATGACGTAGTGGTTCTTTTGACAAAAGTACAATAGCAGAATACTTTCGCAGTTGTTAATTGGTTCACAAAATCACTCATCAACCGACTAAATGCTTGTTAGTATGAAAGCAAAATTACTGCTACATCTTCTTGCGCTCATTTTTTTCCAATTCTTGTTCTTCTCTGTTTCGGCCCAAAATCGCACCATCACGGGTACGGTTACCAACAAGACCACGGGCCAACCTCTCTCCGGCGCTACTGTCTCTGTTAAAGGTTCGACCAGCGCCACTACCACCGACAACGACGGCCGTTTTTCGCTCAGCGTAGGCGCCAACGCCAAAATGCTGGTCATCTCTTATGTAGGCCTCGGCTCACAGGACATCGCCGTTCCCACATCGGGGACCGTTTCGGTAAGCCTGGAGCAAAATGCTTCGTCTGCGCTCAATGAGGTGGTCGTCGTAGGTTATGGTACGCAAAAGAAGAGCGTCGTTACCGGCGTCATCTCCAGCGTTCGTGCCTCGGACCTTGAGGAACAACCAGTTGTGCGCGTCGAACAGGCCCTCCAGGGCCGCACTTCCGGTCTCACCATCTCCAGCCAGACCGGCGCTCCCGGCTCCGCCGCCACCGTCCGCCTCCGTGGCTTCACCTCCTTTGGTAACGGTAAGAACGATCCCCTCTGGGTCATCGACGGTGTCGTCGTAGACGCCGGCGGTATCGGATTCCTCAACCAGGACGACATCGAGTCCATCGAAGTACTGAAAGACGGGGCATCCGCCGCCATCTACGGTACCCGTGCTGCTGCCGGTGTAATCCTGATCACCACCAAGAAAGGAAAGTCCGGTACGCTCAAGATCAATTACAGCGGTTACTATGGTCAGCAGGGCCCCGCCAAGAAATTGAACGTAATGGACGCCACCCAGTACGCCACCATGCGTAACCAGTCTGCCACCGCAGCCGGTAACGCCGCGCCGTTCGCTAACCCCGGTTCCTTCGGAAAGGGTACCGACTGGCAGAAGGACATCTTCAATTACCACGCTCCCAAGATGAATCACGAGCTGAGCATCAGCGGCGGTAAC
>JAFDYG010000288.1 GCA_018267545.1 Bacteroidota bacterium
ATAAACAGCCGGAAATCTCGGGCGCCTTTACCTTCTTTAGCGCGCATACTCCCGGCTATCAGCTGGACGTAGACCGTGACAAGGCCAAGAAGCTCGGCCTCAACCTGGCAGACGTATACAATACCATCCAGATGTACATGGGCAGCACCTATATCAACCAGCTCACCATCTATGGCCGTAACTTCTACGTCGTCGCCCAGGCCGATTCCAGCTTCCGTAACGATATCAGGGCCTTCGACAAATATTACGTAAAGAATACCTCGGGAGAGATGATACCCCTGAGCACGATCGTCTCGTATAAACAAACCGAAAGCGCTCCGCTTATCCAGCACTTCAATATCTACCGGTGTGCGGAAGTAGACGGTAACGCCAAAGCCGGCTTTAGTAGCGGACAGGCTATCGAGGCTTTACAACGGACGGCCGCACAGGTGCTGCCTGAAGGATATGGCTATGAGTTCAGCGGTCTGTCCCTGCAGGAAATCAAATCGGGAAGCAGCTCGACCTATATCTTCGCGCTTTCCATCGTATTCGTCTTCCTGTTCCTGGCAGCGCTCTACGAAAGCTGGTCCGTGCCGTTCTCCGTACTGCTGGCGGTGCCGGTGGGTGTCTTTGGGGCCATCCTGACCCTGACCCTGATCCCGCGATTGACCAACAACGTTTACGCGCAGATCGGTCTGATTACCCTGATCGGTCTTTCGGCCAAGAACGCCATCCTGATCGTGGAGTTCGCCAAGGAGCGTGTGGACCGGGGGATGGGTGTGGTGCCCGCGACCCTCGATGCGGTGAAGCTCCGTCTTCGTCCCATCCTGATGACCTCCGTCGCGTTCCTGCTCGGCGTATTGCCGCTGGCCCTTGCAGAAGGCGCCAGCTCGGTCGCCCGTAACACGATCGGGTGGACTGTGCTCGGTGGTATGTTTGCCGCAACCAGCCTGGCGATCTTTATCGTACCGGTACTGTTTGTGGTGATTACCCGTCTCACCTATGGCAAGAAGAAACTCGAAGATCTAAGAAACAAACAGCTCAATTTAGCCGAGTAACATAATGTCTTGAATAAAAAAAGCCCGTCTGCTGGCAGACGGGCTTTTTTTCTTTTTTTCATAGTGCGCTGCCTATTCCGAGCGCAAGCTCTTTACCGGGTTGGCCGTCGCGGCCCGAATTGCCCGAAGGCTTATGGTGAGGATGGTAATGATCAACGTGATAACGGCCGTATATAAAAACACTTCCCAGCTGATCGTAATGCGATAGGCGAAATCCTGCAGCCATTTGTTCATCACCAGCCAGGCTACCGGCGCAGCCAGGAGGAAGGCAAGCCCGACCAGCTTGATAAAGTCGGTCGACAGCAGCAGGAGAAGACCCGTAACGTCGGCGCCAAGCACTTTCCGGATGCCGATCTCCCGCGTGCGTTGCTCCGCCATAAAGGTCGCCAGACCAAACAATCCCAGACAGGCCACAAAAATGGTCAGACCGGCAAAAATCCCCAGGAGACTACCGGTATTCTGCTCCGTCTTATACGTATTGTTGAAACGATCGTCCAGGAAAGAGTAGGAGAAGGGGATTTCCGCTTTGAGCCCGTTCCACTTTCGTCGCATGCTCGCCAGGATGCCTGCGACGTCTTTTGTCCTGATTTTTACGATCGTCGTCCCATAGTCCTTCCCCAGGACCAGCACCACGGGACCGATCGCTTCATGAAGAGACCGGAAATGGAAGTCCTTTACGACTCCGACGACGTGCCAGGTCTGTACCGTCCCGCCATCCACACGGCTCAGGGTATGTCCCAGCGGGGACCTGGTCCAGCCCATTGCCTTAACGGCTGCCTCGTTCAGGATCGCCGCCGAAGAATCCGCGCCATAGCTGTCCGAAAAATTTCGTCCCGACGCCAGTTTCATTCCAAGCGTTCCCAGGTAGTTTTCGTCTACTTCATATCGAAGCGTCTTTATAAACTTCGAGCTTTGGTCATCGGGATAGATAAAGAAGTTGTTGTTATCGGAAGGCCCTGCCGGCAGGTAGCTGCTGGCAGATAGGCTAAGCACCCGCGG
>JAFDYG010000289.1 GCA_018267545.1 Bacteroidota bacterium
ATGAGTTGAGTCCGACCCGATTGCTGGAGGATAACGGGGTGCTGTATGTTCCGACGCATTCGGGCATGGTGTGGGCGATAGAGGTAACTTCAGGCCGTTTGCTCTGGCGTTATAAGGCGTCCAATTGTATGGTCAACGGCATCCTGCCCATCGGGGAGGGAAGGCTCGTGATCAATACGATGGATGGAAAGATGACTGCGGTACAGGTACGGCAGCCGTAGTCGTCGAATACGAGACATTCTTCCAGATGTCGAGCTGGTCGCACAGATGCGTAGCCTTTGCTGCGGCACGTCCCCAGGCATCGCTGCCCAGGTACAGAAATACGGGCGGATGCGGGTTTTCGACCAATTGAACCAATACTTCGGCGACTTTCTTCGGGTCGCCGATTTGCTTTCCGTCCATTGCCAGATAGCGCTCGTGCGAGGAGTGGACGTCCTGGTAGTCGTCGATTTTATTCCCGGAAAGAACCAGGGATTCGGAGCTGAGGAACTGGGTCTTTAGCGCTCCGGGACAGACGGCCGTCACTTTAATCCCTAAGGATTCTACGTCCTGCGCCATTACTTCGGAGAGAGCGGTGACGGCGGCTTTTGCTGCTGCGTAGGCGGCCCAGCCGGTCACCCCGGCAAAACCGGCAATGGAAGAGATATTGATAATATGACCGGAGCGCTGCGCCCGGAGATAGGGCATCACCTTTTGAATGACGCGAATCGGGGCAAAGACATTGATATCGAAGTTTAGGGCTATTTCTTCGTTGCTGAGCTCTTCGATCGCACCGCCGATGCCATAGCCGGCGTTGTTGACGACGACGTCGATACGGCCGAACAGGGTCTGTGCGGCTTGAAGGGAGGAGGCGATAGAAGCTTCGCTTCCGAGATCTACTTCCAGCGGGAGGAAGTCGTCGGAGCTTCCGACTGCTTCAACCAGCGCATTCTTACAACGGGAGGTGGCGGCGACACGATAACCTTGTTCCAACAGCTCTTTAACCAGGGTCAGTCCCAGGCCCTTGGAGGCGCCGGTGACGTACCAGACTTTCTTGTTCTCCATATGTTGATTGATTAAGCCACAAAGGTAGGGAGGCACGATGTGCAGCCGGTTGCTTTATTCAAACCAATAATTGCAAAAATCAAACAGGCGTGTATCAGTCGATCACACCGCGGTCGAGCGGAAGGAGCCTGGGGAAACGCTCGTATTCTTCTTGAAAAAGTTGATAAAATGGGAGGATTCCTCGAAGCCGAGGGTCCAGGCGATCTCATTCACGTTCCAGTTGGTGTGGAGCAGGAGGGAGCGGGCTTCCTGTGTCACGCGTTCGGCGATGATTTTGGATGTGGTCTTGCCGGTAGTTTCCCGGAGCGCCCGGTTGAGATGGTTTACGTGAACCGACAGCTGCAATGCAAAGGCTGAGGGAGACTGCAGGATAATCTGCTGCCGGGGGGATTCGATAGGGAACTGACGTTCCAGCAATTCCATGAACAGGGACGTGATCCGCGTCGAGGCGTTGGAGTCTGAATAGGGGGCGGATGCGGCAGGCTGCATTCGCAGGGCGAAGTGGATGAGCTCGAAGGTGCGGTTTCGCAGGGCGTCGTATTTATAGGCGTAGTCGGAATTCATCTCCTCCTGCATTTTCATAAAGATCTCACGGATGGAAACGACCTGCGCATCCGTCAGCAGGAATACGGGCTTACCCCCGGGCTGAAAGACGGGGTATTGCTTTATATTACCGAATTCGCTGAAAAAGGACTCGGTAAAGATGCAGAAGTAGCCGGAATGGTCTTCCAGCAAGGTCTCGTATTTATAAGGGATGAGAGGGCTGCTGAAGAGGAGGGCCTGCTTCTCGGTCTCCACTTGCTGGTCCGCATAGGAAAGCCGGTGTTTGCCCATCAGGAGCGCGATCTTGTAGAAGTCTTTCCGGCTGTAAGGAATGGATTGGTTGTGTTTGCCCACGAGGTCCGCCATACGAAACACGTTGAAATGGCCCATACCGTTTTTGAGGTTCTCTGGCGTCCAGTTCAGCTTATCCCGGTAGAAGTCTTCGAGATTTTGAATGCGTTCCATGAGACAAAGGTACAAAAATCAAATAATAGACGAAAAATACCGTGTTTCCCCCAGTTGACGCAAGCCCGGGACTTCTTAGCTTTATCGGAAACAAAAAATTAAACCTTATGGCTGCCGATCTGAATTTATTGACGCCTGAATTCAAGGCAAAGGTGGATGTCCTCCTCCAAAAATGTAAGGACCAGGGTTTCGAGATGCGTCCCAACGAGGGATTAAGAGACCCATTTACCCAGGGGAAATACTGGCGGCAGTCCCGTTCGTCGGAGCAGATTGCGGCGAAGGTCGCCGATCTGAAGGCGCAGGGTGCACCCTTCCTCGCGTTTTGTATCGAAAGCGTCGGTCCCCAGCACGGCGACCCGGTCACCAATGCTATTCCGGGACTGGGATGGCATCAATGGGGGGAGGCGCTGGACTGCTTCTGGGTGGTGAATGGGGAGGCCGTATGGTCGACGACCAAAAAAGTGAACGGTAAAAATGGCTTCCAGATCTATGCCGCTGCTGCAAGCCAGATGGGATTGTCGGCAGGCGGCTTGTGGACGTCGCTGAAAGATTGGCCGCACGTGCAGCTGAGGCAGGCGGCGAACCCGCTGGGTACGTTTACGCTGCAGCAGATTGATGCCGAGATGAAAAAACGGTTTGGTTAGTTCTATTCCGACCGCAAACTTCCCACCGGATTGGCCAGCGCAGACCGGATGCTCTGGTAGCTGACGGTCAGCAGAGCGATGCCAACGGTGATGACCCCGGCCAGCGCGAACATCCACGATTCCAGGCTGATCTTGTAAACGAAATTATCGAGCCATTTGCTCATGACCCAGCCTGCAATAGGAAAGGCTACCAGCATTGAGATACCTACCGTCTTCAGGAAGTCGTTAGCCAGCAGGAAGGCGATGCGGGATGTCGACGCGCCGAGCACCTTGCGGATGCCGATCTCTTTGGTCCGCTGCGCCGCGGCAAAGGTCGCCAGTCCAAATAGACCCAGGCAGGAGATGAAGATGCCGAGGAAGGCGAAATAATTGGACAGCTTTCCGACCAGCTGCTCGCTTTTATAGAGCTTGGCGAATTCCTGATCGGAGAATTGATAGGTGAAGGGGAACTGGGGATTTAGATTTTTGGCGATCTTTTCCAGGCTGGCCATGACGGGACGAGTTTGGCCGGGTGCTATCCGGATGAGGATCGTGCCCCAGGTCCAGTTTTCGTCCAGCCGCAGAATTACCGGTTCGATCGTGCTGTGCATCGAATTGATGTGAAAGTCTTTTAGCACGCCGATGACCTTTCCGGTACGCTCGCCCCAGCTGAGGGTGGAACCGATGGGGTTTTTCAGACCGATTTTGCTTACGGCTGTTTCATTGAGGAGAAAACTGGTGGAGTCGGTCGGATAGTCTTTGGAAAAGTCTCTTCCTTCCTTTAGCTGCAGCCGCAAAGTCTTGACAAAGTCATAACCCACGATACCGTCTGCAAAACGCACCACCTGGTTCGGGTCTTTCCCCGGCCAGCCGATACTGCCGGTATGGTGCTGGATGATCGTAGGGGAGTTGCGCATCTTGGAGACGGAGACGACGCCGGTAATCTTTTCAGTCTCGTCTTTGAAGGTGGTATATTTTTTGGTCAGCTCGCCTTCGATGGGGATGTAGACGAGGTTGTCGCGGTCGTATCCGATATTCTTTGTTTGGATATAGTCGAGCTGCTTGTAGACGACGATCATCCCGACGATCAGCAAGGCAGAGAGTGAGAATTGAAAGACAACCAGGCCTTTCCGTGCGAAGACGGATTGCCAGCTGAACTTCAGGCTGCCCTTTAAAACCTTGGTCGGGTTGAGGGAAGAGAGGAAGAGAGAAGGGTAGCTTCCGGCGACGCTGCCGGTAATAATCAGCAGACCGGTCAATGCGAGCCAGAAAGCCGGGCTATTAACGGGAATGGACAGCTGCTTTCCCGTCAGCTCGTTGAATGCCGGCAGGGCCAGGGAGCTCAACAGCAAGGCAATAACCAGCGAGAAAAAAGTCAGCAGCATCGCTTCCCCGATAAATTGGCCGATCAGGGCGATCCGGGCTGCGCCAATGACTTTTCGGACACCTATTTCCTTTGCACGTCTCGCCGCCTGGGCCGTCGCGAGGTTCATGAAGTTTATGCACGCGATCAGGAGCACAAAGATGGCGACGATGGTGAAAAGCCGGACGTATTCGATACGGCCGCCATCGGTATAACCATTTTTGAACGTGGAGTGGAGATATCTCTCCTGGTATAGCTGCAGCGCCAGTTCGGTATGGCCAGCCGGATTTTTTGCCATATACGCGGAGAGAAAGTTCTTTATCCTGGCTTCCACTTTTGCGGCGTCGACCCCTGTCTTAAGCTGGATATAGGTATTCGGGCTCATGTTTCCCCAGTTGTGCACCCAGTCGTTTTGTTTTACATAGTCGGCCCAGCTCCGCAGGAAATCGAACTTTATGGAAGAGGCCGCCGGCACATCCTCGAATACCGCTGAAACTTTTAGCTCCTCCTGGTTGTCGAAGCGAAGAGTTTGGCCGATTGCCCGTTCTGGGCTGCCAAAGAAGATAGAAGCCATGTGACGCGATATGGCGATTACGTCCGGGCCGTTCAAAGCGGTCGACGCCGTTCCCTGGAGGAGCGGGTAGCTGAACATCCGGAAGAAGTCTGCACCGGCGAAGGAGCCGGTCATCTTATTGATCTTGTCGCCGGCCTGGATCGTGCTGCTGGCGCCCGGCGCTGCCGCATCGTCTATGGAGCTGGCGTTTTCTACTTCGGGTATAACCCGTTTCAGCTCGTCCGCCAGAAGACCTTGTGTACCGTAGTCGGCATTCACCTTTCCATTATAAAACTCACGAAGGTATACGTGGAAGAGCCGTTTGCCATTGGTGTAGAAACCGTCTACGCTGCGTTCGTCCTGTACCCAAAGGAGGATCAGCAGGCTGCAGGTCATGCCGAGGGCGAGACCGAAGATATTGATCGTCGAGAAGGCGCGGTAACGGAGGAGGCTTCTCCAGGCGGTTTTGAAGTAGTTGAATAGCATGCCGGCAATGACTTTGGCCGTTTTACAGCCGATACCGTGCCGCTTTTTCAACTAGCTGACAGTTAGTTAATTGCGCGGGTTGCTGAAAATGAAATGTACGATTTTGAAACGACTGGCGTACGATGGTGAACGCTAGCGCTTGCGGCGCCACCAGTGCGGGTAAAGCGTTGCATAGAGGCCAAGGTTGATGACCCGGACGCTGGTTCTGGCAGTGACCTGGTTGTCGATGGGGGGCTGCCCGTAGGGATGGTCGAAGGAAAGCAGCTGCATGGTATAGGGAGAATAGATATATTCGAACTGGGCGCCGACCTCGTACTCCGTAGCCTCTGTCTTGTGCTGCCATCTTTTGCCGATGAGCAGCCTGCCCTGGTAGTTTTGCTGATGCGGGGTGAGGTTGTAGCGTCCGATGCCGTATTCTACGAACTGATTGCTGCCCGGTTGTTTGAAATAGGCCTGGTACCAGATAGAGTCGTTATTGAAGGACTCGAAGCCGAGGAGGAATTTGGTTTGCAGCACAAAGCTCTTCCAGTGCGTGCGATAAGCCAGTCCGAAAGCGTGTCCGCCGAACTCGAAATCGGAAACGAGCCAGCCGGGCGATAAATAGTAGCCAGGATAGCGACTTTGAAGATAGCTGCTGAATCTGGAGGGGTCGTAGTGGTTGGTGTAGCTGTCGGAGTAGAATTCCAGGCCAATGCAATCCTTGTAGTAGAGCGCGAACCAGCGGACGCTGGTCCACATAAAGGAAGTGTAGGGGGTGGTGTGGCTGAAAATGTTGCCCATGCCATAGGGCAGGTTTTGTAGAGATTTGTCCGTAGCGGAGAGTCCGACCTTCGTTTCCAGCATCGGCAGCTCGAGATGGAATCGGCTGAAGACCGGTTTTTTTTCCGGGGTGTAAGTTTTGGCCCAGGGGTCCTGGGCCCGTGTCCGGAGGCCTGCCAGTGTTATAAAGAGGAGTAGGAGCTTTTTCATTAGCGGAGGGTTACGGATAGGGTATCGGTGAAGTGAGTGTTGTTGGAAAAGGCGGTCTCCAGGAGGAAGGTCCTCGGACCCAGGAGGACGGGTGATTTCATCAGGAACAATTGGAAGTTCGAGGTCCAGGGTTTGTTGATGTCTACTCCGCTGGGAGGGCGGCCGTAGAATAGATGCTGTCCGGTTACGCCATTGATGACGGTTGCCTGCGAGGATAGCCGGACACTGTTGTCGTAGGCATATCCATAAAGAAAAAGGTCGTTGAGCGATGCGCCTGCTGCGTGGTCATTGTCGAAATCCGTGGTGGATGTCAGATTGAATGTCGTTAGCTTATACTGGAGAGCGTATCCACTTTCGTCCGTGACATGTCCTTCACGGCCGGTAATGCTCATGGTATACTGGATCTGTATCGCATAGGATTTGGCGGGAATAGGGTTTATGGAATCCAGTACGGGTCCTGTTCCGCTGTCGTTGGCGTTTCGGAGTGTTATATCCGACACCGTACAGAGATAGGGGTCGTACTTACTGCAGGAAACCAGGAGCAATGCAGTTATATATAGTAGAAAGCGATACATCAAACTCCTTTCGCCTTGCCAAGGCCCACCTTGTAGTCATCGGGGGTGCCCGAGATCTTCAGGTTCATAAACCGCACGCGCTTATCCTTATTGCGGTACTCGATGGCGTCTACCTGGTCGGGGTCCACTTCCTCCTGCTTGCGGCCAAAGAGCATCCGGAAGCCGACCGACGTGACCATCTTCAGCGGGATGCGTATATAATATTCCATATGTGTATCCAGGGACTGGGTGCCGGAGATCTCCATAAAGCCCAGAGAGCTGTTGATATTCATATTGGGGATCGAAAGCGCCCCATTTTTAAACGTCAGCGTATTGCGCAGGGTGTCGAAGCGGACGATGTTCAGGTTCTTGTCCTGGAAGTATTTGGACATGGCCCTGATGGGGGCGAAGTTGACGAGCTCGCCATTCCGGAGATCGACATCCAGCTGTGCTTCGGACTGGTCGACGATGGGGGTCAGGTCGGGGTGGACGCGGACGTAGCACTTCACCTGTCCGTTCAATCTTCCCTTGATATTCTTATTGATCACGTAGTCCTGGCCGAAGTAGTCGAGCTTGAGCATCATCTTCTCGATGTTTACGTCTTCGACCTTGATCCGGCTGCGCAGGTAGATCTTCTGCGGGTCGCTGCCGTTCAGGTGCGCGCGTGCTGCGATCCGGCCTTCGGCGATATTGGCCGTAAAGGTATCGAGATAGAGCTGCTGGTTGGACTGCATGCGGATATTGGTCATGAAGTTCTTTGTCCAGAGCCGGTGGTACTTGATTTTGTCGATGCTGACCGAGGCCTTGAAGTCGATAAAGGGTATTTGGAAGATATTATAGGCTCCGGCGTGTGCAGAACTGCTGACGGTCGTTACCGTCGTACCGGCTGGGGGCGGGGGCGGCGCGCTCGACAGGGCAGGCGCCTCTTCCTGTGCCGGTGTCAGCCGGTAGTTGGTAAGCTGGTCGACGTCCAGCAGCCGGGACTTAAAGGAGAGATAGTTCTCTTTCTTACTCCGGGTCGTGTCCTTCCCGGTATAGAGGCGCATGCTGAGGTCGAAGTCGCTGTTGCCGATCTTCCCGCGAAGGGTATCGATCTTGACGAAATTGTCGATACCGAATTTTACATTCCCGCTGACGCTGTCGAGCTGGAAGGAATGCTTTTGGATGGCGCCGGAGACATTGGCGATCTTGACGCTGGCGAACTTGAAGACGGTATCATAACGCAGGTCCCACTTGCTGCGCAGCCAGATATTGGAGCCGACTTCGTCCTGGTAATCCTTTGGGACGAACTCGCGGCTCTTCTTCCCGAGCAGGTCACGCATAGCCAGGTGCTGCGACTTCAGGTCGAAGGCGATCTGTGTCTTTCCTTTCTTAACCTTTTCGAACCAGAGCGCATAGTTGTTTACGCGTCCGCTGAAATGGATATCGCTGCTGTCGATGCTGCCGGCAAGGTTGCGGAGCAGTATGGACGTATCGCCGATGGTCAGCTCCGCGCCAAAATTATGAAAGGCGTGTGGATAGCGCATAAAGGCCGCCGACAGGCTCTGCAGCTTGAACTTGCCTTTGGGCAGCGGATTGGGATGCTGAAGCTCGTGGACGGAGGTCTCCAGTGCGAGGCCGATGTTGAAGCCATAGATTTCTTCCCTGGCTTTGTTGCTTCGGGCCGTATCGAAAGACAACAGTTCTTTTAGGATCAGCTTATTGCTATGTGCATTGAGGAGAACCTGCACGGGTTTCTCCTGCTGATGAAAGAGCGCGGGCAGGTCGCTGATCGATCCGTCCAGGCGGAGATCGGAATTGCCGAGCCGGAAGGCCATGGAGTCGAGCTTGACAAAGCCTTCTTTCATGGCGGCGTGCAGGTCGAGGTGTTCGATGATATAAGGGTAGGACGGAATTCGGAAGGTAAGGTCTTTTACCGTCAGCTCACTCTGGATCCCCTGCGTCAGCTTGGCCATCGATTTTTCCGGCAGGCTGAGATCGACAAGCTCCTTGAAGTCCATCTTCAGCTCGATGTGACCGGTGAGGCGCTGCAAGTCTTTTATACCGAGGAAGGCGCCGACAAAGCCCAGCTCCAGCTCGGAGTTGATCTGCATCAGGATCTTGGGATCGGTAAAGTCGCGCATGACGAAATTGCCGGTAAAGATGCCCTTATCCGGCCGGCAGTGCATGTCGGTCAGCCGGAGCTCGGAGGTTTTTAGCGAACGGTCGGCGCCGTTGGTATAATAGCCCTTGAAGGAAAGGGAGTCGAGTTTCTTGTTGGCGTCTGTATTGTGCAACCATGCATTGCTGCAGGAGAAATTGAGCTCGATGCCGGGCATCTGTCCGTCCTTTAGCTTGCCCTTGATGGAAGCGTCGAAGGTGAGCCGTCCGTCGTACTTGAAGTGCTTGAGCTCCCTGGCCACGGCCGGAGGGGCAAAAGCGAACAGCTGACGGAAGTCGGGCTTGTCACCCGCGATCTTCAGGTCTACGGTATTGTCGTGGAGCAGATCGGCCGTGCCGGTGATATTGAAAACGGCGTCTTCGAGCTTTAGCTTGCCTTCTGAGAGCTTCAGGAATTTCTGAGGCATGTCGTAAGCCAATCTGATATCGGTCTCCAGGTGCTTGTGCCGGAAGAGGATGGTATCGCCGGGACGAGTATAGTCCAATTCAAGATTACCCTTCAGGTCGGCTATTACCTTCGAGGTGCTGTCGAGCTGGAAAGCGGCCTGGATCCGGTCGATATGGGTGCTGATCTGCTGCCTGCTCTGCTTGTCGAGATAGGCGATGTCCATGTTCCGCAGCACGAACTTTTTGATGTCCAGGTCCATGGATTGGGAGGACGTATCGGCTTTCAGCGTGGTATCGGCGGCGAAGCGTCCGGCCTCTACGATATTCAGCCGGCCGGCCGTGTCCTGGACCAGGTTGAGTCGTCCGTTTTTCAGCACGATGGCCTTGACCCGATAGTGCTGCTCGAGGACATCGGGAAGGCTGAAGCCGACAAACATGCGCTCGGCTTCATAGATAGGTTTGTCGTTTTTATTCTTATCGGCGTAAAATTTCACCTGCTGAAGGCCGATGGAAATATAAGGCCAGTTTTGAAAAAGGTTGATATTGCTGCCGCCAATCGTCAGCTCACCCGGCAGCCGCTTGTTGACCTGCTCGAGCGCCAGGTTGACCAGCCGTTGCTGTTGGGTTAAAAGTATAGTGGCGGCAATGCCAATAAGGAGGATGATTGACAGGATAGGTATCAGGATGAACCGTAGGAGTCGTTTACGAATCTTGGACGTCATAGCTGCTGTGTGAGTGATTGGGTACCCGTTTCTTAACGTTTTGGCGCAAATTTAAGTATGTTTTTCGCACCTGCCGGGATCAAAAAACCCGCTCCTTTGAGCGGGTCTTGATTCTCTTACATGTGCATATCGTGATAATCCTTATATGTTCGCTGGTGGAAGAATTTATTCAGCCGCCAGTCATTGGTCTCCCAGATCAGGTAGTCGTTCCCTTTATTAAAACTATATTCTATAAGATAGCGCTCGTCGAGGCCTCCATCGGCCGCATAGACCGCCTCTTCCGTGATGTTTTCGTTGGCGTCGTATTGGAATGCGCGCTTCCAGTCGGGTTTGCCAAAACGGGTGCACTCGATGCCGGTGATATGATTATCCGTGCCGGTGATCTTGTAGGCGTCGATATTGTTCCCCCAGACGACCTGCGAAAGACGATTGTTATTATAGGTAAATACGTAGTCTGTGGAGGTTTTGATACCGCCTTTCTTGTTATATGATTTTACCCGGGTCAGCAGGCTTCCATTATATTCGAACACATTCCCCTGCTCATAGCGATCGCATTTGTCGTTGGATTCGATGGTCGCGATCTTTCCATCCTGGGAGGCGATGGAGTAGGTTACGCATTTGTCATTGGTGAACTGAAGCGTTTTTCCTTCTTTGTCCAGCTGATAAAACCGGCGCTGATAGTTGATCTTGTCGAAGGCCTTTATGTCGTTCCTTCCGTAGGTGAAACGCAGGAGGTCGACTTCTTTTCCCTGCTGGAACGAATGGATTTCCTGCAGCTGATCATCCTTGTAGATGAATTTCTGGGTGGTCGTGTCATACTTTGTCGGGGTAATATTGTTCCGTTTGATCCTGGTGAGCTGCTCGACGCGATAAGCCGCGTTCTGGGCAAAGAGAGAAGAATGTCCTAAAAGGATACAGAAAAACAAGAGTCGTGTTTTTTTCATAGAGGATGATTTTAAACTTTGCTAAAGTATCCATAATTCAGTATCCTTACAACTTCGAAAATGAAAAAAATTATTTTGTTCTTTGTTCTTTCCGTTTTTTCTCTTTCCCTTTTTGCTACAGAAACTCCCAGGAAAAAAAGTGCGCCCCAGGTTTATTTCATCATGAGCAATGGTAAGCTTATCGAGATCAATAAAGGCCAGCACAAACGTGTCCGTAAGGATGTCACGTTGATGAATGAGACGACCATCCATCCCAATGGCACGATCGACGCCGGCAGCGGTCAGAGTCTTCAATTGCACGAGGGGGAGTATATGACCCTGGATGGTAAGATCCGGAAGGTGAAGAACAGGCCCCGTCACCAACAGGCAAAGTAATCACTGTCCGGTCTGACGCTATCAGCGTACCAAAATCGAACACAAAGCATTTCCTAACCGAATGCAAATCATCCGGTTAGGAAATGGCATTTTTTTGGTGGCGTCCGGGTATGCTAACAAACTACTGGAAGATCGCCTGGCGCCATCTATTGAAGGACCGTCAGTTTACCGTCCTCAACCTTATCGGGCTGGCAACCGGCCTGGCTTGTATATTGCTCATCGGTCTATGGATCTATGACGAGACACACATCGACCATTTCAACGCGAAGGGAGATCGAATCTATCAGGTCCTGAAAAGCACACCAGACGCGGATGGGACGCTGGTCACGCGCGAGACTACGCAGGGATTGCTGGCAAGCTCCATGGCGGCCGAGCTACCCGAAGTCGAAGCCGCGGTATCCGTATTTCATCACAATGCCTCCGCAAAAGGGATTATAGCTGCCGGCGAGCAACGGCTGAAGGCGGAGCTTCTATTTGCCGATAAAGACTTCTTCCGGATATTTTCCTATCCTATCCTGGAGGGGAACAAAGAACACCCTTTGTCGGATGAGGACGGCGTCCTGCTATCGGATAAGCTTGCCCGAAAGCTATTCAATACGACGGAGGGGCTTGTAGGCAAGACGATCAGCTGGAACGCCGGCGATAGCTTCGATGGCGTCTATAGTATCCGGGGCGTCTACACCGCGCCGCCCTCGAATGCATCCGATCAGTTCGACCTTGTCTTTACCTATGCCTTATTCACCCGGAAGATGGCGGGTACGATGGGAGATATTTCTTTCTGGGGCAGCAATAGCATCAAGACCTATCTTCTTTTAAAACCGGGCGTCGATGCCCGGGTCTTCAACGAAAAGGTTAAGGACTATACCCGTAAGAAGATCGCGACCCTTTACGCCAGGAACGCCGATTTGCTGAAATACGAGGGAACGCTGCTATTACAGCGCTATTCGGATAAATACCTGCACAACCATTATGAAAATGGCGCTCCTGTGGGAGGCCGTATAGAATATGTCCGGCTATTTTCATTGATCGCCGGATTTATCCTGCTGATCGCGTGCATCAATTTCATGAACCTCTCTACTGCTAAGTCCGCGAGCCGGATCAAGGAGATCGGCGTACAAAAGATGCTGGGTGCAGGGCGGGGTCGCCTGATCGGACAATACCTGGGCGAATCTATCCTATTGGCCTTTGGCGCGATGATCCTGGCCTTGCTCCTGTCACGGCTGCTTCTGCCAGCCTTTCAAACCATCACGGGGAAGGACCTTCATCTTCCGGCGGGAATCGGCTTCTTCATGAGCCTTTTCGGTATCGTCTTGTTTACAGGTCTGCTCGCGGGGGCCTATCCCGCATTGTATCTATCCGGTTTCCGGTCTTCCATGGTCCTCAAAAGCGGGATGGTAGGCTCTTCCGGCAAGACCTGGGTCCGAAAGGGGCTGGTTGTCTTCCAGTTCACCCTCTCAACGCTGCTCATCGTGTCGGTATGGGTGATCTACCAGCAAATGCAGCTGGTTCAAAACAAGAATCTGGGGTATGACAAGGACAATACCATCAGCTTCACCGGCGAAGGTAAGCTACAAAAGGACCTGGGCGGTTTTCTGACAGTCCTGCGAAATATCCCCGGTGTCCGAAATGCTTCCGACATGGATGGAAACATGACGGTTCAATATAGCCAGGCGGGTGGGGGAATCAGCTGGGAAGGGAGGACGCTGACGGACGGCATCGAATTCACCGGTCTGGACATGGACTATGGGATGATGGATCTGCTGGGGCTTCGGATGATCAAAGGCCGCGGCTTTTCTCCGGCATTTGGGACGGACAGTACGTCGGTGATCTTCAACGAGACGGCGATCGCAGCTATGCGTCTAAAAGATCCGGTCGGTAAGACGGTGAGTCTTTGGGGGAAGCCCAGGACGATCATCGGGGTTGTCCGCGATTTTCAATTCGGTTCGCTGTATAAGAAAGTCGCCCCTTTCTTCCTGCGGTATTCACCAGGTAATAATACGATCTATGTTCGGATCGAAGCGGGTAAAACAAGAGAGACGCTTGCGCGTATCGCCCAATTCTATGGACGGTTCAATGACGGGCTTCCTTTCGAATATACGTTCATGGATGAAGACTATAAGGCTTTGTATAACGCCGAGCAGACCGTGGCGATGCTGTCCCGCTACTTTGCGGGTCTGGCGATCCTGATTTCTTGCCTGGGGCTTTTCGGGCTGGTGGCTTTTGCCGCGCAAAAGAGACAGAAGGAAGTGGGGATCCGGAAGGTGGTTGGCGCTTCTGTCAGCAATATCGTCTTCTTATTATCGAAAGATTTTTTACGGCTGGTGAGTCTGTCCCTGGTGATTGCCTTCCCTGTCGCCTGGTGGGTGTTGAATCATTGGCTGGAAGGCTTTGCTTACCGGGTGTCTATTGGCCCGGTGGTGTTCCTGCTGACGGGCGGACTTATCTTCCTGATTGCTATGCTGACGATCAGTCTGCAGTCTATAAGGGCTGCGCTGGCCAACCCGGTGGACAGTCTGCGCACAGAATAGATTATATTGCAGTATGCTACTGCAAAACAAAAACATTGTCATCTATGGCGCCGGAGGATCGCTCGGCGGCGCTGTCGCCAAAGCCTTCGCAGAAGCGGGGGCGCGGCTCTTTCTGACCGGCCGCAGCGCCGGTTCTATTCAAAAAGTTGCCGATGAAATCCATGCTGCCGGCGGACTGGCGGAGGTAGAGGTTGTAGACGGGTTCGACGAAGCGGCAATTGCGCGCCACCTCTCCAGCGTAGTAGCTTCGGCGGGTAGGGTGGACGTTTCCTTCAATGCCGTTGGTGTGGATGTCATCCAAAATATTCCCCTGACGGAGATCCCGATGGAAGACTTTGTCCGTCCGATCACCCGGACCATGCAGACCCGTTACCTGACGGCTATCGCAGCTGCAAAGCAGATGATGAAGCAGCGATCGGGCGTGATCCTTTCGCTGACGGCAACGCCGGGAGGCATCGGATACCCCTACACGGGAGGTTTTGCGCCGGCATGCTGTGCGGTGGAAAGTCTGTCCAGGAATCTGGCTTCCGAGCTGGGTGTGTATGGCATAAGGGTCGTCAATATTCGTTCCGGCGGTTCCCCGGACTCTCGCGTCTTCAAGAATGCCATCGACAGCATGCCCGAAGAGATGGCCCCAATATTGGGAAAAATGAAGGCGGATACGATGCTGAAGGAGATGCCGTTGATGGCCGATATCGCCAATGCGGCCGTGTTCCTGGCTTCGGACATGGCCAGCAAGATTACCGGCGTCACGCTCGACGTTACCTGTGGAACGACGGCGGGGCTCAACTACCGGGCGTCTTAACATCGGCAGGCAACCATCCGGCGGAGATGGCCGTATCGTGTCGGTATGCGACCTTACCTTCCCCTAAACCTGCTTATATTATTGACGCTGGGCTGGTGCCTTACCGGTCAGAGCCAGACGAATCCCATCAAGAAGACAATTTATTTCTCCTCCGGCCGATACCAGGCGATGCCAGCTGCAATAGCGGACTGGGTGAGCTTGCGAGACAGCGCCGTTACGATCTTTATCGAAGGCCATGCGGATAGCCGGGGGCGCCGCGTCACTAATCAGCTTCTTTCCCGGATGCGTGCGGAGTCTGTTAAAGCCTGTCTTTTAGCAGCAGGCTTTAAGCCCGAAGAAATAACTGTCAGGGCATGGGGGGCCGTGCTGCCAGTAGCAAACAATAGAACGGCAAGGGGCCGGCAGAAGAACAGGAGGGTCGAAGTCAGACTGGCCCGTGTCGCGATGGTGAAGGCTGTCGAAGTTCCGGATATTGCCGTATTGTATCAGCAGCTAGCGACACCGCTACAGCGATTCTGCATTGACGGTCACCGGGATACGATTCTTCGCTGTAGACAGGGAACGATCATCTATATCAAGGCCAATTCTTTAACTCCCTCTTCGGGATGTGAGGGCGGCTGTATTTCCTTTAATGTGCGGGAAGACCGGTTGTACTCCGACATGATCCTGGACGACCTTTCTACTACTTCCGATGGAAAGCTGCTGGAGACACAAGGAATGCTTTATACGGAAGCAGTCGACTGTGAGGGAAAATCGCTGACGCTTCAAAAAGACCTGGTCGTCCTGATGCCGACGGACTCGATCAATCCGAAAGCGGGAATTTTCAAGGACAGCAGGGGAGAGGACGGCATCATGAACTGGACAAAGGACGACAGCGCCCGGCTATCGGGATTTACGCTGCCCGATCTGGATTTGTGCAAGGCCTGGCTGGGACCTAATCTTACGGATGCAATCAAGGACAAGGAGGGAAAGCGTTGTCCCCTTTTCTTCTGTAAGATCGGGCGATTATTCCGCCGGCGATCGGAGGAAGAATCGGCAACCGCGGCTCGATTCCCGGCAGCATCGACTCGTGCTGACACGGTACGTTCGGCACTGAGCCTATTGACCTGCGAGCAATTAGCCCAGCTGTTTCGAAGCTATGGCGTCAGCGACCCGGATGCATTGATCAAGGCGATTAACAAGCCGTTGCTCGATTCACTTGGAATCAATTCGCTTTCCCAGCTGAAAGACACGCTCGTCAGGATGGCTACGAAGAAGATAGAGCTTTCCTATCTGAATAAGAATCTCTCTTTCGACGACTTCAAATATTATATATACAATAATTCGCGGCTGGGCTGGAGAAATATCGACTGTTTTGGAGGTGTTGATCCGGCAAGCCAGGTGACGGTAAAAGTGCGGCTGAAGGCGGATAGGAATGTTGCCTGTAAGCTGGTTTTTACCGGAAGGAGCCTGGTCATGCCTCCGACCCGGAAGGGTGACTGGTTCGAGTTCCAGCGGGTCCCCCGGGGGGAAAAAGCAATCGCGGTCGCTATAAAATACGAAGATGGCCAGCCTTTCCTGGCGATGAAGGAAATCGTCGTTGGCGAAGAGGTGGTCGACCTGCAGTGGAAGAGTCTGAGTCTTGAAGAGCTGAAGCAGGAGCTGCGCCGGCTGGATCGATAAAGTGCCCGATAGTGGTGAAATATTTCTATTTTCATCCCTTAAAACGGGCTTGTCATGCTTTTTCGGCTTATTTGTATTTCGATGTTTATCGTCTCGTCCTCCAGGGCGGAGCAGCGGATCGAATTGAAGTCTCCCGATGGACTGATCCGCTTCTCAATCCGGCTCACGGACAGCCTCCCATGCTATAGCGTGTCTTTTCAGAATATTTTGCTCATCGATGCTTCTCCTCTAAGCCTGGCCTTTCAGGAGACCGGCGAGTTTGGACGGAACATAGCTCATGCCAAGCCTGTTTTCAGAGAGGGTGAAGACAACTATGAGCTGATAGTCGGTAAAACGAAATTCGTACATGATCGGTACAAAGAGGTCGAAATTCCGCTGCAGGAAAGAACCGGTCACCGACGCAGGATAAATTTCATCGTCCGGGTCTTCAATGACGGAGTGGCTTTTCGATATGTCTTCCCCGTGCAGGATAGCTGGAAATCCTATCAGTTGATCGCCGAGAACACCTGCTTCAGACTAGCCGGTGATCCAGAAGTCATGGCCTCCTGTTTACCAGGCTACACCACTTCTCATGAAGGCCGGTATATCAATCAGCCCTTTAGCCGGATCCGGCCCGATACGCTGATGGATGTACCTGTGTTTATAACATTTCCTCAGCAGGTATATGTATCGATCACCGAAGCACAGTTAACAGACTATGCCGGTATGTATCTGACCAGCGACCACCGGCAGCTTAAAAGTAAGCTATCGCCCTTACCCGGGCAGGAGATCAGCGTTAAAGCCAACATCCCTCACCGGACTCCCTGGCGGGTGCTGCTGATCGGCTCGAAACCGGGAAGATTGATCGAGTCCAACCTTCTTACCAGTCTCAACGACTCCTGTACGATAAAAGACGTTTCCTGGCTCCGGCCCGGCAAGACCGATTTCCATTGGTGGAATGGAGATATAATTCCAGACACAACCTTCCCTCCGGGAATCAACTTCGAAACAGATAGGTACTATATTGATTTTTGCGCTCGCAACAACATTGCCTATCACACCGTCATCGGCTATGGCGGCATTGCATGGTACACCAATGATGGCATAAGCTATGATGCAGGTCCAAACGCCGATGTTACCCGTCCGGTATCGGGGTTGGATATTAAAGCGATCTGCGACTATGCGAGAGGAAAGGGGGTAGGGATTCGTGTGTGGGTACACTGGAAGGCGCTGTATCCAATGCTCGACAAGGCCTTTGCTCAATTCGAACAATGGGGTATCGCCGGCATGATGGTCGATTTCATGGACAGGGACGACCAGCAGATGGTCAATATCCAGACCGAAATACTGCAAAAGGCGGCGGCCCATCACCTGCACATCCAGTTTCACGGCGCGTTCAAACCCACTGGTCTGAGCCGTACTTATCCTAACGAGCTTACGAGGGAGGGCACGCTCAACTATGAAAACGACAAGTGGGACAATCCCATTACTCCCGAGGATGACCTGAATGTTGTCTTTACCCGGCTGCTGGCGGGACCCACGGACTATCACCTGGGAGGATTCCGGGCCGTTACGAAGGCCGGTTATAAAGCTCAATATACGCGCCCGCTGGTATTGGGCACGCGTTGTCATATGCTTGCCATGTATGTAGTCCTCGAAAGCTACCTGGGGATGATCTGCGACTATCCCGATGCTTACGAAGGCCAGGATGGATTCGATTTTCTAAAAGCAGTGCCGACGACATGGGATGAGACGCGAGTACCCGCCGCGCTCCCGGGGCAATATGCGACGGTGGCCCGCCGCAAGGGAGAAGAATGGTTTATCGGCACGATCAATAACAGCCAGGAAAGACAAATATCGCTATCTCTTGACTGGCTGCCACCGGGAGAATATACGGCAATTGTTTATAGCGACGCATCCGACGCTGCCGTCGACCCTAATCATTTGATTCGGGAGACCCGGCTGGTGAAGACGTCCGACAGCTTAGTGCTAAAGCTCGCTCCGGGCGGCGGGCAGGTGATCCGATTGGCAAGGGCTCATTCATATTGACCATTTGCTAAACGGCGCTGGGACGGCTGCAATTTATTTGTATATTGCAATGGCACCACCCAACAACCAAAACAGCTATACGAAAATGGCAGAACAGGAAGTCGTCAAGCACACCGAAAAAGTCTACAAAATCTGGACAGGAAAGGAGCACAGCTTCTGGCACAAGTGCAAAGAGTTTTTGATCGAAATCTTCATCATCGTTTTTGCCGTCTCCATATCCATCTGGTTTCACAATCGAAGCGAACACGCGCACCAGCAGGAGGACGTGAAAAAATTCCTTCTGGGACTGAAGGGGGATCTAACCCATGACATACAGGAAATGCAGGGTGACAGAACCAGCTATCTGCAGCAAAAAGCGGCATTCGAATACATTACGAACGTAAAGCCCGAAGAAGGATTCAATATCGATTCTTTAAAGAGACACCGGAACTGGATCCTGAACACGACAGGATTGAATCCTAACAATGGAAGATTCGAGGGGTTCAAGGCATCCGGAAGGATCGGCAATATCGAAAACGATAGCCTGCAGAACGATATCATGGACCTGTACCAGGAGAATATCGTTGCCCTGTCGAAGAGCACGGATTTCTATATCGCGACCAAGCGGCAGCTTTTCGACTACCTCATCAAAAACGGCAGACGTGTGTTCGATTCGACGGCAAATGCAAAGTCCGCCCTGCTTTCCAATGAAGCCCAAAACCTGTCGACCGTCCTCCGGTATCCCGAAGAAGTCGTCGAGCGATATGATATCTGTATCGACAAAGCGCAGAAGATTATCGCCGGAATCAACAAGGAATACGATCTTAAAGAATAACCTATCATGAGAAAACGTTTCACTTTCCTGCTGTCCCTGTTTATTTCAGGGATCACTTTTACTATGGCAAGCGCCCAATCCGATACGACGCGGGACAAGGAAGCCATCAGGCAGCTAACGCTGAATTATGAGGATGCCTGGAACCGGCATGACCCGAAAGGTCTGGCTTCCTGCTATACCGAAGACGCTACCTGGGTCAACTGGTTTGGCGCTTATTATATCGGTAGAAAGGATATTCAGGACCACTATGAATCTACACACGCCACGTATTTTAAGAATACACAGTACTATACCCGCGCCGTCGAAGACATCATCTTTATAAAGCCGGACGTAGCCGTTGCCCACGTTCGTACGGGACTAACCGGTGATTCACGGTATCCCGGACAGACCTTCGAGTTCCGCCGGATGATCATATTGACAAAGCATAACGGCTCCTGGCTGATTTTCGCCGGGCAGAATGCAAAGCTCAATGAGGGGATCAAATAGCCGGGTTTTAAAATAATATTTTTTGTGAAAAGATAATCCTGCCGCCGATCAGCAAGGCGATGACCCTGCTCGTCTTTTGCTGATTCAGGGAGAGGTAGATGGTATTGCTGCCTTCCTGGAGATAAACCTCTCTTTTTTGCAGAAGCTGTCCCCAGACGTTATAAATTACCAGTACTCCCCGACAGCCCGAAGGCATATTGGCAATCAGCTGTACCCCGTCATAGCCGCCGGCGAGAAAGACGTTTTGACTGCCGTATGCTTTTACCGTCAGTACGGCTGAATAATAGCTTGTTCCATCCAGGTTAATGGCTTTGATCCGATAAGCATTGTTTCCCTGCAGGGGCCGGCTATCCGTATAAGATTGGCCCGTGCTCGTTATTAGCGGTACGAAATTCCTGTTCTCATCCATTCGTTCGAGAGTATAGGTCCGGACATTTTTTCCGTTCGGGTTTTCCCAGCGAAGGTTGACGGTTCCTTCTTCATACACACCGCTGATACGGATGTTTTCGTCTTGCAGAATGGCGAACATGGTTGCATCGACGATCGTCGACGCGATTGCCGTACAGCCATTTCTCCTTTCGGTAGCGATAACCTGGTAAGCGCCCCAGGTCGTATCGGTGACCGGGTTCTGAAGTGTAGAGGAAAAACCGGCGGGACCGCTCCATGTGAAAGTGAGTCCCGAAGAGCCTCCGAACGGAGTCGCATAGTTGCTGGCCGTAAGATTGCCCCCATAGAGCAGCAGGTTGCTTCCGGACAATCCGACCGCGGCAGAGGCAACCGGTGGAAAAGTATCGATAGGTATCCGAATCGTATCCTTTCGGGTGGCCGGACATCCTTCGGCCGGAGAAGACGTTACTATATACGTTCCGGATTTACTGATGTTGAGCTTCGAGCTGTCGCTATTTGCGCCGGTGATGCTGCCGTCGGCAGTCTGCCAGGTATAATAACCGGCGGTAGTATTATTGGTAAGGGTAATGCTGCCGGATGGATGGTTGCAGCGAAGCGTATCCGGCTGGAGAGAATAATCCATCACGGGTGTACGTGTAAAGGGCAGGGGAGTGACGAAGTCCTGCATATTGGCAGTAAATGAATTGGAAGACCTGGACTTGAAGAACAGGTTGGAGAATAAAGACTCGCAAGGACTCAGCGCGGAATAGAGGGCGGGGTCGACGCCGATCCGGGTGAGGTTTAGCCCCACTTCGATAAATTGCTGTGAGAGGTACTGCGGGGACCAGTTAAAGCCGCCAACGGCGGCGCCGGTTCCCCAGGGAGTTGCATAGGTCGTATCGAGAATCGGCGAGCCGGAGTAATTGGAGATGCCGGTTCCCCATGCGGTGGTGCCGGCCTTGGAAACGATCGACGCGTAGCCATATGTCGGTGTGGAGCTGGCGCCGTCAAAGCTGCCGGAAAAGTTGAAATAAGCAGGAGTGATCGTACTCAAAGTAGTCTGACTGATCCAGATCCGGAGGTCGACTACCGGTACCGAACCGGGAGAAAAATTGACCGCTATGATCAGATCCCCGGTCTGTACGATATTGCCCGATGCATCGAATAACCATTGGGCATGCCCGGCGTCTGTACCGGCAGTGGTGAATAACCCGGTCGAAGCAGTATAGGAAAACGTATTTTTGTAAAGCTCCACATCGAAATAGCTGGAACCCGTCGTACCATACGTCGACACGCCGGTGAACAGCCAGAGCGAATCATGTACGCTCAGACCGTCTCTTCGCATATGCGCGTAGACATCAACCAGGTCGTTCTTGTTCGGAAAGCTGGAGACACCGCCCTTCCAGACGCCGGGGTCGCCGCCGTTTTTGCTTGCGATAGTAAAAGTCGTGGAATCCTTCAGCGTAGAGGCAGCGGTAAAATCTCTTCCGTAAACAGCGTCGATCCATAGCTTACCGCTGGTTTTGGAATAGAGGAGCTGAGACATTCTTTTATTGAAGGAGATATTGGTACCGACTTTAACCAGGGATAGAAGAGCCGCTGCATTCGACGTATCTATCACGTTGAAGCCGGAACCGGAAGGGGAAAACCAGTCATCCGCAACTGCTGCGCCGGCGAGCGGGCCGTATTTCACCCAATTGCTGCGGGTATCCGCGTCTACTCCGAAATTGGCGCTGACACCGCCGTTACTCAGTTGACAATATCCTGGTAACGAACACAGGATTGTCAAAAAAACCGTTAGGAGTACAATTCGTTTCATGGTATCGGATTTGCGCAACGCCTCCCCGAGGTATCGCTGCCTGGATATTATACGACTAATCCGGACGTGAAAAACCATGTTTTCACGCCCGAATCAGCCTGTTTTCACGGGTTGTTTTATCTCTGTCGCAAAGTAGCCTTTCCTGCGTCGGTTACTACACCGGTAGCAACCGTTACCGAAAAGCTGGTATCTGCATAGGAAGAATCCTGTGCATGTAACCAGAGCTTCCAGGTTCCCTGATCAACACCGCCGAAAAAGTAATAGCCAGTGGCCGTGTCAGGCAGGGCCAGCAGGGAGTCCGTGCCCTGGATGGCCCATACCTGAGGTTTGGCCGTGGCAGGCAGTACCCAGCCTTTAATACTGCCTCCAATAGCTTCTGCATATGTTCTGATGACAGGCTTCAATATATAAGCGCCACTTCCCGTATTCACGATGGACCGGCCGGCGTCGAAGTCGATCCAGAGACGGTAGACGATGTCGCTGGTCAGCGTGGAATGAATGTTAAATTTTAATCCGGATTGCTGCGCGGAAGGTGTTTTCAGGTTGTATGACTGCCCGTTGATGACAACCGAGTTGTTGTTCCCCAGGACCAGGCGCATCTGCGATAGCTTTCCCGCAGGGAGGTCCGCAGCCGCCAGCACGGTATCGAGTCCATTCCGGAATTTGAGAAGGTTGTAAATGCCGGGTCGCAGCACCGGTACTGTCTGCCATCCTGAAGATGTTCCCGAATCGGAGGATACGTTCACCTCCACTTTCTGGACGTCGATATAGACGGCGTCATAAGGAGACGGGTCATCCGTAAGTCTTACTTCCAGGTGGCCGGTGCCGCCGCCGTTAGAGTTTTTGTTACACGAGATAAAGAAGAAGATGCCTGTAGTCAGTGCCGCAAGAAATAACGAAATTGGTTTTTTCATGAGTATGATATTTATCCGGAAAACCGGTCTTCCTATACAAGACCGGAAAATGCCTTCCGGGTCCTAGTCGACCCGGAAATTTTTTTCAAATCGAATTAAAACTTTAAACTATACGTAATGCTTGGGATAACAGGTATAAAGGGAAGCTCTTTGGCTATTACTTTCCGGGTTGCAGGGTCGATGGTCCGGTATACGAAGGCATTATTGGGGCGGGCGTATACATTGTAAACAGATAAAATCCATTCTGTCACCAGCGTTCTTGCCCGCAGGTTCCGGGATTTTGTATAGTGTACATTAATGTCCAGCCGGTTATATGGGCTGAGCCGATAGTTGTTGGCGATGACGTCCCAGGAGCCGCCGCCCCGGTTCAGACCACGGCCTCTTCCCTGGCCCCTGCCAGGGTTGTCGAAGATGGGACTTCGACCGGGACCGGGATTGAGGATATAGGATGAGTCGGGACTAAGAGAAAAGGCCCGGCCGCTGGCGATCAGGAAATTGGCTGATACTTTCCAGTGTGAATTGATCGAATAGGCCGTAGAAAGATCCAGCATATGTCTCCTGTCGTATGCAAACGGAAAGCTCCGGCTTTCGTTAAGAGAATCGAATTGCTGGTTGGCATAGGCGAGAGTATAGGCCAGCCAGCCCGTCCATCTGCCCCTGTTCTTGCGGACAAGAAGTTCTGCGCCATAGCTCCATCCTTTGCCATAGATAAGCTGTTGCTCGATGGTATTATCGATCACCAGCGAATCCTTTCCGCCGAACAGCAATTGGTTGCCCATTCGTTTATAATAAAATTCCAGGCTCGTCTGAAAGATATTCTCCGAAAAATTTTTGAACAAACCCGCCGTTATCTCTTTCGAAGTCTGCGGCCGGACGACGTTGCTGCTGCCGATCCAGATCTCTGCGGGGAAGGTGGCGTTATAGCTTTGTACAAGGTGC
>JAFDYG010000028.1 GCA_018267545.1 Bacteroidota bacterium
GTCTTCATAAACGAGGGGGCGGCTTCTGGCTACGTAGTGGACGGCCGAAGTATAGAGGACGCCGGTGAGGGTCATGGCTTCCGCGTAGAGATAGGTTAGTTTCCAGAAGTCTTTGCGCATCTTTTTGTCTATCCCGAAGACGGCGAGGGGAAGGGGTACGGCTACATAGAAAGGGATATAGCTTAGGTTATCGATGTTTTTATTGTAAGGGTGAACGGCCCAGCGGTCGAGTCCGTTGATATCGCTTTTTTTCAGGGCGAGGACCTGGGCGTCGGTGAGGCCGTCTTTTTTGCTGATTTGAGAGAAGCCGTAGAGGTCCCAGGCGGCGCCTCCGGCGAGGAGGGGGATGTCGACGGAAGGTTTTATGAAGTAGGGGCTGGCGCTGTCGGATTGGGCGTGCAGACGCGCGGCGGTTGCGAGGATGGCGATAAATAGGAATGCTTTTCTCATACAGTAGTAAAGGTCCGCCAAAAATAATGGATAAAAATGTATAAATGAGGGATTCGGTTGTAAATGTGGTGGTTAGGGAGTGCGGAGGACGAGAGGGGCGGAGAGTGAAATTCTTAAACTAGGTTAATGGACATGGGGGGTGGCGGGTAGTAGCTTTGTGTTGTAAAAATTATCAATTATGTCTACAACAGTCTTACATAAAGCAGTTACGCGGGGTCATGCGGACCTTGGCTGGCTCAGCAGTCATCAGTCTTTTAGTTTCGCTGGTTATTACAATCCAGAAAGGATACAGTTTGGTGTATTAAGGGTTTTGAACGACGACGTCGTTGCGGGGGGCAAGGGGTTTGGTTCGCACCCGCACGATAATATGGAGATCATCAGTATCCCGCTGGAAGGGAGCCTGGTGCATGAGGATAATATGGGGCACAGGCAGGTGGTAAGCGCCGGGGAGATACAGGTGATGAGTACGGGGAGTGGCGTGTTTCACAGCGAGTATAACAATTCGCCGGAGGCGCCTGCGAAGTTTTTGCAGATCTGGCTTTTCCCGAACCGGTTGAATGTGACGCCGCGGTATGACCAGGTGAAGCTGGACCCGGCGAAGGAAGAGAATGCGTTGGAGCAGCTGATTTCGCCGGTTAAGGGAGGGGAAGGGACATGGTTGTACCAGGATGCGTGGTTTTATAAGGGGCGTTTTGACGAGGGCCGGGCTGTGGATTACGGGAGGAAGCGGAAGGAGAATGGCGTTTATTTTTTTGTCGTGAAGGGTTCGTTTATGGTGAGTGGAGAGAGGCTGGAGAGCAGGGATGGATTGGGGATCACAGATCTGGATACGATTGGTCTTTCTTCTTTGGAGGAAGGTTCGGAGATTTTGATTATGGATGTTCCCATGCAAAATAAAATTCAATAAAGATGTTAAACATACTGGCTATTGGCCGCGACATGGCCATCTTACAGGTGGTAGAGCGGCTGATTAATGGGCATGAAGGATGGAAGGCGACTATTGTCTCGACTGAGGAAGAGGCGGTGGCGGCGTTTGGGGAGGCGAAGTTTTCTATCGTTTTTGTTTGCGCGGGGATTTCGATGGACGAAGAAGAGGGGATCAGGCGCAGGTTGCAGCAGCTGGATTCGGAGGTTGTCGTGACCCGTCATTTTGGGGGCGGCAGCGGATTGTTGGAAAATGAAATATTATCAATTTTAAATTCTAAGTTATGAGCAATAAAATATTAGGCATACATCATATTACCGCCATTGCGGGTAATGCACAGCGTAATTTTGATTTTTATACAAAGACTTTGGGGTTGAGGTTCGTGAAGAAGACGGTGAATTTCGACGACCCGGGTACGTATCACTTTTATTACGGAAATGAGAATGGGAATCCGGGGACGATCCTGACGTTTTTTCCGTGGGATGGAATCGTCGGCGGTAGAGTTGGGCCGGGGATGGCGTCGGAGATCGGGTATTCAGTTTCGGCGGATAGTCTGAATTTTTGGAAGAACAGGTTTGAGGAATTGAAAGTGCCGCATGGAGAGATTAGCGAGCGTCTCGGCGAGGTGGTTCTTCCTTTCCAGGACCCGGATGGACTGAGGCTGGAGCTGATTGCTTCGAAGTATGGCGATGATCGTTCGGCCTGGGCTACGCCGGCGGTTGGAGCGGATGTGGCGACGAAGGGTTTTCATAGTGTGACGCTGACGCTGCGCAGTATCAAGCCTACCGCTACGATTCTCACCGATATATTTGGTTATGAGCTGAAGGAGCAGGAGGGGAACCGTTACCGGTTTATCACGGATGCGGTCTCTACGGCGTCGATCGTCGACCTGGTGGAAGCTCCTGAGATGGCCAGGGGACTGAATGGCGGCGGGACGAACCACCACGTGGCTTTTCGGGTGACGGATGAAGCTGTGCAGATGGAGTTAAGGGAAAAGATTGCTGCGAAGGGGTTGAATATCACGCCGAAGATCAACCGGGATTATTTCTACTCGTTGTATTTCCGGGAACCGGGCGGGGTGTTGTTTGAAATAGCGACGGATAATCCGGGATTTACGGTGGATGAGCCGCTGAATGAGCTGGGAACGCACTTGAAGCTTCCTGTACAGCACGAACATTTGAGGGCGGAATTGGAGAAATCATTACCTGCAATAAACTAAGTACTATGCACACCAATAAATATATTACCTCGGGTAAGCCGTTAAGTGAAACCGGGAAGGCGTTGATCCTGCTGCATGGCAGGGGAGGAAGTGCGGAGGATATATTGGGGCTGGCGGATGCGCTGCCGGTTGGGGACTTTACGCTATTTGCGCTGCAGGCTGCGGGGCATAGCTGGTATCCGTACTCGTTTTTGTCCGTGCCTGCGCAGAATGAGCCGTGGCTTTCGTCCGCGCTGGGAGTGGTGAGGGAGTTAGTTGAGGAGATCAAGGCGCAGGGGATTGCGGAGGAGAAGATCTGGTTTACGGGTTTTTCACAGGGGGCTTGTCTGACGCTGGAATTTGTTACGCGGAATGCGGCTCGTTATGGCGGGGTGGCGGCTTTTACCGGCGGATTGATTGGGGACCGGATTTATGCGGAGAATTATAAGGGAGATTTTGGGGGGACGCCGGTTTTTATCGGGACAAGTGACCCGGACCCGCATGTGCCGGTGCAGCGGGTGCATGATAGTGTGGGGGTGTTGAGAGAACGAGGCGCGGTGGTTACGGAGAAGGTGTATAAGGGGATGGGGCATACCATTACTGGTCAGGAGATAGAGGATGCGAAGGCTAGTGTTTTTTATACATCGTACTCCGCACCTTACTGAGGAATTCGGGGGAGACACCGATATAGCGTGCAATCTGATGTTGGGGTACCCGTTGGGCGACCAGCGGGTATTTTTCCATAAACTGGAGGTAGCGTTCTTCGGCGGTTTGGGAGATGGAGGCGTAGAAGCGTTGTTGGAGGACGCCGAGGGAGCGTTGGACGAGGATGCGGAACATCCGTTCGAAGGCGGGGATTTTTTCGAAGAGGAGCTGTTTGTTTTTATAGTCGATGGAGAGGAGCTCGGAGTCTTCGATGGTTTCGATAAAGAGATTGGTCGGTTTTTGTTCGGAGAAGCTGGTCAGGTCGCTGACCCACCATCCTTCGACGGCAAATAGTAAGATGGTTTCGATGCCGTCTTTGTCGAGGTAGTAGCTGCGGATGCAGCCTTTGAGGACGAAGGCTTCGAAGTCGCAGATTTCGCCTTCCTGGAGGAGGAAGTTTTTTTTGCGGATTTTTTTGTGTTTGAGGAGGGAGTGGAAAAAGGCCAGTTCCTCTTCGGAGAGGTGGATGTATCGGGCGACGAACTGGTCGATTTCGGTGTACATGGTTAATTGGGCGGGGCCCATGTCATTTTCAACGAAAATAGGGGATGCGGGGGAGATTGGGGCGGGGCCCGGGAAATTAAATTTGGAAAATAATACCGATTGGTATAATTTTACATTGAAATCAGCGAGTGAGTTAGGCGGTTGGGGAAGCGGATGGCGCTGGTTTGGAAAAGATAAGTTATGAGTAAGGCAGAAAGGACAAGGGAGTTTATCATCGAGAAGACGGCGCCTATCTTCAATAGAAAGGGGTATGCGGGGACTTCGCTTTCGGATATGACGGAGGCGACGGGTCTTACGAAGGGGAGTATTTATGGAAATTTCAGTGATAAGGATGAGGTGGCGCTGGCGGCGTTCGATTATAATACGAAGACGGTCAGCGGGACTGTACGGGCGGAGATGGACAAGCATTCTTCGTACCGGGAGAAGCTGATGGTTTATGTGGACATTTACGGCAATTTTCTGAAGTATCCTTTCTTTCATGGCGGTTGTCCGGTGTTGAATACGCTGCTGGAGGCCGATGATACGCATCCTTTGTTGAAGGAGCGTGCGGTTGCGTCTTTGATGCGGTGGACGGAAAGGATTGCGGAGCTGATCCGGGGGGGGATTGCGGCTGGGGAGTTCAAGGCGGATACGAATGCAGAGGAGGAAGCGGTGACGATCATTGCGCTTTTGGAAGGGGCGATGTTTTTTACCAAGGCGACGGGGAAGGCTACATATAAAAAAGGGATTATGAAGTCATTGGAAAAATTGATTACGTCATTATAGGATTTTTTTTGCATAAAAATATACCGATCGGTATATAAAAACTGAAAGTCATGAAAACAAGTAACAACACTATTCTGATCACTGGCGGGAGTGCCGGGATCGGATATGAAATGGCTAAACTTTTAAGTCAGAACAACCAGGTCATTATTACGGGCCGCAATAAGGAAAGGCTTGCTGCGGCGGCGGAGAAACTGAATGTCTCTTATATTCCTGGCGATGTGTCGGATGAAGATGATGTGAATGGGTTGGTGAAGGAGATTTATGAGAAGTATCCTACGCTGAATGTGGTTATCAATAATGCGGGAAGGGCAGA
>JAFDYG010000290.1 GCA_018267545.1 Bacteroidota bacterium
GATCGTCTTCCTCCTGAAGAGCGACGACTCCACCCGCTCCGTCTATCCTTTTGATTTTGAATTCCGCATCATCTACCGGCTTACTTCCGCCGGTCTTTCTGTGACCTACCAGGTCAAGAACCCCGTAAACGAAACCCTCTGGTTTTCCGTTGGCGCCCACCCCGCCTTCAAAGTGCCGCTGGTAGAGGGCACGACCTATTCGGACTACTACCTCGAATTCAACCAGACGGAAAACGCACCCCGCTGGCCCATCTCCAAAGACGGGCTGATCGAGACGCAGTCGCAGCCCCTGCTGAATAATACCAATACTCTTCCGTTGAATAAAGACCTCTTCGCCCGTGACGCTCTCGTCCTCAAACACCCGGCGTCTACCAGTGTGGCGCTGCGTTCGTCCAAAACCGAAAGGGGACTGAAGATGGATTTTCCTGGCTTCCCCTTCCTTGGAATCTGGGCTGCACCTGGGGCTGATTTTTTATGCATAGAGCCCTGGTGCGGGATTGCCGATTCGACAAACAGCAGCCAGCAGTGGATACAGAAGGAAGGCATTAATTCCCTTCCTCCCGACGGCGTCTTCGAGAGGACCTGGACTTTGTCCGTCTTTTAAAGTACTTTATTCGGACGCTAATTTAATTAGTTTTAAATCTAATATTGTTAGTAAATTCGACCTCTAAATTCTGAGGTTGTGGCATTCTTTCTTTTTATCGATGAAAGTGGGCAGGATCACCATGATTCACCTTATGAAGTCCTGGCTGGGATTGCTATTGAGGATAAAGAACTCTGGAATTTAATACGCAGCGCCCACGAGCTGGAATTGAATTGTTTTGGTAGAAAGTATCGCGAAATCGGGAATGAAATAAAAGCCAGAACATTCTTAAAAAGAAAGACATTTCGTCTTGCCAGGCAGATGCCTTCTATTTCACTACCCGAAAGGACGGCCTTGGCAAAGCGTGCGCTTGACAATGGCGCTACCGTTACAAAAGCTGAATTGACAGCATTATCCCAGGCTAAGCTCGATTATGCGAAAAGATTACTTGAACTTTGCCAGAGTTATAGCTGCAAAGCATTTGTTTCTATTATTGGTGACGAGAAGTCTATTCCGGCTGATAGTAAAATGCTCAGGAAGGATTATGTTTATTTGTTTGAGCGATTCTATTATTTTCTTGAAGATAAATATAACCAGCCAAGGGGTGTTGTCGTATTTGACGAACTGGACAAATCCGCAAGTCATCTATTGCTTGACCAGATGGATAAATATTTCAAGAAAACAATCAAAGGGCGTCATCGCGCAGGACTAATCATACCGGAGCCCTTTTTTGTGCATAGTGATTTGACTACGGGGATACAAATTGTTGATTTTATAGCCTACATCATGTCCTGGAATTTTAGAATTGGTTCGCTAAATAAGGAATCACGGGGAGAGTTAAATGAATATTTGGAGTTGATTAAACCGATGCGGTACCTGGCAAGAAGGAAAATAGGTCCTGATCGGGAGTTCCTGATTTGGAGCGTCGTAGTTGTCTAAAAAGAAAAAAGGCAATGCCAGTTTCCCAGCAAAGCCTCCGTTACAAAGGTAGAAAAAATTATATACCCGGCAATTTTTTTATTTCATCATCATAATCGCCGCCATCGACTCGATCCCAGACCATAGATTCGCCAGCCGTATATTCTCATTCTCCGCATGCTGGTTGTTGTCGTGATTGGCGATCGGCACCGTTATCGTTGGTGACTGCAGGTATTGCTCGAACAAATACAGCGGCAGCGAGCCTCCCATCGTAGGCTGTAGCACCAGGGGGTCGGGAGTTGTGCTTTGCACCGCCGCGCGGATCTTCCCGGCCATGGGCAGGTCCATGGGTGTCCGCTGCGCGTTATAGGAGCCAGCGGGTCTCAGCACCTTGATGAGCAGGGGAGCGGTTTTTCGCTCGGCGTCGGTAGGCTCGTGGTCAATCACGGTCCAGCCCTGCGAAGTGATATGGTCGATCACCTTCTGCTGCTGACGTTTCCAGTCATTGCCCAGCACGAGCCGCAGGTCGATAACCGCCGTAGCATAGGTGGGGATCTGGTTCGAGGCCTGGCTGCCTACGTTGCCGCTCTGAAAGCCGTTGATGTTTAACGAGGGGAGGTTTATCGCCTCGGAAAGGGAGAGGCCCTTCATCTCGGTGCTGGCCACACCCAGCTCCTCCTTCATTTGGTCGTCCACGGAAGGTAATTCACGAAGGGCCTTGGCTTCTATGGCGGACAATGGCTTGACGTCATCATAAAAACCCTTGATGGTCACGCGTCCCGAATCGTTTTTCATCGACGCCAGCAGTCTGGCGAGCAGCATGGCGGGGTTATTCGCCCAGTTGCCGTAGTGACCACTGTGGAGGGGACGGCGAGGACCGTAGACCGTTAGGTCGATGTGCGAGTCGCCCCTTACCCCAAAGACGATCTGCTTCCTCCCGGTCTGGTGCACGGGCCCGTCGCAGATGAGCCAGCAGCCGGCGCGCAGCAAGCCGGAATGAGCCTGAAAAATATCTCCCAGGTGGATCGAGCCCGCTTCCTCCTCACCTTCGAACAGGAATTTAATATTGTACCGGGGCTTTATTCCATTGGCGGTCAGCGCCGCATAGGCGTTGAGGATAGCAATGACGCCGGCTTTGTCGTCGGATGCGCCCCGCGCATAGATTCGCCACTGCGGATTATAGGGACCGCTGGAAGGGAAGGGGAGGGGCTTGCCCTGATCGGGAAGCGAGGCGGTAAAAAGCTCCGGGCTAAAAGGCGACAGCCCCTCCGCCCACTGAGCGGGATTGACGGGCTGTCCGTCATAGTGCGCATAGAACCCGATCGTTTCCTTCGCACCGGGAGTCAGCACCTCGCCGTAGATAGCCGGCGGATAACGCCCCGTCTGTAACAACTGTACATTGCCGATATTCCGGTCGCGCATCATCTTTTCTATAAAATCCGCATTCTTTTGAATATTGCCGCTGTCCGACGCAACGTTGGGCAGTGCAAGAAAGCTGACAAATTCGTTGATGATGGTTTGCTCTTGTTGCTGCCGCCAGCTGCGGATTTTTTGCGTTTCCGGAGACTGACCAAAAGCAGTGCGCAAAAGCAGCAGGAGCAGGGGAAGAAGGAGGATGCGTTTCATGCTTAAATTTAGGGCTTTTTCAGCCGATTGGACCATCCCCGGACCGATCGGTAAAATTAGAAAACCGCTAGGTAATCCAACCCAAACGAACCCGAAAAAATGGACTAAACTGCGCCCACATTTGACGCTATGACAACCCGCAACCAAGCCATATTACTTACAGTAATAATATCATCGATAGCCTTCTCCAATTGCAGCAGAAATAACCCAAACAATCCAGGCGGTGGCGGTGGCAATCCAACCCCCCAAAAGAAAGTGATCGTGAGCACGGTCGCAGGTGACGGCTCGGACGACTTCGCCGACGGCGCCGCGCTCTCCGCAAAATTCCACACTCCCATCGACATAGCGATAGGCCCGGACGGAGCCCTCTTCGTCGTAGATTATCTCGACCACCGGTTAAGAAAAATAGCCAACGGTCAGGTCTCCACCGTCGCCGGCAACGACAACTTCGGTATCGTCAATGGCAAAGGCACGGCCGCACAGTTCAAGAATCCCTATCGCATCGTAACCGACCCTTCGGGCAACTGTTATATAATCGATGAAGTAGACACGCGCATCCGTAAGGTTACGCCCGACGGCACCGTAAGCACCTACGCCGGTACGCCGACACAGGGCTACCAGGACGGCGATGCCCTCACCGCCCAGTTTAAGGTCAATGCCGAAGGCCTTGCCTCCGACGGATCGGGTAATATCTATCTTGGAGATACTTTTAACGGCCGCATACGGAAGATCAGCTCCTCGGCCCAGGTCAGCACCATTGCAGGGGACGGCAGTGAAGGTCTTCGCAACGGCGACCACGGGTCGGCCCAGTTCCGCTTCCCCGGTGGCGTTACCTGCGACAAGCAGGGGAATCTTTATATCGCCGATGAAGGGAACTTTGTCATAAGGAAAATAACCGCAGACGGAACGGTATCCACACTGGCCGGTAGCGGAGCTAGAGGCGTGGCGGATGGAGCTGGCGATAAAGCTAATTTCGACAATCTCTGGGACATCGCCGCCGATTCCAAAGGAAACATCTACGTCATCGACGACGATATGATTCGCAAGGTCGGGCCCGACGGAACCGTATCCACTGTCGCGGGCAGCTCGAAGGGGTATGCCGATGGAGATGGACCGGCCGCAAAATTCACGGCCCCTTCAGGACTCGCCATAGATGCCGCGGACAATATCTATGTGGCCGATGCCAACAATAACCGCATCCGCAAAATCACCTTTCAATAACCTGGCACAGTATTTTTTGTCGGCAGACTATGCGAATCCTCGTATGTCTGCTGATTTTATTTTTGTCGCTGACGGCATTCGAGCAAGACCTGATTGGTTATTATAATAGCCGGAGCCGGCCGGCAGACCCGGCCCGGTTCCACCTGGATAGACTTACCCACGTCATTTATTGCTTTGGTTACCTGAAGGGCGGCCGCATCGCGCTCACCCGCGCCGACAGCAGCGGCGTCAGGCGATTCATCGCACAAAAGCCCCGTTTTCCAAATCTTAAGGTACTCGTGGCTATCGGGGGCTGGGAAGGCTGTCCCTCCTGTCCGGGCGTCTTTGCCTCGGAAACCGGCCGAAAAAATTTCGCCCAATCGGTTACCCGCCTGCTGAACTATTTTCAAGCCGATGGCATCGACATCGACTGGGAGTTCCCCGAACGGCCCGATGATTTTACCGCACTGATGCGGACGTTGCGCGACAGTCTTGGAACGAAAAAAGAGCTGAGCTTCGCCGCCGCCGGATTTGCCCCCTATCTGCAACGGTCGTACGACTGGAAGAATCTGATGCCGCTCGTCACCCGGGTCAATCTCATGACTTACGACCTGATCGGAAGCCGCAGCCCCATCACGGGTCATCACGCCGCACTCTTTTCTTCCGGGCCGCAGACGGAAAGCGCCGATCACGCCATTCACTACCTTGATTCTCTGGGCGTACCCTGTTCCAAAGTCGCTATAGGAGCCGGTCTTTATGCGCGGGAATTCGATGGCGTCCCCAATCTAAACCACGGCCTTTTCCAGACAGGTAAATTCCGGCGCTTAATTTCCCTGGGCAGAATGCAAAAGCTCGAAGGATTCCGACACTATTGGGACTCCACCGCCAGGGCGGCCTATAGCTATAACGCGGCAACAAAGGTATTCCTCACTTATGACGACCTGCGGTCCATCACCGCAAAATCCCAATATGTCACCGACCAAAAGCTTGGCGGCCTAATGTTCTGGGAACTAAACCTCGACCCCCGCGGCAGCTTTCTCGATACCCTTTACGGAGCCCTGCGATAACCGCCAGGAGCAGAATTGCTCCAGTATTTCCCCAGTTTTCCGTCCTGCGTAAATACTTTTCCCGAATGCGGGAGCGTAGCAGAAATTGGATGCGCAATTTTGCGCATTCAATTTCTACGCTTATGATCCACAAGACTAGATTACATTGGTTAGCAGGCTTTTCTCTTCTCCTTCTCTTCTTTCAGCTCCTCACTACGCCCGTCGTAGCGAACGGAGACGAAAACGATAAAAAGAACGGGAACATCAGGGGGAAGGTCCTGACTGCAGACGACAAACCCGCGGCGTCCGTCACCGTATACCTCCAGGGCGCTAAAAAAGCCACCTATACCGAAGAGGACGGCAGCTTCAGCCTCAATAATATAAAACCCGGCACCTACCAGATCGAGGTCTCTCTCATCGGCTATGAAACCACTTCCGTTCCCGTTACGGTCGAAGAAGGTAAGACGGCAACCGTCTCCATCGCGCTGAAGGTCTCCGAGCACCAGCTGCAGGAGGTGACCGTCGCCGCCGGGAGAAATTCCTACAACGCAAAAAAGCTTTCCCAGACCCTGCGTCTCAACGAGCCCCTCATCGACGTTCCGCAGAATATCCAGATAGTCGATAGCAAGGTGATGGTCGATCAGCAGATTACCAGCATGAGCGACGGGCTGATTCGCAACGTGAGCGGTCTGATGCGTCTCGAGCACTGGGCCGATATGTATACCAATATCGCCGCGCGCGGCAGCCGCCTGTCGGCCTTCCGCAACGGCATGAACACGATCACTTCCTACTGGTCTCCGCTGACAGAAGACATGAGCTTCGTCGATCAC
>JAFDYG010000291.1 GCA_018267545.1 Bacteroidota bacterium
ATGCCACCTGAGGCAGATGGCATTTGTCTATAATTAGTTCGAATGGATGGCTTACATGATGTCCAGCGCCTTGACGAAAAAGGTGCAGACAAAGGGAAGGATCAGGGTCAGGTATTCAAAATGCTTAGCTACGGCTACGCCGAACAGGACGGTAAAGAATAGAAACAAGATCCAATATATTCCAGTGCTTTTCTTTTGCTGTTCCATGGACTAAAAATTTTGTGCAAATCTAAACCAAAGCAAGCAATGAACCAAAGCTAATATATGCCCATCCGATTAAAATTGAATATCTTCGCCACTCCAACGGCGGGAAAATTCCATTCAAACTCTGGGGCCCCAAATCTACACATACCAGAAATTTAGCATAACTTGGCTCAATGATGTAAAAAATACACATTGTTGTTTGCCACCTGAAAATGAGGAACATGAAAATAGACTTCTATTTACGCTTTTATACACATCCAGGACAATCGATTTTAGTCACGGGGAATTTACCGGAGATGGGCGACGATGACAGCGCTGCTGCGATTCCGCTCAACTATGTCAATGGAGAATTCTGGCATGTGAGCCTTCAATTGGAGTCTGCTCCCAACGAACCTTTTCACTATCATTACATACTGAAGAACGAGGACGGCACTCTTACCGAAGAGTGGGGGGACGATAGGATGATCGAACCCGCGGGTGATGGTATTGCAGAGATACAAGCTATCGATACCTGGAATCACGCCGGTGAATTCGAGAACGTCTTTTACACCAGCCCCTTCCGGGACGTCCTGCTCCCACGCCACAAGCCTGCCAAGCCTGCGAAGAAAACTAAGAGCAAAGCCCCTGTTACCCATATCATTCGCGTAAAAGCGCCGTTGCTTGCAGCCGACGAAGTCGTTTGCCTGCTTGGAACGGGTACGGCATTACAGGACTGGGATGAATCGGAGCCGCTGCTGCTCTCGCCGGAGGGAGATTGGTGGACGCTGCACCTTCACCTGCCGCCCGAATCCTTTCCGCTGGAATATAAATACGGTGTATACGATAAGCATGAAAAGAGTTTCCTGCGCTATGAAACGGGCCCCAACCGGAGTCTGCCCGGGGATGCACGGCGGGAGAAGCTGAGCGTGATCCACGATGGATTCGTCCATTTGCCCAATACCGGCTGGAAGGGCGCCGGAGTAGCTATTCCCGTATTCAGCCTGCGCAGCAAGGGTTCGATGGGGGTAGGGGAGTTTGCCGATATCGAGCTCCTGGTGGATTGGGCCGTCAAGTGCGGTCTGCGGATGATCCAGCTGCTGCCCATCCAGGATACCACGGCCAATCACAGCTGGACGGATTCCTATCCCTATGCCGCCATCTCGGCCTTTGCGCTGCACCCGATCTATCTCAATCTGTCCCAGTGCGCCGGGAAGAAATATGCCGAGCTGATCAAGCCACTGCGCAAAAAGCAGAAAGAATTCAATGAGCAGCCTACGGTTGATTACGAACAGGTGATAAAAATTAAATTATTAGCCCTCAAAGAATTATACGAATTACAGAAAGAAGAATTTAAAGCTAATTCAGAGTTTCAGGCTTTCTTCCAGGCCAACGAAAGCTGGTTGGTGCCTTATGCCGTTTTCTGTTATTTACGGGACAAATACAGCACGCCGGATTTTACCCAATGGAAGCTCCACAGCCGGTATGACGCCACTGCGATCTGGGAATATGCAAAGCCCGGGACCCGTTACTACGACTCCATCGCCCTTCAATACTTTATCCAATACCACCTCCACCTTCAGCTGCGGAAGGCCGTCGATTACGCCCATAAGCAGGGGGTAGTGCTAAAAGGGGATATCCCTATCGGCATCGGCCGTCATAGCTGTGACGCATGGGTAGAGCCTACCCTTTATCATATGGAGATGCAGGCCGGGGCACCCCCGGATAATTTTGCCGTAAAGGGCCAGAACTGGGGCTTTCCCACCTACAACTGGGAGGAGATGCAGAAGGACGGCTATGCCTGGTGGAAAAGACGCTTTAGCCACATGCGGAACTATTTCGACGCCTTTCGTATCGACCATATCCTTGGCTTCTTCCGAATCTGGAGCATCCCGATGGACGTGGTAGAAGGTATCCTGGGCCGTTTTGAGCCGGCCATCCCGGTCCATCGCTCTGAGTTTCAAAACCGGAATATCGGCTTTGATGCCGATCGCTATACCCAACCTTTTATAAACGACGCCGTGCTTTGGGAAATGTTTGGACAGGAATCCGACTCCGTAAAAGGACAATACCTCGAGCCCACCGGCAATGGCTTCTACCGGCTGCGGGACGCCTTCGGCACCCAGCGGAAGATCGAGACATCCGTTGCCGACGACAAGCTGCGCGCCGGTCTTTTCAACCTGCTCTCCAACGTAATCTTATTACAAGTGGAAGGCTCTCCCGATCAA
>JAFDYG010000292.1 GCA_018267545.1 Bacteroidota bacterium
CGAATTGATCTGAAAGCGCCTTCCAAAAAGGCGAACCCGTAGCCTTGGCCATCGAATGAAAGATTTCTTCTCCTCCCATAATCCAAAACATATCGAATCCCCGGAGAGCATCGAGCGAATAGAGTCGTTGTGAGGGCGAGGTTGTTGTCATAGGTATGAATATACCCAATAATTGTGGAAAAAATCCAACGCTCCTGCTAAAACCTCAACGACTAAAGAGCCGTGGCAAGCTTATTGAACACCTATCTGTGATCTTAGATTACATCACTAAAATTGAAAGATTATGAAGAAGATCATTTTGGGGCTTGGCCTCCTTGCATCGACCACTCTTACATTTGCCGGCGTCCCAACGCCAAAGATGATAGTCCCTTCCGCTGTGAAAGAATCCTTCCATCGCGATTATCCGATGGCAGCCAATCCACACTGGAAGTACAATGATGGAAAATGGGAAACCAGCTTCCGGAAAATTGACGATAGAAGTACAACGACAGCCTGCTACGACACCAAAGGGCGTCACATAGACTCCCGCATGGCCGTTAGCCAAAATTCAGTTCCTGATAAAGTCATACACCGGTTGAACGACAAATATCCGGGCAGCTATAATCATCAGTTTACCCGCATCGAAAGACCCAAAAAGCGCGAGCTGTATGCGGTAAAAGTTAAAAAACAAGGCACTTACAAGACCTTATATATTGACAAAAAAGGACATGAACGCGACTACGCCAGCCGGTAAGCTCAGCTAATCCGGTCGTATCGCCCAACCGAATAGAAAAGGGAAGCTATGTGCTTCCCTTTCTTTTTTTTATCCTTGTAGACCAACAAAATCCAACCTATGGAAGAGCGCCCTCTTACCTTCGAAGAAGAATGTCTCATCGACAATAAGCTGGCCGACGCCAGCAAAAAAGCCCAGATCGCCGGCGTACTTGGCGGCATCGGTTATTTCATCTTCCTTTGCATTCCCCAGAAATATCTGCCCGTCCGCGGGTCCGACTTCTCCAATCGCAGCCTCCTGGCTTCGGGCGGCGGCTTTGTCTTCTTCGCAGCGCTAGTCTTCGGTACCATCTTCCTGCTGGCCTATCTGTCCGACCTGCGCTATTTCGGCCTGAAGAAAGACGCCCGCGACCGAACCAAGATGGCAGGAAAAACCCGCATCACAAAAGTGATCCGCGGAGCCATAGACAGCAACCAGGAAGAAAAAAAGACCGTCTTCCATACCTCCCTCACCGAGAAACCCTACCAGAAATTATACTGGATGGAAGGCAATCTCTATGATTTTAAAGAAGGAGACGTCGTCGACTTCGAATGCGCCAAGCATTCCAGCATCTTACTAAGCATTTCCAAACCCTGATCACCAACCCGATTCATTCCAAACCCTAATTGATAACTATAAACTCCATCTTATGAAAATCAAAGGCATCGAAGGCCTGAGCAACCAGGAAATCAACGCAGAATTAATGGCCGGCGGTAAATTCGTCGTCTATCGCTACACCATCTCTCTCATAGCCGTCACATTCAGACGCAGCTCCGACATCTACTTCGTCCGGTCCACCGAAAAAGCTTCCATGAAAGGAATGAGCTATACCCTGCTCACCCTCGTCTTCGGCTGGTGGGGCATCCCCTGGGGACCCATCTATACGATCGGCAGCCTGGCGACCAATCTCGGTGGCGGCAAAGACGTTACCCACGAAATATTGAACGCGGTAAATGCTAGTTGATTCTAAGAATCAGCTACATTTATCTTATGGAAAGAAAAGAGTTCTTGTCGAAGACCTTCCTCGCAAGCGGCGCGCTGCTGACCGGTTCCTCGCTATCCGCGAAAGCAACACCACCGACTAAGTTCAACTTAAACTACGGCATCCACGACGGCATGTTCAAAAACAGCGCCGGCGCGGATTTCGTCGACCAAATCCACTTTGCCTACGAACAAGGCTTCCGTGCGATCGAAGACAACGGCATGATGGACCGCACCCCCGACCAGCAAACCCGCATCGGGGATACCCTGCGCAAGCTCGGTATGAGCATGGGCGTATTCGTGCTCAATTTCGATCACTGGCCGGTCAGCACATCCCTTTGCTCTGGCGACACCGCCTGGCGCGAAAAATTCTTAAAAGCCTGCCACGAAGCCATCGATACGGCCAAACGGTGCAATGGTAAATATATCACCGTCGTCCCCGGCAACTACGACCACAAGCTTGCCATGGGCTACCAAACCGCAAACGTCATCGAAACCCTGCGCCGCGGCTGCGAGATCCTCGAACCCCACGGACTGGTCATGGTGCTCGAAGCGCTCAGCGATACCCCCGAGCTCTTCCTCCGCCACCCCGACCAGACCTATATGGTCTGCGAAGCGGTAAACAGCCCCGCCTGCAAATACCTATTCGACATGTACCACATGCAGCGAAACGACGGAGACCTCATCGCCAATATCGACCGCGCCTATAAACACATCGCCTATTTCCAGATCGGCGACAACCCCGGCCGCAAAGAACCCGGCACCGGCGAAATGAATTATAAAAACATCTTCCGTCACATCTATGACAAAGGATACCGCGGTGTCATGGGCATGGAACACGGCATGGCCGGCACAGGAAAAGAGGGAGAATTAGCCCTGATCAAAGCCTATCGCGAAGCAGATAACTTTCTATAATCTATGAAATACCTCATCGCAAACCTGCTGGTCCTTACTTCGCTCGCCAGCCAGGCCCAATCCCTCCAGGATTCGATAAATAAAATAAACCCCGAAGCCCAGGGCCGGGTAGGCTCCTTCCTCCTCGACCTCGAAGCCCACGACAGCTGCGCCGTCAACGCGGCCGACCACTACCCCATGCTCAGCGTCTTCAAGTTTCCCCTCGCCCTCTACATCCTCGACCAGGTAGACAAAGGAAAGCTCGATCTCGAAGCGCCCATCGACATCCGCAAAAAGGAATGGGAACGCATGTTCAGCCCCCTGCTAAACAGCCATAAAGAAAAACATTTTACCCTCTCCCTCCGCGAAGTCCTCATAGCCACCGTCGGCGCCAGCGACAACGTAGGCTGCGACCTCCTTTTCCGCCTCGTCGGCGGTCCCTCCGTCGTCAACGATTACGTCCATCAGCTGAACATCAAAAACATCAACATCGCCAAAACAGAAGTACAAATGGCCGCCGGCTGGGACGCTCAATACGAAAACTGGTGCACCCCGCCCGCCATGGGACAGCTCCTGACCCTCTTCTACACAGGTAAGCTTCTCAGCCCCGCCAGCACCCAGCTCTTACTAAAATGGATGACCGAATCCACATCCCCCCGCCGCCTGCAAAACCTCCTGCCCCAGGGTACGACCGTCGCCCACAAAACCGGCACCTCCAATACCAACCCCGCCGGCATCACCGCAGCTACTAACGACGTAGGCATCATTACCCTGCCCAACGGCCATCACCTCATCGCCGTCGTCTACGTAGCCGACGCCAAAGCCGATCAGCCCACCCGCGAAGGAGTCATTTCCAAAATCGCCCGCGCCGGATACATGTATTACACCGAAAAAAAATAATTCCCCTTCCCCCTTGCACAATCCAATTATTTTTTCAATATTAGTGTATTAATTAACTAATACACTAAACCACTGCGCATGATCACTATCCAGGATCTGCACTATTCCTATCGAAGAAAGCCCGTCCTCGACGGATTAAACCTAAACCTCCAGCCTGGCTACATCTACGGCCTGCTCGGCAAGAACGGGGCCGGCAAATCCACGCTTCTGAAGAATATGGCCGGACTCCTCTTCCCTCGCCAGGGACAAATCCACTTTGGAAAATACATACCCGGCCGCCGCGACCCAGGCTTCCTTCAGCAGATCTTCCTGGTTCCTGAAGAATTTCACGTTCCCCCCATCCGCATCGGAGAATGGGTCCGTTATCAATCTCCCTTCTACCCCCGCTGGAGCACGGAGATGTTCAACCGCACGCTAAAAGAATTCGAAATCCCCGAAGACATGCGCCTTAGCGAGCTCAGCTTCGGCCAGCAAAAAAAAGCCTATATCAGTTTCGCCCTCTCGACCGGCGCCAGCACACTCCTCATGGACGAGCCGACAAACGGACTCGACATCACCAGCAAAAGCCAGTTCCGCAAAGTCATCGCCGGCTCCCTCGACGAACAAAAATGCATCATGATCAGCACCCACCAGGTTAAAGACCTCGAGAACCTGATCGACCGCATCACCATCCTGGACCAGGGAAAGATTCTCTTCGACGAGTCGCTGGACAGTATCTCCCGAAAGCTCCACTTCGGCGTCACCTACGACCCGCAGGACATCCCCGGAGCCCTCTACAGCGAACCCGCCCTGAAAGGCACTACCCTGGTGACCGCAAACACGAACGGAGAAGACAGCCGTCCCGACCTGGAAATGCTCTATAAAGCCGTCATGCAACAACCCCAACGACTAAACGCCGTATTTAAAAACTAATTAGAAGGAGCTCATGAATAACCATTTCAATCTGAACCGGTGGTGGATGCTGGTCACCCTGCACTGGGTAGAGAACCGCCGCCGCTATGTCCTCTCCCTGCTGGCCATCGCCGGCGCAATGATCGCCATCATCGGCTTTATCTTTGCCAACGACCGCCACCGGCCGATGTCACAGAACTACCAGTTCGGACTCTATTATACAGGCCTTTGCCTGATCGGCTGCTTCTACGGCAGCCTGATCTTTGCCGAGCTCGGCCGCAAACGGGAAGCGACCCTATACCTGTCCCTGCCCGCTTCGCAGCTGGAAAAGCTGCTCTGCGGTCTCTTCTATGGCGTCATCGGATTCTTCGTCGCCTATTCCCTGCTATTCTATCTTCTCGACCTGCCCGCTACCAAAATAGCCGACCACCTCATCATCAAATATTATTGGAAACCGCGCAATACCCCACGCCCCGAACCAGTGGGCATTTATAATATCCTGACATCTTCCGACGAGTACAGAGTAAAAGATACCATCGCCGCATTGGTCATCTACCAGGTCCTGCAGTCGACCTATATCCTCGGCTCAATCTACTTCAGCCGCTATAGTTTCGTCAAAACGACCCTGGCCATGCTGGTGCTGTTCCTCCTGGGCTTCCTGTTCCTGACGAATCTCCCCAGGGCGCTCCCGGCCAATTTCGACCTGGACAATCTTTTCCGATGGAGACGCCACAGCGGTAATCCCCCCGAGCACGAATGGGTATTGTTCCCCGCCTGGCTCGAAAACCTGCTGACAGGAATCATAACCTATAGTCTGCCCCTCCTCTTCTGGTTCGTATCACTGGTCAGGCTAAAAGAAAAAGAAGTTCAGGGCTAAAAACGACGACTATGGAATTCAGGGAATCACAAGCGATTTATTTACAGATAGCCGACTACGTCTGCGAGAAGATCCTGCTCAAAGACTGGCCGCCCGACCAGCGCATCCCCTCCGTCCGGGAACTGGCCATACAGGTGGAGGTCAACCCCAACACCGTCATGCGGGCCTATGACTTCTTACAGCAGGAGCAGATCATCCACAACCAGCGGGGCATCGGCTTCTTTACCACCCCCGATGCGCTCAAACAAGCCGCCCGCTATCGCCGCTCCGTTTTCGTAGAGAAAGACCTGCCCCAGCTGTACCGCAGCCTGTTCCTGCTGGGTATCGAGCCGGACGAGCTGAAGCCCGGCTTCGACAAATACAAAAAACAAAACTTTTCCTAAACCTGTATATGAAAAAAAGTAACAAACTCCTTATCGGAATCGGCCTGGGCGCCATCGCCCTGTTCACCTTCTCCCACCTGGCGCTCTATGCCCGCTATAAGAGCGGCGCCACTATCCACGAACGGGACCTCTATACGGTTACCCATCAGCGCAAATCGCTGCCCGCTCCACAGCACCTCGTAGTGCGCGGTCCCCAGCACATCCACCTCATCGGCGCAGATAAATTTGCCTACACCTATGAAGTAGAAAAGCTAAACCCAAAAAACAGGAAATTATTCGAACGGCTGGACGCTTCGAGACTATACGATATGGAAGCACATCCGCCAAAAGTCCAAACTTCCCAGCATGGAGACACCCTATTCCTCTCAGCCAAGGTCTATGATCTTACCCTTTATATTCCTTCGATCTCAATGATCGACCTCAAAGACGCAGAATTTTATCTGGATGGCTCCCCCACCCCCGGAGGTCCCAGCTTCGGGCTAAGCTTGAATCATTGTAACATGATCCCGTCTATTCCTTTAGACGATAAAGAGCTTTTCGATGATTCCTATTTTAACGCGCTTTCTATCAAATCCATCAATAGCAATCTCTCGCTTAGCGCAAACGTCGATATAAAAGACCTGCGGCTACAGCTCGACGACTCCTCTTCCATCGTAAGTTTGAATTGTAAAGTTGGGAACATACACCTGCAAACCGCAGAAGAAGCCATCATCAGGCTGTCGGGCAGCATGATAAATAAACTGCTGGGAAATCGCGGTGCCAAGCCATAGGAGCCGCACCCGCTGGCCCAGCGCCCATCATCGCGTCCGCCGATCTAAGCCATACCCGGCCACTTGATCCCACCCGCCCGCATGTCCGAAAGCAATTTCGCCGACACGGCCATCTTACGCTCATTGAACCCCTCCGGCCCCGTCCACGCGTTGATGATGACGTGATACCCATCCACCTCCAGATTCCCTATGCCGATATAAGGCGCCGGCTCATCATACATGTCCGGCATACTCGACAACGTCTTTCGCATATGCCCGATCGCTGCCGTATAGTCGATGGTATAAGGCAGCTTGATATCCAAATCCATCCGCCTCCTGCCCTCCTGACTGATATTGACGATAAGATCATTGGACAGCTTACTGTTTGGAATAATCACATCCCTGTTATCATATGTCACGAGAATCGTATAAAAGATCTGGATACTGCTCACCCTCCCCTCCTGCCCCTGCGCAAGGATGATATCCCCCACCCGGAAAGGCTTCAGCATCAGGATAAGAATCCCGCTGGTAAAATTCTGCAACGTACCCGAAAGCGCCAGTCCCGCCGCCACACCGATGCCCCCCACCAGCGCCGCAAAGATGGTCATCTCGATCCCCAGCACCTGCATCGTCGCCAGAATCGCCAATACCTGTAAAACCGTAAACACAAAGCTGATCAAAAAAGATTGCAGCGAAGAGTCGAACTCCTTCTTGTGCATTGCCGAACGCACCCACCTCTTCAAAAGCCTGATCAACAGCTGCGCAACCACAAAAATCACCACCGCCAACAGTATTTTCGGCCCTACCCGGAGCATCCAGTCATACGCCTTATCATAAAATTTAGTCGTATCCATGCCCAGTGGCCCTAAATTCCCATGCCAGTCATCCCACCCCCATATCCTCCGAATTCACAAAAATTTGGAAATTTGGAAAAAGGTCGTAATTTTGCCTAACGGTGTTACAAAAAGTAACAGCAATAGAAAAAATGGGAATCACAGATCGCAAACTAAGGCAAAAAGAAGAGGTCCGGGCCAGTATCCTGGACACGGCCTGGGAAATGGTCGTCACCGAAGGGTGGCAATCCTTTTCCATCCGCAAGATTGCCGATGCGATCGAATACAGCGTCCCCGTTATCTATAGTCATTTTGAAAATAAAGACGCTATCTTGCTGGAATTCAACAGGAAAGGTTTTCAATTGCTAAACGAAGCCCTGGCCAAAGCAAAAGCCGCCACCGACATCCCGGCCGAACAAATCCGCGCTATGGGACGCGCTTACTGGGACTTCGCCTTTCAAAACAAGGAATACTACCAGCTGATGTTTGGCCTCGGCATCCCGACCTGCGAAACGGTCAACAAGATCCCCGCCATCGCCAGCTTCAGCGATACGATCATCTCCACCCTCGTGGCAATGGTCGCTCCCGGTAGAAAACCTTCCTTCGACCCCTTCCTGAAATACCAGTCTTTCTGGTCCATGCTGCACGGCCTCGTGTCCATCAACATGTCCGCTCTTGGCAACCGCCCCGACGCGCCTTCCGGACACGAACACGCCAATCTACCCCTGCAGGTGCTGGGAGACGTCATGTGCAGCTTTATCCGAGGAATCGAAGCCCAGGAGAATGAACAACCCAATTAGTCTTTTTTTTTGGCCCTAAAGGATAACAGTGTTATATAAAATAATCGTAGTATAATCCATATCGCCCTTAGATACATATTAAAATTAAATTTAAAAAACACATTATGAGTCTCTTAGAATCACTGATTTGGCGCTATGCCGTCAAAAGAATGACCGGAGAAAAGGTCCCCCAGCAAAAGGTAGACGTAATCCTCGAAGCTGCCCGCCTGGCTCCCACCTCCAGCGGCATCCAACCTTTTAGCATCCTCCAGATCACCGACCGGAAGCTCCTGGAGAAAATCCAGCCCATCGCCTACAATCAACCCCAGATCACCGAAGCTTCCCACCTGCTGGTCTTCGCCGCCTGGGACAACGTAACCCCGGAAAAGATCGACGAAGTTTTCAACCGCGTCGTCGCCGAACGCAACCTGCCCGCCGACGCGCTGAAAGGCTACAGCGATAACCTCAAAGCCTCCTTCGCCGCCCAAACACAAGAACAACGCTTCAACTGGGCAGCCCGCCAGGCCTATATATCTTTCGGTGTAGCCATCACCGCCGCCGCTACCGAACAGGTCGACGCCACCCCGATGGAAGGCTTCAAGAATACCGAGCTCGACCATCTCCTCGAACTGAACAAACACGGCCTGCGCAGCACCACCCTGCTGACCATCGGCGTCCGCGATACCGCCAATGACTGGCTGGCCAATCTGAAAAAAGTTCGCCGCCCGAAAGAAGAATTCATCATCGAGCTCTAAACGAGCCTCCCGGATATCTTTTTTACAATATCAATGTTTAAACACTCATCACATTAAAATTTAAAGAATGAAACAGATTATCACTGCCGCCTTACTTCTCGCTGGAACCGCCACATTTGCACAGGAATGGAACCTCGACAAAGCTCACTCCAATCTGAACTTTGCCATCGTACACCTTGGAATCAACGACATCACCGGTAACTTCGGCAGTGTCACAGCGAAAGTGGTCTCTTCCAAAGAAGACTTCACCGACGCTACCGTCGAGCTGTCCGCAGACGTAAACAGCATCAACACCGGCAACGAACAACGGAACAACCACCTGAAGAGCCCCGATTTCTTCGACGCAGCCAAGTACGGCACCCTCACGTTCAAAAGCACTTCCTTCAAGAAAGTAAGCGGCAAGAACTATAAGGTCACCGGCGACCTGACCCTGCACGGCATCACCAAACCCGTTACCCTCGACGTCGTCTACAACGGCACGATCACCAACCCCCAGAGCCAAAAGCCCACGGCTGGCTTCAAGGTAACAGGCAGCATCAAGCGCACCGATTTCGGTATCGCGCCCTCCTTTCCCGCCGCAGCGCTCAGCGACGAAGTAAAGCTGACCGCCAACGCAGAAGTAATAAAAGGCTAATTAAAAGTGACCCCGCTCCAGCGGGGTCACCTTAAAAATCGAATGATATGAAAAAAATCATATACCCGGTCGCCGCCGCGATCATCCTCGCCGGCAGCGCCTTCACCGCAATAACAGTCCCCAGCTGGACCATCGCAGATGGCTATTCCATCTCTTTCTCCAGCGACGACGCCTCCGGCATCTTCAAGGGCTTCAAAGGCAGCATCGCCTTCGACGAGCAAAATCCCGCCGCTTCGAAATTCGACGTCACCATCGACGTAACGACCATCAATACCGGAAACGGCCTGCAGAACAAACACGCCAAGAGCGACGAATGGTTCGACGTGGCAAAATATCCACAGATCCATTTCACCTCCAAACAAATCTCGAAGACCGCCGCCGGCTATCAGGTAACCGGTGACCTCGAAATACACGGCGTAAAGAAGGAGACCTCCATCCCCTTTACATTTAAAAAGACCGGCACGGGCGGCGTGTTCGCCGGAACTTTCACCATAAACCGTAACGACTTCCATGTCGGTAAACCCGGCGGCGACGTCGCAGAACAGATCAAGCTGAACGTATCGGTACCCGTTACCAAATAAATAGAAACTATGTTCAAAAAAGCACTCTTACTCGGAATCGTCTCCGGCCTTCTCGCCGGGGTAGCCGGCATCATCTATGCCCGGGTCTACCACTCCTCCCTCGGAGCCGACTTTTCCAAAGTAGCACCCACACTCAATATCATCGCCTCCAGCCTATTCGGCGGCGTACTCGCCGCCATCGGCTTCTGGCTGCTGGATAGAATCCTGAAGGATAAAGGGGAAATCGTCTTCAATCTCCTTTTCTCGATCATCAGCTTCGCCACGCTCCTGGCCCCCTTCGCGGTGAAACTCCCCCTGGACCTGGAAGCCCCCGAGCTGTTCCCCGGCATGGTCATCCCCATGCACTTCTTCCCGGCCTTGGCCTGGTTCACACTGAAACCCCTGTTCATCAAGAAATAAGCTCAATACCGACTGGCTTTAACAAAAACTGGCACTATTCGCTGGCTCCCGGGTGGCTCACCCGGGATTTTTTTTGTCGCCGAATCTACCCAACGGCTTGGTGGCACAGAATTTATAGTAGATATTTGTATAACAGTAAAAAATGAACAAAAGGGTGCTCATATTGGACGACGACCCGGATATCCTCCAAATCTGCGCGATCGTCCTGAAGAAAAAAGGCTTTGAAGTTTCAACCCTGAATACGTCCAGCCAGGTCGTCGATCAGGTTAAAAGTTACCAGCCTAACGTCATCCTCATGGATAACTGGATCCCCGGTCCCGGCGGCATCGAAGCAACCCGACTGCTCAAAACCATCCCGGAAACGCACGATATCCCCGTCATCTTCTTCAGCGCCAACAGCAACGTCACTCAGCTGGCCCGTGAAGCACAAGCTGACTATTTTCTGCAAAAACCCTTCGACATTACCGAGCTGGAAGCGATAGTTCAAATGGCTGTCAATCAAGGAGTTCAGGCTTAGCCTACCGGAACAGACTGAATTAAATTCAAAAAACAGCTGTTTTTCAGAATAAAATTTGCAATTTTACATTGCTACTAAACTTTTATTCTGAAAAATTAGCCAAAATGTCCACAGCTGCCGCCTACGTTGCACCATCACCATCCCCTCTCCAAAATACCAGGCCAAAACCCCGGCGCATCGAGTCCATCGATCTGCTACGCGGAACCGTTATGATCATCATGGCCCTCGACCACGCCCGGGACTATTTCCACGCCGACGCCTATATCTTCGACCCGCTCGACCTCACCCATACCAACGGCCCCCTCTTCTTCACCCGCTGGATAACCCACTTCTGCGCTCCCATCTTTATGTTCCTCTCCGGCCTTTCCGCTTACCTCTACGGCCAGAAGAACGGCCGTAAAGCCCTGTCCTTCTTCCTCCTTACCCGCGGCCTTTGGCTCATCTTCGCCGAAGCGACTATCGTGACCATCGCCTGGACCTTCAACCTCCACTTTACAACTTATATCTTACAGGTGATCTGGGCCTTCGGCGTCAGCATGATCGTCCTCGCCGCCCTGATCCGCCTGCCCGGAAAAGCCCTCCTCGCCATCGCCATCCTCCTGCTTGCCGGACACAACCTCCTCGACGGCATCCACGTCCCCGGCAATAATGGCACAGCCGTCGCATGGGCATTCTTTCACGAACAACATTTCTTCGACTTTCCCCCCTACGTGCTCGCCGTCGGTTACCCCATCCTTCCCTGGATTGGCCTTATCGCCCTCGGCTACTATCTCGGTGACCTCTACACAAAAGAGCCGGAAAAACGCCAAAAGACCCTCCGTATCCTCGGCCTCACCCTCATCGCCCTCTTCATCCTGCTGCGCGCCGCCAACTTCTACGGAGACCCCGTCCCCTGGAGCCACCAGCCCAACTCCTTCTTTACCTTTCTGTCCTTTCTCAACGTCGCCAAATATCCACCCTCCCTGCTCTACGTTTGCATGACCATCGGCCCGGCGCTTCTTTTCCTGTCGGTAACTGAAAAGCCGCTGAACGCCCTCGGTCAAAAGCTGACCGTCTTCGGACGCGTCCCTATGTTCTATTATCTCCTTCATATCTACCTCCTCCACGGCCTGGCCGTCATCGGCGCCATGCTCTCCGGCCACCACGCCTCGGACATGACCAACCTGACGACCTGGGTGACCGCCAACGCCAAGCTCCAGGGCTACGGCTTCAGCCTCCCCGTCGTATACGCCGTGTGGATCGGGACCGTCCTTCTCCTCTACCCCCTCTGTAAATGGTTCGATGGATACAAGCGCGCGAACGGCGCTCAAAAGAAATGGCTTAGCTACCTGTAGACCAGGCCACGTATAAAAAAAGGAAGTTCTTCAGCCGGCATCACATAATCCGGCTTCATCCGCGTAATGGCGTGCTGCGGCATATACGGCACATCCGCCGTTGAAGGCTCCTGCACAACCGTCACCCCACCCAGCTTCTGTATATCCGACAGCCCCTCCGTCCCATCCGCATTCCCGCCGGATAACAATACCCCTATAACCCCGGAGCCATATACCTCCGCGGCCGAACGAAACGTCACGTCGATGCTCGGCCGGCTGAAATGGACACGTTCCGAATAATCCAGTGAAAAAGTCCCATCCGTTTCCAGCAGCACATGATAATCAGCCGGAC
>JAFDYG010000293.1 GCA_018267545.1 Bacteroidota bacterium
AATTGTTTCCTTACAAGTTAGTACGAGTTGGGGGGCGGGGGGATGACGAATGTGGGTTTTCGGGATGATTGTGGTCATGGAGTATTTGGAGGTGCGGGGATACCTTTATATTAATAATATACTTCGTTATGGAAAAATACAAGACGGCTGAGGAAGCCCTGGAAATAGTCAAGAGCGGCGACCGTGTTTTTATTCACGGAAGCGCGGCAACGCCGGTGCACCTGGTAAAGGCGTTGCAGGCGCGGCATAAGGAGCTTCGCAGGGTGGAGCTGGTGAGCATCACTACGATGGGAGATTTGAATTTCGAGAGCCCCGAGTGGGGGGATAGTTTCTTTTTCAATTCGCTGTTTGTTTCGGCGAGCACGCGGAAGGTTGCCAATAGCCTGAACGGCGATTATGTGCCGGTGTTTTTGAGCGAGATCCCGCAGCTGTTCGAGCGGGGCAAGCTGCCGATCGATGTTGCGCTGATACAGGTGTCGCCGCCGGATGTTCACGGCTATTGCAGCCTGGGGACGTCGGTGGATATTGCGCGATCGGCCGTCGATCATGCCAGGCATGTGATAGCGCAGGTGAACCCGCGGATGCCGAGGACGCATGGGGATGGGTTCGTGCATCTCCGGGATATCGATGCATTGGTGGGATACGAGATGGAGCTGCCGGAGCTGAAGTATGACGGGGGCGGCGAGATCGTGGAGAAGATAGGCCGTAATGTGGCTTCGTTGATCGAGGATGGGGCGACGCTGCAGCTGGGTATCGGGAATATTCCCGACCAGGTGCTGAAGAATCTGACGGGGCACCGCGATTTGGGGCTGCATACGGAGATGATGTCGGATGGGGTGATTCCGCTGATTCGGTCGGGAGTCATCAACAACCGGTGCAAGAAGCTGAATCCCGGAGTTTCGGTAACATCGTTTATGAATGGGACGCGGGAGCTGTTCGACTTTGTCGATGACAATCCAGAGGTACGGGTAATGGATATCGGATATGTGAACGATACGAGCGTCATCCGGCAGAATCCGAAGGTGGCGGCGATCAACAGTGCGATAGAGATCGATCTGACGGGACAGGTTTGTGCGGATAGTATGGGGACGTTTCAGTATTCGGGAATTGGGGGCCAGATGGACTTTATAAGGGGCGCTTGGTTGTCGAGGGGGGGATTGCCGATTATAGCTATGCCGTCGGTGACTTCGACGGGGATCTCGCGGATTGTACCGTTTTTGCAGCAAGGGGCTGGGGTGGTGACGACCCGCGGGCACGTGCACTGGGTGGTGACGGAGTATGGGAAGGTGGATCTTTTTGGAATGAATTTGAAGCAGCGGGCGCAGGCGTTGATCGGGCTGGCGCATCCGGAGCATCGGGAATGGCTGGACAGGGCGTTTGCGAAGAGATTCGGGAAGGGAGAATTGGTGGGGTAGGATGCCGGGCTTGAAGCCCGGCTTTTTTTTGGCAGGGTTCAGGTGAAGGAATCTACGTTGTATTCGATATCGACGAGGGCGAAGCGGCCGTAGCAGAAGTCGCCTTCGGGGAGGTGCCAGATGAGATCGGCCGCGGCGGGCAGGATGTGGCCGTCAATGCGGTGCCAGGAGGTGATGGGGGTGGACCAGCGGGTGCGGACCATGCGGTGGTGGGGGGTAGTGTAGTAGCGGTCAGAGGAGATGAAGTTGGAGAGGTGGCCGTCTTCGTTGAAGCAGAGGGTGGCGCCGATGGTGACATCGCCGAGGGTGAAGCGGGCGTTGACCGTGCGGCAGTCGACGGGTTCCCATTGAATGCGGGGGTCGGCGAGGCAGGACGGGGCCAGCAGGCAGAGGTCGTTGAAAAAGGTGACGGTTTCGGCGATGGCCATGTAGGGGCCGGACTGTTGTTCGACCGGGAAAAGGGATAAGAGGCGGATGTCCATGGAGGCTTCGGGCTGGTGCGTTTTGTCCGCTTGTTTGTAGGAATGGAAGCCGGCGATGGGGAGGCCTTTTTTACGGGAGCGGAGGAAGAAGAGTCTTGTCGCGGGTTCGATGACGTTGTATTGTTCCGTCGAGCAGGGGAGCCAGGGGGTCCGGGGTGCGGAGCGGAGGCGGCCGGTGTAGTTGACGCGAAAGTTTTTGATCGGATTGGGGTGGCGGAGATTGGCGGCGTGGATATAGCGGCGGATGGGTTCGGGGAGGTGTTCGTAGCCGGGTGGGGTTGGTGATTCCGTGGACGTGTTGGCGGGTGATTGCCTGAGGGTGTCGCGGACTTCGGTTCTGTAGTTGATAAATAGTCGACGGCTGAGAATAGCGAGGACCCCGATGACGATCAGGGAGGGGATGAGGATGAATATCATAATGTGTGCTTCTATGTTGCGCAAACATAGAATGCGCGGGTGG
>JAFDYG010000294.1 GCA_018267545.1 Bacteroidota bacterium
ATCTCGACGAAGAAGGATCTTCCAAGATCGCACAGAATTCCCGCGCCGTTTTGCAGTACATGGTTACCGACAAGGAGAACGCCAATTCGGTAATGAACATCGTCACCCGCGCCCGCGAGAACGCCCGCAGCGTACAGGACCATATAACGAAGGAGCTTTGGCAGTGCCTGAACGAATTTTATCACACGATGCGCGACGCCCAGCTGGTTCGCGGGATCCATACGGACGACCCCGTCTCCCTCCTCGACGTCCTGATCCGCCAGGGCCTTCTTTATTATGGCATCACCGACGTCACCATGGCCCGGGGAGAAGGCTTCGCCTTTATCAACATCGGGAAATTCCTGGAACGCGGCGTCCAGTCGGCCGACATCCTGGACATCAAGTTTAGCGACCTCGAGTACGACTTCACGCGAATGGATACGACCTACTGGAAATACCTGCTGCTGTCGATCTCGGGCTATGAGCTCTTTCTAAAGACGTATCGCAGCGGCTTCGACGCCCGGAATGTCGTGGAGCTGATCATCCTGAACGAAGACTTCCCGCGTTCCATCATCTATTCGATCAACCAGCTGCGCCGCTATTTCGAACGGCTGAAAAGCGACCGGAACAAGGAGGCTTACCGGCGTCTCGACTTCCTGATCGGCCGCATACACAGCAAGGTGAAATACAGTACCGTCGATACGATCCTGCAGCAAGGCCTGCACGGCTACCTGAATGGGGTAAAAGAAGATCTCTACGAGGTGGGCAATGCCCTCAACCAGCATTATTTTGCCTACACCTAATTCCCTATCTTTACCCCCTTCCAGCGTTCACCATGCCAAGATTCAACATCCATCATATCACGAAGTATACGTATGAAGGTCCCGTCAGGGACAGCGCCAACCAGATCGTCCTTTTTCCCGTAAAAGATGCTTTCCAGGAGATCCTGCGGCATGACCTGACGATCACGGGCGAACCGCCGCTCGAGGTCTACAAAGACTATTATGGTAACGAGGTCGGCTCCTTTACCCACGCCGAACCCCATACCTCGCTGACCATCGATTCGAAGGTAGAAGTCGTCACCAAGCCCCGACCTGCCGTGAAGGACGAAATACCACGCGAGACACAGTGGGCGATGCTGGAGCAGATGCGCTGGCAGGTTCCGTATATCGACTTTTTGAAACAGGAGTCTTTTCCGTCGATCGGGGAGGTGCTGGAAGGCGTTTGTCCCGAGAAAGCCCGGACACAAACGCCCCTCGAAGCCGCCCTCCAGCTCCGCACCTACGTTTACGACAACTTCAAATACATCAAGGGCATCACCAGCGTAGAGACAACCCTGGACGAAGTCTGGAAGCTAAAAGCCGGCGTCTGCCAGGACTTTGCACACATGCTCCTGGTATTCCTGCGCGACCTGCTGATCCCCGCCCGCTATGTCAGCGGCTATATCTGCCCCAATAAAAATGGCATGCGCGGTGAAGGCGCCACCCACGCCTGGATCGAGGCCTATATCCCCGGCAACGGATGGGTAGGACTGGACCCGACCAATAATTGTATTGCGGACGACCTTCACGTACGGCTGGCCGTTGGCCGCAGCTTCTCGGACTGCTCCCCCGTGAAGGGTACCTATAAAGGTTCCGCGGGACAAACCCTGGAAGTAGGGGTTTCGGTTTCTTACGAAAGCGGGAAGATGATCGAAGAGGTGGAGACGGTTCTGGCGGTACAGCCTTCCAGCAACGGCACGTCCGAAGCTACAAATTCCTATCGTCGTTATATGGAGATGATGCAGCAACAGCAGCAGCAATAATCACCGACCACGTCCGGGCGCTCATTCCGTCGTAGGCGGCCGGTATGTCTGAAAAGGCATGCCCAGCAACGCACCCATGTTATTGTTTTCCTTTTCCTCCGGATGAGTGTCGATGCCATAATGCAGGCTTTTGGTATCCCTTACAAAAATGTAAGTCCTGAAAACCCGGTCCCAGAGGGAGAAAATATTGCCATAATTCGAGTCGGTCAGCGGCCGGCGGTAGTGATGATGCACCTTATGCATATCGGGCGAGACAAAAACCCAGCCGACCGCCCGGTCTAGCCACTTGGGCAGCGATATATTCGCGTGATTGAACTGCGCAAAAACTACCGACAAAGACTGATAAAAAAAGACCAGCCAAACCGGAGCTCCCGCCA
>JAFDYG010000295.1 GCA_018267545.1 Bacteroidota bacterium
CCCCGGAAGAAAGAAAAAGAGGCGACGCAGCAGGCCCGGAAACAATTCAACTTCATCCCCTACTTAAAGGCGAAACTGGTATGGAATTAAAAAAGCTGCAGAACGAGTGGGATAGCTTCCCCGAAGTCTCGATGGAAGAACGCCCGGTCTTATCGTCCGATCTGGAAAAGATCGTGGTAAAGAATCCCCTGTCTGACGCCTTTTATCTCCGCAAGAAGCTATTGGTAAGGATTGCCGCAATTTCGAGTCTATGGTTACTAAATGTCGGACAGCTGCGTATTCAATGGATTACAAACGGCAATGACCTCTATCCCGTCGTAGCCTTATTCGGACTGCTTAGCTACTCGTTATATTTTCACATCCGGCTGCTCAAGTATGCGGACTACCCTACCCTCCTCTCCCTGCCCCTGGTCATCTTCCTGGGTAAGCTGGAGACAGTGCTGGATAAATATATCCTTTCTTTTAAATTTATAAGTGGCCTGGCCGGATTCTATGTTTTGAGTATAATCCAAATCATGCTTTCCCGCTGGAGTACGGGCGCATCTCAGTCACTCAGCACCAATAATTGGTATAAGTGGCTGATAATGATTTTTATAGCCATTTCAGTAGACATCTTGTTCCTACGTACCATCATACCCAGGTATCAGCGCATCCTGGAGACGGTCCGTAAATACAAAGACGGCATTCAGGCAAAAGGACAAAATAAATAAAGACTTTAAAGCTTCATTCTCAATATAATCAATAACATCTATATTTGGGTGAACTATCCCATCAATCCAAGCAACAATGCAGAATATCTTAATCGCGGACGATCATTCCATAGTCAGGGCCGGGCTAAAACTGTTGATCAATAGTTGTATCCGGGATGTCGTCATCGATGAAGCAGAGGATGGGGAAGCCGTCATCAAGAAGATGAAGTCGGCTTCGTTCGACCTGCTTGTGCTGGATATCAATATGCCGCATACGGAGTCGTTTAGTCTGACTTCCTATTTGCTAAAGGAATACCCTGGTTTGAAGATCATTATTTTTACGATGAACCAGGAGGTGTTTTTCGCAAAACGTTTCCTGAAGATCGGAGCGCATGGTTACCTCAATAAGTATTCGAAGGAATCGGAGATCAAATACGCCATTCAGAAAGTACTGAGCGGCAAACGCTATATCAGCGACAATCTCGCCGAAATTCTCTCGGGCGAGCTGACTAAGAAATTAAAGGACAATCCCTTCGAAGATCTTTCCGACAGAGAATTTGAAGTAGTGCTGCAGATGCTGAAAGGGAGCTCGGTTTCGGAGATCGCTAATACGCTCAGCCTTCACAAGTCTACCGTAGGTACGCACAAGACGCGTATACTCGATAAGCTCAAAATCTCCAATACGGTCGAGCTGATCAATCTCGCACGCTTGTACGAGATCATCTAGTCTGGCCGTAGATCGCCCGCAGCCAGACCCCGGGGTCTACCATCATTTACAGTGAAAAGAATCTCTCCAACGCGAGTCTCACTCCATCGTTGTTATTCGTATCGGTGACGAAGTCGGCCGCTGCCTTGATTTCATCGGGCGCATTTCCCATCGCCACTCCCATCCCGGCGAATTGAATCATCTCCTTGTCGTTGTAGTTGTCCCCCATCGCGATGATTTCCGATGGCTTCAATCCCAGTCGTTCGCTGATGAATTTGACCGCATTGGATTTGGACCCGCGGCTATCCATCACTTCCAGGTATGTGGGTTTGGAAGGATAGATGTTTAGCTTTCCATTATAGAGGGAACGCAGGTGCTGTTGGATCTTTGCAATATTTTCCGGCTCACTCATCACCATCATCTTGTTGGGACCGATATTCCTCCGCGACCAATCTTCAATCAGATTCCCGATCGGCGCCACCACGACCTTTACGTCCATGATGCGCTGCTCGTGATCGGTCCATGCGTCGCTCGTTTCGGAATACCATTCCCTTTGCAGATAGTACGCGATGGTAGCCTTGAAGGAGTGCACCTCGCTGGTTACTCTTGCCGTCGTCTCGAGGTCCACTACGGCCTGGAAGATGGGCTTTTCATCCTCGACGATATAGCTGCCGTTGAGCGTGATGATGGGATCCTTTGCAGGGAGCCCGATATGATAAAAGGTTGGAAGAACGGCGTTGAGCGGTCTGGCTGAGACCAGGATCACGGAGACTCCTTTCGCATTCAGGGCG
>JAFDYG010000296.1 GCA_018267545.1 Bacteroidota bacterium
AGGGCTGCTATTGGCGGTGCAATACCCGATGAGCGGCTTTTTACTGGAGTCGCCTGGTGCGAGGAATTGGTTTTTCTGCGCCGAGACCTGGTACTTCGGGAACTCGCCGGACAATCCCTTCCGGTATCAGTTTCGTCCCGCGGATATTGCGCCGTTACCAGTCCTGCTGACCGGCGTCCTGGTCGCGATCGCGATCGGCACGCTCAGCTCCAGGCTAAGCCTGCGGTGGGGGAAATGGATGCAAACTATTCAACGCTAATTTATTCCGATGAAGAAAACACTCCTGTTGCTGGTCCTGCTCGCCGGCATGTGCCGCCCGCTTTTTGCGCACGTAGGCAGCCCCGACGTCGCGCTCGAAGGAATGGCAGGTCCTTATCGTTTGCTGGTCAGCGTCAAGCCTCCGGATGTTATTCCCGGTACGGCGCAGGTAACGGTATATCTGCAAAGCGGCGGCGTCACCGTCTCTGCGCAGCCGATCTATTTTTATTCCGGCTCCAGGGGCGCGCCTTCGGCAGACCCCTTGCAAGCCGTGGCGGGACAGCCCGGGCAATTTAAGGGACAGGTATGGCTGATGAACGACGGCTCTTCGAGTATTCTCATTCATGTAGAAGGCGCTGCCGGTAAGGGGGATCTCGTCGTTCCGATCGTGGCGGTCTCTACGGCGCAGAAGAAATTACCGGTAATGACGGGCTATACGCTTGTTTTCCTGGGTCTCCTGTTGTTTATCTTAATGGCGACGATCATCGGCGCCAGCGTTTCCGATGGTCTTACCCGAAAAGGGGAGCAGCTGACGGCCGGAGGAAAAAGGGCCAAGCGAATAGGGATTGTGGTGGCAGCGATTTTCTCTTCGCTGATCGTCTATGGCGGCAATTCCTGGTGGTCGCACTGGGCGGGACGCTACCGGCAGTTTATGTTCCGGCCAATGCACGCGCAGTACCAGATCAAACAGGACAGTGGCCAGCACGAGCTATCGATTCGAATCGATACGTTACATGCACAGCGTAAGGGCTGGCTGCCTTATATAGTGCCGGACCACGGCAAGCTGATGCATCTTTTTATCGTACGCATTCCGGGTATGGACGCGTTTGCGCACCTGCATCCCGAACGTATGGATCTATCAACCTTCAAGACGAATCTACCTCCGCTGCCAAAGGGTCGCTATCTTGCCTTTGCCGACGTGGTCAACCTATCGGGTTTTGCCGAGACGATCAAGGACACGTTCGAGATCAAAGACAACCTCGGGGACAGCCTGCACAAGACCGACCCGGATGACGCCTATGCCTATGCGCTGCCGAACGACATCGTCGACAATCCTTTCCGGGGCGACGGACACGTCATCGTTTGCGGCAAGCCAGGAAATGGCGTACGCATGCAGGACGGGTCGATGATGGTGGAGGAAGGGGTGGGGACCCAAACGCTGGAAGCAGGACAGCTTTATAATTTGAAATTTGCCATCTATGATGCGAATAAACAGCCCGCGAAGCTGCAGCCCTACCTGGGAATGATGGCGCATGCGGCGATCATTAAAGACGATGGCAGCACGTATATACACCTTCATCCGGTAGGCACGTACTCTGTTGCGGCACAGGAAGAGCTGCTGCAGCGAATGAAGCAGCCCGAGAATGAATACCGTCTTCCCGATCCCGATCAATTCCGGGATAGCATCGATCGGCAGGTAGCCCAGCTAAAACGGCTTCCACAGGAGGAGCGGGATGCGGCGCTGATGAAGCAGATGGAGATGCCTGCCGATTCCATGAAGGGAATGAACATGACCAATATGGTCAGCTTTCCCTACACCTTTCCGCAACCGGGCTTTTATCGGATCTGGGTACAGGTCCGACGCAATGGACAGGTGCTGACGGCTGCCTTCGACAGGACTGTGAAATAGAATCCATACCGTAAATTCGCGGTATGTTGAAAAAAGCGGTCTATTCTTTTTATTTATCATTGATAGGGCTTGTCGGATATGCGCAGCCTTCCTTTCAATTTGCGCATATCTCCGATACGCACATCGGAGGAGCGGTGACGGCGGCTGAAGACCTTCGCAATACGGTACGGGATATCAATGCGAACCCGGACATCCGATTCGTCGTTATAACCGGGGATATTACGGAATTCGGCGCCGATGCCGAGCTGCGGGAGGCAAAGGCTATTCTCGACAGCTTTACCAAACCCTGGTACATTATCCCTGGCAACCACGACGCCAATTGGAGCGAGAGCGGCGCCAATAGTTTCCGCACGGTATTCGGGTCGGAGACGACCAGCTTTCAATACGGTGGCTTTTACTTCGCCGGCACGGCCTGCGGACCCAACATGCGTATGGGGCCAGGACAGGTTCCGCGCGAGAACATCGTCTGGCTGGATTCGGTACTGAAGCACCTGCCCAGTCCGGATATGCCCATCGTATATATGAATCACTACCCGCAGGATTCTTCGCAGAACAACTGGTATGAAGCGATGGACCGCTTGAAGAAGAAGAACATCCAGCTGGTGATCTGCGGGCATGGACACAACAACCATGCGCTGGACTTCGAAGGGGTGCCGGGAATCATGGGCCGCTCCAATCTTCGTGCGAAAGACAGTATCGGCGGTTACAACATCGTGACCTTCTCGCACGATACTGTTTATTATCGACAAAAAAGGCCGGGCTTACCCGTGGAGCCGGTGTGGACGAAGGCGGTTCTGTTCAATCATCATTTTTCGACCGACACGACTCATTATTACCGGCCGTCGTTTGCCGTCAATACGCAATATCCACAAGTCACCAAACTATGGGAATACCAGGCGCAGAGCGATATGGGCACGGGGAATGCTCTTCAAGGCAAGACGGTTGTGGGAACGGATACCGATGGATGGATTTTTGCGCTGAGCCGGGATAAAGGAAAGAAAATATGGGCCTACCGGACGGGAGGAAAGGTTTATTCAACGCCGGCCGTGGCGGGTGATCGGGTGATAGCGGCTTCGACCGACAAATATATCTATTGCATCAAGGCCGGGAAGCTGGTCTGGAAATACGAGACGCAGAAGCCCGTGGTGGCAGCGCCGGTTATTGACGGAGGAAGGGTCTATATAGGATCGTCGGACGGACATTTTCGAGCATTGGAGCTCGCGACGGGTAAGCTGCTTTGGGATTTTGCCGAGGTGCAGGGATTCGTGGTAGACAAGCCGCTGATTTATGATGGAAAAGTATACTTCGGCTGCTGGGGACATGACCTGTACGCGCTCGACAAGACCACGGGCCATTTGGTGTGGAAGTGGAACAATGGCGCGTCCAACCGGATGCTTTCTCCCGCAGCTTGCTGGCCCGTGGCAGCACACGGCAGGCTCTTTATAGTGGCGCCGGATCAGGTGATGACCGCCTTCGACGCAGGCACGGGAAAGGTGATCTGGCGGCAGCGCGCGCCCAAGCTTAGGGTGAGGGAATC
>JAFDYG010000297.1 GCA_018267545.1 Bacteroidota bacterium
GATACTGCCGTTATCCGGATTTATGTAAAAGATGCGCTGAATTATCCGTATATGACGGGCGAGTATGACCTGGCCGTCAAAAACATTCGCACCTATATTCTCCGGTTGAAATATGCCTTTTTCCAGCTGGACAAAAAGGTCAAGAAGACCAAAAATGCCCGGACTCAATTCGATATGACTACCGCATCGACCGCCCTTGGTGGAACCATCTTCTCGGCCCAGGCCAGCCAAAGCGCCAAGACTACGGGGACCATTCTTCCCAGCGTCGGCGTAGCGCTGGTGCCGGTTAAGAAAACGGTGGCGCCTCCGATGACCGCCCAGGAAAACCAGGCGGCGCTGGTCCGGTCTTCAATCAAGCGTCTCGACTATACCATGCGGGATAACGCCCTGGTTGGAGAGAAAGACCCGGAGATCACCAAGAAGATCGGCAATTTGAAGAACGAATTGAAGCAGACGCAGGTGCAGCTCATCGACGTGCCGCTGGAAGAGACCAGCAGCATGACGGAAGAGCAGCTGAATGCCTATTTCGACAACCCCAAGGTCAACAAGAAATACCGGCTAAAGAAGAGATAGCTCCAGCGCGGCGGACAGGCTTCAGAAACGCCATGGCCGACGGAGCAGACGAACGCCGCCGGAAAGCCGGCGCGCCGCCTCTATTGACAAGGCTGCTTCCGGCGCGTGTCGATCAGGTAGATGATCTTCCACCCTCCGCTGGTCCGCAGGAGCTGAAATGAATCTACCCCGCAGTGGTTGAGCTGTCCTTTGTAATAAAAGCTATACGGCGCCCAGACTATCGCCAGGTTGTCATCGATCCGGACCACGTCGAAGCGGATACGCTCGTCCGCCACTCCTTTCTCCAGCTTTGAGATGGCCTGCGCAAAGTCTTCGACCTGCTCGTTGCGTATCGTGGTTTTTCCATCCTTTTCGACAATAGTTTGTAAGATGGCGCTATCGGCAAAGGAGCTGCGGATAGTGGCGGCACTGGACTGGAGCATTCCCGTAAAAAGCAGGTTGACCGCAGCTTTGACTGAGTCTTCGGTAGATGGGGCGTGCCCGGGTTGAGCCACGGCCTGCGGTTGGGCGGGAGCCAATGGCTGCGCGCTGAGGCTGGAATAGCCGACGGTCGCGACAAGCGCGACCGCCAAACAAAGAATATATTTCATCTCGACACTGGTTTACATATAACCCAGGATCTTGAGCATGCTCTGGGCCGTCTGCTCCTTGGCATAGAGCCAGTCGGTCAGCTTCCCGTTCTTGTCATGCCCTACGATCACGTGCTTGGGGGATGGAATCAAACAGTGTTTGATCCCGCCATAGCCGCTGATCTGGTCCTGGTAGGCGCCGGTATGGAAAAAGCCCACATAGAGAGGTTCGCCATTGGCGGCCTTGGGGAGGAACACTTCGTTGATATGTTCTTCCGAGTCGTAATAGTCGTGGCTGTCGCAGGTGATCCCCCCCAACACAACACGCTGATATTCAACATCCCATTTGTTGATCGGCAGCATCAGGAAGCGCTCTCCGATCCCCCAGGTATCGGGCAGAGTGGTGATGAAGGAAGAATCGATCATATACCAGATCTCACGGTCGTTCTGCATCTTCTGGCCGATGACGCTGTAGATATGCGCCATGCTCTCCCCTACCGTATAGCTCCCGAATTCGGTGAAGATATTCGGCATGGGCACATTGCTTCGCTTGCAGGCCTTTTTGATATTCCCTACGATCTCATTGATCATGAACTGATAGTCGTATTCAAAGCCAAGCGAGTGTTTGATGGGGAAGCCGCCGCCGATATTGATCGAGTCGAGCTCGGGGCAGATCTTTTTGAGCTGGCAGTAAAGGTTGATGACCTTGTTGAGCTCGGACCAATAATAGATATCGTCCTTGATGCCTTTGTTCAGGAAGATATGGAGCATCTTCAGCTGGAAGCGGTCTTCGTTCCCTTCGATCTTGTCTACATAGAATTCCAGCACGTCACGGGCGCGAAAGCCGAGACGGGAGGTATAGAAGGGGAAGTTGGGCTCTTCTTCCGCGGCGACGCGGATACCCAGCTTGAAGGGGACCTTTACCGAACGCTTGTACTGCTGCAGCTCCTCCTTGTTATCCAGGATGGGAACCACGTTCTTGAAGCCGCTGTTGAGCAGGGAGGCGATACGGCTGGTGTAGGGCTTTTGCTTGAAGCCGTTACAGATAATAAAGGTGTCCTTGGTGATCTTCTTGCGCTGGTACAGCTTCTTGATGATCTCGATGTCGTAGGCGTAGGAAGTCTCCAGGTGGATATCATTTTTCAGCGCTTCTTCTACGATGAAGGAGAAGTGCGAGCTCTTTGTGCAATAGCAGTAGAAGTATTTGCCTTCGTAGTGGTGCTTTTTGATTGCAGCGGCAAACATCTTCTTAGCCTTGTTGATCTGGCTGCCGATCTTGGGCAGGTAGGTCAGCTTCATCGGCGTACCATACTTGTCGATTAGCGCCTTCAGATCGAGACCATTAAATTGTAAGTAGTTGTCTTTTACCTCAAAACCTTCTTGCGGGAAGTTAAAAGTTTGCGTCACCAGGTCGGTGTACGTATTATTCATCTGATCCAGAGTGAGTCAAATTTAATGGTTATAGAAAATGACTTTTAGTAAACATTACCAAAAAAACTATGCAAAAATGGAGGTTTTTGCAGAATTGATAAAATAAAAAAAAGTGAGCCCGGAATGGGGCTCACCTTTATATGGGATGTGGTGCATTTTACTTGACGGCGTCAACCAGCTTCTTGAAGGTTTCCGGCTCGTTCATGGCCAGATCAGCGAGTACCTTACGGTCCAGGCCGATGCCTTTCTTGGCCAGCTTGTTGATGAACACGGAGTAGGTAAGACCTTCGGCGCGGACGGCAGCGTTGATACGGGCGATCCACAGCGTGCGGTATTCTCTCTTCTTCAATTTGCGGCCGACATAGCGGTACTGAAGACCCTTCTCCAATACGTTTTTGGCAACCGTGTATACGTTTTTACGTTTGCCGTAGAAGCCTTTGGCTTGCTTGAGTATTTTTTTCCTGCGTGCTTTGGAAGCAACGGCATTTACTGAACGAGGCATATCTTAAATGAGTTTAAAGTTGAGGTTACTATTTCAGACGCAGCAGGCGTTTTACGAAATCGAGGTTAGCGGGTTGAACCGTACCTTTTTGTCTCATCGCTCTTTTGCGTTTGGTGGATTTCTTGGTGAGGATGTGGCGTTTGAACGCTTTCTGAAAAGTAATCTCCCCGCTGCCGGTAATTTTAAACCTCTTTTTGGCGCTGGAGTTGGTTTTAACCTTGGGCATTGTAGTCCAATTTATTCGTTTCACCCTGCCGGCGTTCCGCTCAGGCGGACACTTGTGGAGCCATGTGGGCAATCGTACTGTTTGTTCCCGGGTACAGTACCACCCTTTTTTTCGGTTTGCAAAGATAGGGCAAATCTGTCAAAATCCA
>JAFDYG010000298.1 GCA_018267545.1 Bacteroidota bacterium
AAAACATCCGCCGCTGGAACCCGCTCTGCTATATCAATATCTGGATCGTTGCGTCCATGGGGCCTGTCCTCGCAGGTTATTCCACCCATCCCGAAAGCCACGGCAGCGCCCTCGACGGAATTGTCATAAGAGTCTCCGTCTTCGGTACCTCCTACGCCAATGACATAGTGGTCGCACACGAAATGGGACACTACCTCGGCCTGTACCATACCTTCGAAGGCGGCTGTACCAATACCGATTGCTCCATCGACGGTGACCGCGTCTGCGATACGCCCCCCGACCAGAGCACCGCCGGCGTCGCCTGCAACCAGCCCGTCAACAGCTGCTCTACGGATGCCCTCTCCGGTTTCTCCTCCGACCAGAACGACCTCACGAGCGACTATATGGACTATGGTAATTACAACTGTATGAAGGTATTTACCCAGGGACAGTCCGACCGGATGAACGCCGCCATCCAAACGCTGCGTTCGAGCCTGCTCGCCTGCAAGTCCTGTATGGTTCCCTGCCCTTCACCGGTCACACCCGGATTTACCGTACCTCCCGACCTAAGCGAGACGGGAACAACCTACACTTTCAACAACACTTCCAGTGGAGCCGTCTCCTATCAATGGTATGTCAATGGGACCCTTGTATCGACGGATGCCAATCTCAGCTACACCTTTCCCTCTGTCGGCTCATATACCGTCAAGCTGGTCGCAAAAACCGACAATGCGCTCTGCCTCGATGCGGACCGCAGCTATTTCGTATATATCTCCTGCCCCAAAGGCGGCTGTTTCAACCTACCCTCGCCCACACCGGATACCTGCTCTATCCACACCTTTCAAAAAAAATTCGGCGGCGCCACCTATGAGTTTTCGGAAGACCTTGCCATCGACCCGAAAGGATACATGCTGGTAACCGGTAATTCCCGCAGCTTTGGCAAAGGCGACCCGGATATGTTCATCACCAAATTCAACCCCGCCGGACGGATTCAATGGTCGAGCATCATCGGCGACGCCGGCAGCAATATGGGCTATGCTTCCACCTTTTTATCAGACGGCTCTTCGCTGCACTTCGGCTATACTACCGGTTCTCCGCTTATTGGAGGAGCCAATCTTTACAGGCTGGACGCCTCAGGAAACCTACTCTGGTCCAGGCTCTACAACGCCCCGCTTTACCCCCTGGCCGGGCACGCTATCCTGGCTGCAAAAGACGGCGGTGCCTTCATCTGCTCTTCAACAGCGACGAGTCCTTTACACCAGCCGATGATTCTAACCAGGATCGATGCAGCCGGAAACGTCGAATGGTCCAAAGAATATCTCTACGACTATGCCGGCTATCCGAGGGCGATGATCGAAGACGGCTCCCAGCTGGCCATCGTAGCCGAAGGCAGCAATCTTTCGGGCATAGGTAATATGGTCCTTATAGTCGACAAGAATAACGGCACTCCGGCCTGGGCTAAGTCTTACGTCTTGCCCGGCGCGACAAGCGCACAAATGAGCCGGATCTTGCCGATAGACAATCGATGGGCTATAAGCTTCACCGACCAGGTCACCATCGCCGGAGCCTTAACCTACCGCTGCGGCGTCCTCCTCACGGACCGCGCCGGTGTTCCGCAATCCGTCTATACCATCGACGGAACCAGCTTCGGCGGCATCGGCCGGACCGACATCGCCATTCTGTCCAACGGAAATATCTGCATGTCCTATAGCCCGTTAAATTCCACCACTTCAAAAAATCCAGCCATCGCCGAGCTGACCCCGGATGGCCAGCTGGTGCACGCATTTCGTTATCCTACTATCGACGGGGCCTCTGTTTTTCGCATCCAAAGCGCCCCCGACGGCGGCATAGCGGCCATCGGCAACGCACTCGCCTCCGCCCGGGTACAGAATTGTTATCTGCTCAAGACCGACAGCGCCCTTCGCCTGTCCTCACCGCCCGGAGGCAACGGCGAATGCTCGGTCATCGAAGAGTTTCCCGCTATCGGCCAGCCGGCCATGATCACGACATCTCTCCCACCCGAAGACGCTGACATAACCGTCACCGCAACAGACATCGCCCCAAGCTTCCTCAAGGTCCAGATGCCCTCTACCGACTATTGCTCCAACCCCACCCTCTGCAACCAGCTTTCCATCTCGGGTATGGACTCCGTCTGCGCGGATAACGCCACATCCATCACCTATCTCGCCAACAGGGCTCCCGGCTGCGGCCTGCCCGTCCACTGGCAGCTCAATTCTTCCAAAGCCGCCATCAGCAAAACCACCGACTCCACCATCGAGCTGGTCTTCAAGGATACCGGCGCCGTTACGCTCTATGCCATGCTCACCGCCAAGTGCCGCATCCTAAAAGATAGCATCACCCTCCACGCCTTCCGTTCTCCTTCCAGCATCGACCTCGGCGACGACATCGCCCTGTGCAAACAAAGCACCGTCGTCCTTGACGCAGGCGCCGGCTTCAAGTCCTATCTCTGGCAGGACGGTTCCACCCAATCTACCTATACCGCCTGGACACCAGGCCAGTACAACGTTACCGCCCTGGATTACTGCAATAATCCCTATCACGACGCCATTACGATCACACAAGCCCCCGATATCTCTTTCGACCTGGGACCCGATACTTCTGTCTGTCGTAACGATACGCTGCTGCTTAGGGCCCCGGATGGATTTATCGCCTATACCTGGTCGCCAGCCGGCTCGATGGAAAGCGCCAATTCTCCTACCGCAAAAGCCTATCCGCAAAAAGATATGACATTCATTTGCATTGCCACCAAAGATCGCGGCTGTCAGATCCTCGATTCCATCCATGTGCAAATAAAGGAACGCCCACAGCACTTCCTATCCATCAGTCCCCCACAATGTCTCGACAACGAGGTCCAGCTCCAGCCCATCGGCCAGTGGCAAGCGTACCAATGGTTCGACGGTTCCACCAGCCGGCAGGTTACAGTTACCCACCCGGGCGTCTATAAACTGGAAGTGACCGGCTATAATGGGTGCCCCGGCTGGGACAGCATCGCTGTCGAAGGCAGTATATGCAATCCTGGCGTCTATTTCCCCAATGCCTTTACCCCCGACGGCAATGGCAGGAACCATCTGTTCAAACCAATCGTAGGTATCCCTATCGATGAATACCACCTGATCATCTTCAACCGGCTTGGTGAAAAGCTATTCGAAACACATAACTTTACCGAAGGCTGGGATGGCCGATACCGGGGCAACCGGCTCGATGCCGGTAGCTTTGTTTGGTATGCGCAATTTCATGTTCAAGGAAGCTCCGCTTCAACCATTAATTTAAAGGGGACCGTCACGCTTATACGCTAACTATAAAATGAACGCTTTTCTTTCTTTTGTAAAGGGATTTACCCATTTGTCGGACGCCAGTGAAACGGCCCTCGAATCGGTGCTTCAACGATTAGACCTACCCAAGGGACACGACCTCCTTCACCCCGGCGCCGTCTGTCATTATTTTTATTTTATCGAAAAAGGACTCACCAGAACCTATTATATCAAAGACGGCAAGGACGTCACCGATTGGATCAGCGCCGAAAATGCTATCGCCGTCTCCATCATCAGCTTCCTGACTCACGAGCCCGACCGGCGAGGTATACAGCTGCTCGAAGACTCTACGCTCTGGGCCATTTCTTATTCCAACCTGGAACGTCTTTATCAGCAATACCCCGATATAGACCGCCTCGGCCGCCTTCTGCTCAGTCAGGGCATCATCCAATTGCAGCAGCGATTCGACGACCTCCACTTCGCTACCGCTCACGATCGCTATCGGCAGCTTCTCTCCGCTAATCCATCTCTCATAAACAGAGTTCCCCTCGGAATCATCGCCTCCTGGCTCGGCATTACACAGGAAACCCTTAGCCGTATCCGTTCTCAGGGTTAGTACCACGGCTATCTTTTACTTTTTGACAAATGTCAAAGGAAGTCCACGCTATCTATACCAGCTTTGCAGGTATAAACTTATTACATATGAACAACATCCTCTGGACAGGCCAGATAGTATTGGCAGTCATCTTCCTATACTCGGGAATCAATAAATCGATCTATTCGGAGCAGCAGCTCATCGCCCGTGGACAGACGGGCGTAGTCGGCCGCGGAGCCGTTATGATTCGCTTCATCGGTATAAGCGAAATATTAGGCGCCATCGGTGTAATCTTTCCCTGGTGGGCACACATTCTACCCTTCCTGACACCCATTACCGCAGGCTGCTTCGCCCTAATTATGTTATTCGCAGCGCCTATTCATTATAGATTGAAGGAACCCAAAAATGTAGCATTGAACTTGTTTGTCCTGGCAGTTGCCCTCTTTGTCGCCTGGGGACGCAGCGGCTGGCAATGAAGCTAGCGCAATTTCCAGAGCCTCAGCGCGACCCAGCCGGCTACAATCGATATAACGACCCCGCAAATAGTTGAAGTAAAATTTAATGATTGGATGAAGGCCATGCGGGCATTATTGATCAGCAACGCATCCAGCGGCCCGCCCCGCTGACCAGCTGCCGATAGCGCCTCGCCCAGCGTATTCCTAGCTGCCTCCTTCAGTTCCGCCGGTATACCCGGTGGAACCGCAAAATCCATCCTGGACCGATAGCTCGCCGTCCAGATGCTCCCCAGCAGCGCAATCCCCAGCGCTCCGCCAAGCGTCGTGCTTGTCTCCGAAATTCCCGCCGCCGCACCCGCATTCTCCGGCGGCGCAGCAGCTACTACCATATCGATCCCGATCGTTACAACCACTCCACAGCCACCGGATAGCAATACCTCCGCCGCTATCAGCTCAGGCAGTCCATGCAAACCTATCACACTCAGCAACCCCAGGCCAACGACCATGATAAGCAACCCGATCGCCATCAATAGTCCCCGCCGGACCCACCTAACAATGACCGGCGTCGACATACAAAAAAGAAGTCCGCCTGCAGCGCCCGGCATCGTCAGCAGCCCCGCCTTCACCGGGTCCAGTCCCAACACCAGCTGTAAATACTGCCCGACAAAAAGATACATCCCCGCCCAGGCGAATAAAGAAAAGAGCAGCGCCGTCAACGCCACGTTGAACCGGAGACTACGAAAAAGATGAAGATTGATCAGCGGATAACGCTCCGTCCTTTGCCTCGAAACAAAAACGCCGCCCAGCACCAGCCCCATCAGGATAAAGACCGCAGACAACATCTCTACCCCACCCGCTGATATTTGCTTGATCCCATAGATACAGCTCAATACCGAAGCCACCAGCAAAGCCGTGCTGATCAAATCCATCGGAGCCGGCTTCTCCTCGCGAAATTCAGGCAGCAGCTTCGCCCCCAACGCGAGCAGGATCAGCATCAGCGGCACGGGTATCAAAAATACTGCCCCCCACCAAAAATGACCCAGCAAGATCCCCCCTACTAATGGCCCCAGCATGGTCCCCGCGGAAAAACAAGTCGTATAAATTCCAAAAGCAACCGTCCGCTGCCGCTCGTCATGAAAAAGGTGGCGGATAATCGACAACGTAGAAGGCAGCAGCGTAGCCCCCGCAATTCCCAATAACCCTCTCGACAAAATCAGCAGCAACGCGCTCGGCGCAAAAGCCGCAATCACCGAAGCAATCGCAAAGGCAACACCCCCAACCAGCAACAACCGCCTTCTCCCTACCCTGTCCCCCAGCGTCCCCATCGTAATCAAAAAGCCCGCTTCCAAAAAGCCAAAGCTATCCGAGATCCACAACAGCTCCACGCTGTTCGGCTTCAACGCCGCGCTCAGCGCAGGCACCGCCAAATACATAACCGTCGTGTCCATCGACACGAGTAAAGCCGGCAGCGCAAGCACCGCCAGTCCAATCCATTCCCTGCGTCCAGCCTTCAGTGGAGAGTTCATAGATTGCGACGATACAAAATTTTCACGATCTAAAAAACACCGATACCGCGTTTTTTGTCCCCACCTGTCCGCCTCCCGCACCGCCAGCTGAAATGCATTTATGCAATTTCCCCGACCTCTGCATCTTACTATCAAACCCCGCTGCTATGGATAAGCCAATCAAACTGCAGATCCCCACCCCCTGCACAGAAAGCTGGGACGCCATGCATCCCATAGGAAAGGGCCGTCATTGCGATTCTTGTCAAAAGACCGTCATCGATTTTACGACGATGACGGACACGGAAATCATCCAATATATGTCGAAAGCCGGCTCAAATGTTTGCGGCCGCTTAACTTCCAGACAAATCGACCGGCAGCTTGTGCCATTGTCTACGGTGCAGCAGAATCGGATGCCTGGATGGTCGATATTATTAACCGCCGGATTACTGCTTACCAACAACGAACCATTACACCATCCCGGAACAAAAACGAAGGCCCCATTGATTTTAAAAGATTCTTCCTCTCATTTAACAAAAAACGATGAAAAATTTGTCGGAATGATTCTCCCCATTGTCGCAGAGAGAGGAGACGATACATCAAAACTGTCTCTTCAGGGTGAGACAGAACCGACACAGTTCGGAAAAATCGATCCAGTCGTTATTGGTTTAGTACCCCTCTCAAACGACACTCTTTCCCCTGAACCTGGTCCTACCCATATACCGTCCGACTCCTCTTTGTACGATAATGTGTGGACTGGAAAGATTATTTGTACAAGTCCTAAAAAAATCGATACCGTGAAAAAAATCATCATCGATACGCTAAGCGCCCTAGGCATCCTCCCCGAAAAAAACACCCCTAATCCCCCGCCCCCACCTCCTCCACCCCATTCCAACAACGAGCTCACCATCTTCCCCAACCCCATTGTCCGAGGCTCTACCTTCCGCCTATCCTGGAACACCGACCCCGGAAAATACCGCCTCACCCTCTTCACCCCCACCGGAATCCTCGTCCAGGAACAAACCGTCCAGGTCGACAACAACGCCCAGACCACCAGCTGGAACATCCCTCCCCGCATGCCCGCCGGCATCTATATCATCCGGGTCATCCGCCCCGGCGGAACCGGCATCTACGCAAGAGAATTGGTAGTCGAATAGTAATTGCTTATTTTGCAGGACATAATCCGAGCATGAAAAGGAGCTTACTTTTACTATCTGTTGTATTGCTGTGCCTCGGCTGTAGGGAAAACCAACAGCCAAAAAGCGCTGCCAACGTTACAAGCCAGCAAAAAGAAAAAGCGGTATCCTGCGAATCGAACATCCCATCCCGCTTTGCAGCCGCCACGCCTCAGCTCCCGGCCCCCAATCTCAACCTTACCGCTCAAAACACGACAGCAGCCCCCCCTCCCTCCGCGGCAGCCTTGGCCGCCCATCCCGGCATGACCTGGGTACCCGGCGGCACCTACCGCATGGGCGCAGACAACAAAGAAGCCCAGCCCG
>JAFDYG010000299.1 GCA_018267545.1 Bacteroidota bacterium
GACAGCTTAGCCACCAGCTTATCCTTCCCCAGCATCTTCAGTCCCTTCACCGCCGGTATATTCAAAGAATGCTCCAACGCATACTCCATCGTCACATACCCATTGAACCGCTTGTCGTAGTTCTCCGGCGCATACCCTTCATAATTGACCGGAACATCCGTAATCGTCATCTTCGGCGTCAACAGCCCCGCATCCATACAAAGACCATACAGCAACGGCTTCAACGTACTCCCCGGCTGACGGATCGCTGCCGCCCCATTCACCTGCCCCCCGTCCGACGAATCCCGAAAATCCGCGCTCCCCACATAGCTCACCACCCGGTGCGTAGCATTGTCGATCACGATCACCGCCGCATTACGGATATTCTTCAACGCCAGCGTCCGCGAATAATCCTTCACCAGCTTCTCGATCTTCCACTGCTTATTCATCTCGATCGTTGTATGAATGATCGGCCCCCCCTTCTTCTTCAGCTTCCAGGCCAGGTGCGGAATATAAGCCGGTACCGCCCCCCTGGTAGCCGTCAGCGGCTCCGCCAGCGCGTCCGCAATTTCCTGATGCGTAAACACACCTTCCGAAGCCCACCGCCGCAGCCACCTGTTCCGCTCTTCAACAATCTTATCGTTATTCTTCCCCATCACCAGCGAAGAAGGCCGGTTTGGAATGATCGAAAGTGCAGTAATCTCCGCCAGCGACAGATGATCGGGATTCTTCTTAAAGTACAAAATCGAAGCGGACTTCACCCCCTGGATATTCCCGCCATAAGGAACCTTATTCAGATACAGCTGCAAGATCTCGTCCTTGCTATACTTCCACTCCAGCTGAAACGCCCGGAACACCTCCCGAAACTTATTCCAGTACGTCCGCTCCTTCGGCTCCAGCGAGCGAGCGACCTGCATCGTGATCGTAGAAGCCCCCGACGTCCGCCTCATCCGCAAAATATTCCACACCAGCGCCCGGGTGGTCGCAAAAGGATTAAACCCCCGGTGATAGTAAAAGTATTTGTCCTCCTTCTCGATGATCGTCTTTCGCAAAAGCGGCGAGATCTCATTCAGCTCCGTCTTCATCCGCCACTGCTGATCTTTGGTCAAGAAGGCATGCACGACCTCCCCCTTGTCGTCCATCACGATCGTAGAATACTCCACCCGATCCGCCAACGGAAACATCCAGTTCAACAAAAGAAAAAGGAAGAAACCACCCACAATCGCAACCAAAACAATCTTAATCCAGCGGAATCGAAGAAACATAGTCGTCCGGTAATCCGGCAATAAAAAGTAATTAACAAATTCTTATCACATCACCACTTGCAGATAGCCTTTCCTGTTATGTATTTTCATACCGGAATTTATTCCACTATATGCAATCCTCACATCCTCCTTAGCTCCCCCTAATTTCATGTTTTCCTAATTCGCTTGCAAGCAAACGAACTAGTTTTTTTATACCCTTTTGTGTATATTAACAGCAGTTTTACAAAAAACTCTCATCACTCCTTCTATGCGTAAACCTTCTGGCTTAACCGCCATTCTCCTGACCGCCCTTTCAACCCTGTTTATTTTATCCTGTAACCGTAGCATGGTGAATCTCGAATCCACCAATGCCCGCGACGAAGTACCGGCCTTGGGCAACCTGGTCTTCCGCTTCGACCAACCCCTTATCAAGGACTCCCTCCTCGACCAATGGGATTCCACCCAATACGTCTCCTTCGAACCCAAAATACCCGGACGCTTCCGCTGGGAGCATCCCGACGAGCTCGTCTTCTCACCCGCTCAGCCGCTCGCGCCCGCTACGACCTTCAAGGCGACCCTCAACAGCGACATCCTGAAGTTTAGTAAGTTCGGCCGCATCGGAAAAAGCGACAACCTCGTCTTCCATACCCCGGACTTAAAGCTCGAAAGCACCAATACCACCTGGGTGCTCCAGGACGAAAACAGCAGCACCGCCCTGCCCCAGATGGACCTTCAATTCAACTACCCGGTCAACCCCAATTCGCTAAAGGACAAGCTGACTATCCAGGTCGACGGCAAACCGATCAACTATAGCTTCCAAACCCTCTCGACATCGGACCGCCTCAGCATCCGCCTTACCGCGCTGAAGATGGAGGACAAAACCCTCGACGCAAAGATCGCCATCGACAAAGGTCTCCTTCCCGACGGCGGCACAAACGGCCTAAAGGAGCCAATTGAAACGACATCCGCCATCCCTTCCCCCTTCGTCCTTACTATCAATGAAGTAACCCCCCAGCACGACGGCGAAACCGGCGAAATCCATGTCCAGACCAGCCAGCAGCTAATAACCGCCACCCTCGCCGCCGCCGTATCCTTTTCCCCTGCCGTGAAGTTCAGCGTAGAACCAGCCGACGACGGCTTTATCATCAAAAGCGACAACTTCGACCAGTCGAAAAGCTACGCCCTGACCCTCGCCAAGGGCCTTCGTGGCCGTATCGGCGGCGTCCTGCACGAAGAATATACGACCAATATCACCTTCGGAGAGCTCGCGCCCGCTATCAGCTTCGCCAACAGCAAAGGCGTCTACCTCTCGGGCAAAGGTGCACAAAACATCGAGGTCAAAATCGTCAACGTCCCCAAAGTCAAGGTCATCATCTCCAAAATCTACGAGAATAACCTGCTGTCGGCGCAAGGCAACAGCTACTATCCCAAAGAAACACGCACTAATACAGAAACCCGCAGCTCCAGCGAAGATGAAGAGGGTGGGGGAGACTACTACGGCTACTCCAACCCCGACTTCTTCCTCGGCGACGTCATCTATGAGCAGGAAGTGGATACAAGAAACCTCCCCAAGAGCGGCAACGGCAGCGGACGCCTCCTCAATCTAAACATCACCGACAGGCTGCCCGAATTCAAAGGCATCTACCACGTCATGATCCGCTCTACAAAAGACTACTGGCTCAACGACAAACGTTTCGTCTCCCTGTCCGATATCGGCCTGATCGCCAAGGAAGGCAAGGAAAAAATCCTCGTCTTCGCCAACTCGATCAAGA
>JAFDYG010000029.1 GCA_018267545.1 Bacteroidota bacterium
ACCCTTTACGGTAGGGAAGTTCCATTGACAGCTTACGGCAGCCGAGGTGATCGTGATACCACGTTCCTTTTCCTGCTCCATCCAGTCGGTCGTAGCCGCACCATCATGCACCTCACCGATTTTGTGAATCATCCCCGTGTAGCGTAAGATCCGCTCGGTGGTTGTGGTCTTGCAGGCGTCGATATGGGCCGAAGTCCCGAAGTTTCTTTGAAATTTTAAGTCTGCCATTGTTATTTATTAAATAGTGCGCAAAGGTAATTAAAATTATTCATGCAAAATGCAGCCGAATCCCCCTTTTTCGCACCTAAGGCCCGGTTGTATCTCCCCATTTTTTCCCCACTAAAAACAAGAACCCCGCATTCGTGCGGGGTTCCATATATGTATAAAATAAAATCTATACTTTGAAGTGGGCAAAAGCCTTATTGGCTTCAGCCATACGGTGCGTATCTTCCTTCTTCTTGAAAGCGCCGCCTTCACCCTTGCTGGCTGCAACTATCTCGCCCGCGAGCTTGTCGGCCATGCTACGACCGTTTCTTTCACGGCTGTAACGAATCAACCACTTCATGCTCAATGAGATCTTACGATCCGGACGAACTTCAGAAGGAATCTGGAACGTAGCGCCACCGATACGACGGCTGCGAACTTCTACGGCAGGAGTGACATTGGACAATGCCCTCTTCCAGATATCATAACCGTCTTCGTTGGTCTGCTTTGCCACTTTCTCGATGGCATCGTAGAAAATATTGTAAGCCGTGTTCTTCTTACCCTGCCACATCAGGTTGTTCACAAAACGGGTCACCAGGATGTCGTTGTACCTTGCATCAGGGGCGAGCGGTAACTTTTTGGCTTGAGTCTTCCTCATTTTCTGATATAATTACTTATTTATCAATTATTTTTTTGCTGCGGGTTTTGCACCGGCCTTCTCTTTCTTGGTACCGTACTTGGAACGGCTCTTCTTACGATCCTTCACACCAGCCGTATCCAGGCTGCCACGAACGATATGGTAACGAACACCAGGAAGGTCCTTAACACGACCACCGCGGATAAGCACGATGGAGTGCTCCTGGAGATTGTGCCCTTCACCTGGGATATAGGCGATCACCTCGACCTTGTTCGTCAGACGAACCTTCGCTACCTTACGGAGAGCGGAGTTAGGCTTCTTGGGGGTCGTCGTATATACACGGGTACAAACACCACGACGCTGAGGACAAGCGTCCAGCGCACGGGATTTGCTCTTTGCACGAATAATCTCTCTTCCTTTTCTTACTAATTGTTGTATCGTAGGCATTCTAAACCTTTTATAGGCGGGAGATGTGCTTTCCAGAAAAATAGCGCATCTCCCTTATAACGCTAATATCTGGCCTTCGGCCACGGGCTTTCGCCCGTTTGGATTTTGGGACTGCAAAAGTAGCATCCCCTCCGGAAATAAACAAATATTTTCACAAAAACCGGGAAATTCGGGCTTGATCGACCACAGACGCGGCCCCCAACCCGCACCCGCTAGATTTTAAACATCCACCCCCTCGTATCCTGCCGGCGGCCTTCCCGGATATCGGTCAGCACCCTTTTCACCGTCGGAGCCACCTTCCAGGTATCCGTATCGAACTTGATGATATAGTCTTCGTACTTCAACTCCTTGATCATCGAGATGGTAGCAGCCGTACCCGTCCCGAATACCTCCTTCAGCTCACCCGCCTGATAAGCTCGGACGACATCGTCGATATTGATCGATGTCTCCTCCACCGTATACCCCTCATCCCG
>JAFDYG010000002.1 GCA_018267545.1 Bacteroidota bacterium
CGAGGATATCCGTATCCGGAAAAACGAATAGGAGGAGACCGTTCAATAATAGGAAAACGACGATGGCGATATAACCCGTCAGACTGCTAAAAAATTGGCGGAGTTCCTTTTTGCATACTGCCCACATAGTAGAAGCGAAAATATGACTATTAGCGTTTTAAATGGGATACTTATTGTGTATAAGGCAGTTTGTTAAAGGGATTTTACATATTACATTTTGTAAAATGTGGAAAAATGAAATAAATTAAATGCTACTAAAAGCGCATCGTAAAGTGGATATCCTTATATTCGCATGCTCTTACAAAAACAACCATCCTTCGAAAAGATATTTAAAGGTGAGGTCAACAAAGACATTCAACCGAAACCAACTGCATGAAAAAATCCGCCCCTAGTAAGGCGGGTTTTTTGTTTTTAGTCAATTCGAGAGCGAAAAAACACATTACAAATATTTCATATTATCGCATAAGGAAATATTATATATTTTATCTGCGTTCCCATCTTATGCTTTTCTCTCTTAGGTTCGCCACTGTTTCGGTGATCTTTTGAACCGCATAATCCACTTCTTCTTCCGTCGTCCATCGTCCAAGACCCAGCCGAAGGCTGCTGTGCGCAAGGTCGTCTCCAAGGCCCAGGGCTTTGAGGACATAGCTGGGTTCCATGGAGGCCGAGGTGCAGGCCGAGCCGGAGCTAAGGGCGACGTCTTTGGCCAAAGCGGCAAGAAGCGCCTGTCCGTCGATATGGCTAAAAGAGAGATTGGTCGTATGGGGGAGCCGGTGGGAACGGCTCCCGTTGACGTGCGCGCCTTCGATCTGCAGCAGGCCGGCTTCGAGGCGGTCCCGGAGGGGCTGGATACGGGCTGTATCGGCATCCATTTGAGCTTGGACGATGGCGCATGCCTGGCCGAGCCCTACAATAGCCGGAACGTTGAGAGTCCCGCTGCGCATGCCACGCTCGTGGCCGCCTCCGTCCATTTGCGCCTGCAGCCGTACCCGGGGATTCCTGCGGCGGACGTAGAGGGCCCCGATGCCCTTGGGGCCGTATAATTTATGTGCGCTGAGGGCGAGGAGGTCGATGCCGTCACCATCCACATTGACGGGAATCTTCCCAACAGCCTGCGTAGCGTCGGTAAAGAACAGGACGCCGTGTTTCCGGGCGATCTCGCTGATGCCTTTTACCGGCTGCAATACCCCGATTTCATTATTGGCGTACATGACGCTGATCAAAACCGTATCGGGCCGGATGGCCGACTCCAGCTCCCCCAGGTCGATAAGGCCTTCCCTATCCACCGGCAGCCAGGTAATCTCTCCCCCCAATTTTTCAAGATGGTGGCAGGTGTCGAGCACGGCCTTGTGCTCGGTTTCTACGGTAATAATATGCTTGCCTTTAGCCGCATAAAGCTCAAAAACGCCTTTTAGCGCCAGGTTATCGCTTTCAGTGGCCCCGGAAGTAAAAACGATCTCGGAAGGATCGGCCCCGATCAACGCGGCCACCTGTTCGCGGGCCAGCGCTACGGCTTCCTCCCCTTCCCAGCCAAAGGCATGGCTGCGGCTGGCCGCATTGCCGAATTTCTGGGTGAAATAGGGCAGCATGGCTTCTACGACGCGGGGGTCGCAGGGCGTGGTGGAATTGTAGTCAAGATAGATCGGCAGCTTCACGCTGCAAAGTTACCAAAACTATCTCACCAGGAATGACCCGCTATAACGCTTCCCGCTCCGCGGACTGGTCACGCGTACGAAGTAGCTGCCTGCGGCCAGCCTCCGGGAGAATATGATCTTGGGACTTTGAGTGCTCCGGTAAAGGTTGCTATGGATCAACGACCCGCTCGCGGTGAAGATATCGATCTGCCAGTCCTGGACGACTCCGGGAATGGTCAGGTTGATATAATCGGTGGGAGGGTTGGGATAGATGGTAAAGACCTGCAGACCGTTGCCATCGAGGCTGATGGTGCGGACATCCGACCAGGAAGCCTTGCCATCGGACTCTACTTGCTTGATGCGGAAATAGAGCTTGCCCGTTGCCGACGGAGGAATGGGATAAATATAATTGTAACTCGCTTCGTCACCCGACATGTCGGAGGGTACGGTGCCAGCGGGAGCAAAGTCTTGCCCGTTGGCGCTGACTTCGACGACGTAGCGGCGGCCGGTCTGTTCGTTAGTGTTGATCCATTTAAGAGTGGCCGTTTCCTCGTCCGTACGCTCGGCGGTGAAGTCGAGGATGCCCGTGGCAAGCGTAGTGGGGTTACAGAAATAATAAGTGACCGAGAAATTGATATTGTCATGAAAATCGGTGACGATATTGATCCCCTGCTGTACATTGTTCACAAAGAAGGTAGAGGCATAGGTAAGGTTGAGATTGCCTGCCCCCTGGTACTTGGTGGTCAGCGTACTGGTGTTGGTAATCGAGTCGCTGAAGATCTGGGTATTGTCGTAGATAGTACCTGGCCCATAGGTAACCTCGTCGTTGGGCATGCCCGTCGGATCCAGTATCGTATAGTCATAATCGTTATACTGTGCGCTTCCATTCTTGACGACCGAAGCGCCAAGCCTGACATTATCCGAGCGGCTTATCTGCGGACCGAAATCCTGTTCCGACCCAAGTGTGTTTGTAAAAGTAATGGTATTGGTCGTAGTCGCTCGTGAACTGACGACTGCCGAAAGAAGTGTGTAGCCCTGAGGACTGGGATTGAACTGCGGCAAGGTAAAGCCATAAGTGGCCGTTCCGGTGCCGGTTAGGGTCGTGCTGTAGGTGACAGACTGTATTGTGCCACCTGTACATTGAGCTTCAGCAAGTTGTGGGCGCAGGAAGGCTCCCGTCAACGTCACCACAAGCAAGAGCGGGGCAGGAAAAACCCCGGATAATTGGATTCTGCGCGGTCTCATGGGTACGAATATTTAGGAATGCGTGTTATCCTATAAACTACAAAGATTGTCAATTTATTTCGTCCCTCTAAGTAGGTTTCCCATTAAAATTAGGCTTTCACCTAGGGAAAACCCTGTAAGCTATTTTAAATGAGCATATAAGATCGGACATTAAAGGAGATTAAAATTTCGGCCTTTTTACTTTTCACCAATTACCATGAACGAACCCGTATAAACCTTGTGCCCACGCAGGTCCACGGCCCGGACGAAATAAGTTCCCGCGGACATTTTAGCCCGAAAATCGACGTGGATAACCGGGGTTTGGGCCGAGGTTTCGCGCTGAACCAGGGTACCTGCAGAGGACAAAATATCCACCTGCCAGCTCGAGGTCTCAGCCGTCGGCGGGGCCAGGTTGATAAAACTCGTGGCTGGGTTAGGGTAGATTTTCAGGGATTTCTTCGACCCATCCAGCGTGATATGCCGAACAGGTGAATAGGTAGTTGATGCATCATCGACTATTTCCAACCGATAGTAAAAATCCGTTTGGCCAGCGGGAAGAAGATCGGTATAAGTATAATTGCCGCCCGCGCCCGGGGCCGCCGAAGCCGAAATCGAAGCGACAGTACTGAACTGCCGCCCATCGTTGCTCCGCTGAACATTGTACCGCCGTCCCGCTGTTTCATTTACAGCCGACCAATCGAGCAGCGCCGTACTGGCGCCCTTCACCTGCGCATCCCAGTGGGTCAGCCCCTCGGCCAGCAGTATGTCCGCCTTGACGTAGTAATATTTAAGCGAAAAGTGCATATTGTTATTGACCGTCGCCCCATAGGCGTAAGAAGCATTATTGATGGTGCTGAGCGAGCTGAAGGTGAACGACATATAGCTGATGCTGATGCTGCCCGCCCCAAGGAAGTTCCCGACCGCAGTGACGCTGTCGGTCGCGGATTGCTTGTCCAGGAAGGTGAAAGGCCCCTGGACAGTGGTCTCCCCTGGAGCCAGGGGATAGGAGCCGACCAATCTCGGTGCGGCAAAGTGCGTCAACGGAGCCAGCAGCTGCGGGCTGATGAACTGGTCCTGCTGACCGATCGTCAGCTGATAGGTCGCAGGCTGCACGTCCATGTTTTTGAGGGTAAATCCGTACTGGGAGCTGATTTCGCTCGTCAGCACCACCGATACGAGCAGACCGGAATCGGGACTCCAGCGGGGGAAGTTGAGGTTGAAGACGTTAAAGCCATTGCTGGTAAGAGTAGTGTCGTAGGTACGGGACGCCAGGTTGTATATGCTCTGGGCATGGGTATTTAAAATTGTTCCCAAACATAGGAAGAGTAAAAGGCGTTTCATCGTGAACCGGATTATTGGATTTCGTAAATAATAAACTCAAAATTGGCGTAAAATAGTATACCCACCCTGCGCAAGCAGGGTGGGTTTTGAGTTTTTAAGTATATAACACTACTTGGAGATAAGCAGCTTCGATACCTGGGTCGAGCCGTCGGGACCGATGGCTACGATGAGATAGTTGCCCTGGGGATAGGAGCTGACGGGCAGGGAGATGGTCGTGCTGCCAGCGCTGGTGACGCTTTTCTCTTGCAGCGTTTGGCCGGACTGGCTGAGGAGCCGGACGATGGCGCTGCCGTTGACAGTTACGTTGACATAGTCACGGGCGGGGTTGGGGAATACGCTGACCGAGGAGATCATTCCGTTGCGGACCACCTTGATGTCGGAGTAGGCGAATTTGCCGTCCTTGTCGACCAGCTGCAGACGGTACTGGCTGGTGCCGGCCGGAGCCTTGGCGTCGGAGAAGTTGTAGTTCAGGGGGGTTGAAGAATTGCCGTGGGCGGCGACGACGCCGATGGTCGACCAATGGGAGCCGGCGTCAGTGCTGCGTTCGACCGAGAAATGGTCGCCGTTGGCTTCCATTCGGGTGGTCCAGGAGAGGGCGGTAGCACCATCTTTCAGAACGGCGACGAAGTCGGACAGCAGGATGGGCAGGGTGCCGGTGCTGTTGAGGGAGACGGCGCCGAAAGCGGTCTTACCGTAGGAGGGGGCGGCGGAGCTGCCGACCGTATTCCCGATAAAGCCGGAGGGGGCGTTGCCCATCTGCTTGAAATAGGTCGTTACGCCGCTGGTAACGAAGCTGGTCAGGACCCCGTCGTAGTCACCGGCATTGTTTGCGTTCAGGATGGCGTTGGGGTTGGACAGGAGCATGGTCGAGTTGGTACCGTCGTTGGCCAATATAATATTATAGGCATTGGCAAAGTCGGTGGAGCCGGAGTTGTTGATAGAAAGGACCGTGGTATTGGTCCCGCCGATCACCAGCTTGGAATTGTTGCTCAGGTTCAGGTTGGTGTTCAGGTTGACGACACCGGGAACATCCACTACAATCAGGCAGTTGATGCAATTGGAGGGGGGCTCGGTAG
>JAFDYG010000300.1 GCA_018267545.1 Bacteroidota bacterium
CCCGCGGGTCTTGCTTTAGCTCCCGGCGGAACTCATCCACGTTCTTTCCCAGCCACCAGTTCTCCTGGACGACGACGACCTGGTCGCGGTCATATCCCAGCTTCTTGTGCCGGATATAGGACAGCTGCTGGTAGACGATGGTGGTGCCGACAATCAGACAGGTCGAGATAAAGAACTGAAAGACGACCAGCCCGCTCCGCAGACCGGAGCTGCTGCGGCTGCCGGCGGTCCTGTTCTTCAACACCAATACCGGCTTGAAGGCGGACAAGAAGAAAGCCGGGTAGCTGCCGGCCAGCAAACCGGTCGTAAGCCCCAGCGCCAGGAGTCCGGGCAGCAGCCAGGGAGAAGCGGTAAAGCTAAGCCGGAGCTGCAGCCCCGTCAGCTGGTTGAAGAAAGGCAGGGAGAGGCTGACCAGTCCCAGGGCCAGCAGCATCGAAAGGGCGGTGAGCAGGAGGGACTCGGTCAGGAATTGCCGGATCAGCTCCAGCTTCCGGGAGCCCAGGACCTTCCGGATGCCGACCTCCCGGCTTCGTTTGGACGCACCGGCGGTAGACAGGTTCATGAAATTTATGCATGCGATCAGGAGCATGAAGACGGCCACCACGGTAAAGATATAAACGTACTTAATGTCTCCCGCCGGCTCCAATTCCCCGGTAAGATCGGAATGGAGATGGATTTCGGTCAGCGGCTGGAGATAGAGTCCGATAGAATTGCCCTTTGCCTTGAACTGCGCAAAGGAAAGCCCCATTGCCTTTTGCATCTGCGGGGAGACGTATTTTTCCATCACCTGGGGCAGCTTGGCTTCCAGCTTTTGCGGGTCGTAACCCCTGGGAAGCACCAGGTAGGTGAAATAGTTGGAAGTCATCCAGGAATCGCTCCGGCTTTCGGCAATGGACGAAAGAGACGCGAAGAAGTCGAAATGAAAATGGGAAGTCTCCGGGACCTCATCGATCAGACCGGTCACCGTAAAAGATTCATGACCGTCCTTAAAGTCCAAAACCTTCCCGATAGGGTCGGCTTCTCCAAAATATTTCTTTGCGGTTCTTTTTGTAATGACCACCGAGTTCGGCCGGCTCAGGGCAGACCGGGCATTCCCTTTCACCAGGGGGATAGTGAACACCTCGAAGAAGTTGGAGTCGACAAAAGCGAGGTTGTCTTCGCGGAGAGTTTTGTCGCCAAAGCTGACCCGCTGGAGCCCATAGTTTCGAAGCCGGGTAGCCTCCAGCACTTCCGGGTACTCCTTCTTGAGCACCGCGGCGACAGGCGGCATGACGTTCGCCTCCCGCATTTCTCCTCCTTCCATCTTACCGCGAAAGGTGACGCGGACCATCTGACCGGCCTTTTTATTGAACCGGTCATAGCACAGCTCGTGTTGGACAAAAAGCAGGATCAGCAGACAGGTGGCCAACCCCAGCGCGAGTGCAAAAACGTTGATGAAGGTATGCGTCTTGTTACGTAAGAGGCTGCGGACGGCTATTTTGAGATAGTTGCTGAGCATGTGTAGTAAAATTGGAGGTATTGGAGAAGCCTCTAAGTGGGTGCCAGATTAGTATTGCACTGATAGTCATCATTTTATTATAGTCTTCTTCAACCGCCTGTTCAATTTCGATACAATTAGTGTTCATTTTTTCGCTGACAGATTGGCCGTCTGGATTTTCCTGAGCTTTCCCTCCGGGAGGGCAGGGGAGACGTTTTAAGCGCCTCATTTTTTACTGGAGGTAGATGGCCTTTTTTAGTTTTTCCGGTCGGATTTGGAATTCGTAATTTTAGAGAATAGCCGCTAATATTCTTGGATTTTAGCCGTGGAACATAGGGGATTGACCGCGCAAACGTCTACTAATTATTATGGTAATTTAATTTTGTAATTATTTAATTGTTTTTTAAGTAATTATGTAATCTTATATCGACTTAAATAAGATGATATAAGTGGTTTCATTCTGATCGTTTTGCCCCTTTTTCACCAATTAGAACAAAATTGTTTTATTTTTAAACTTGTATGAATTTAATAATTGATTTACAATATTTTGCAACGATTAACTTATATGAAATTTCAAATAAATTTTTACATATCGTTTTTGAGCAATGCGAATACTACCAGAAAACGAGTTTTCGCAACCGATGCCAGATAGCAGGCGCCGACGGAGTGATCAATTTGAGCATTCCACTGGAGAAAGGAAGGGACCAGAAAACGCTGATGAAGGATGTCAGAATAGCAGATACTTTGCCCTGGCAAGCGCAGCACTGGAAGACCATCGTCTCTTGCTATAATCGGTCGCCCTGGTTCGAGCACTATCGGGATGACCTGGAAGGATTGTACAAAACGCGGTATGACTTCCTGGTTGACTGGAACCTGGCCTGTTTCGAATGGACGGTAAAAGTGCTCCGCATGCCGGTGCAGGTGTCGCTGACGAAGGAGTACCGGAAGGTCTATGCCCCGGGGGAAGGAGAGGACTGGCGGAACAAATTCCTGCCGAAGAACAGGGAAATGGATGGCCCCCGATACCGGCAGGTATTCGAGGAACGAACGGGTTTTATATCCGGCTTGTCGATTCTGGACCTTTTATTTTGTGAGGGAAGGAACGCCTCCGGCCATCTTCGGCGGGAGGCTGCTGCGGACTAAACGGTCAGCTGCCGTGGACTAAATATATACGATCGTAAGAACCCGGTGCATCTTCCTGGCCTTCTTTTGGAGTTCGTCCACCTTCTGCAGATACTGCCGCTGGAGCTGTAGCTGCTGCTCGATCAGTGTCTGCTGCTGCTTCAGGCCTTCCAGGCCGTCCTGGATATCGCTGGCCTGCAGGGTAGCCTGACGAGCCTTTATAGCCTCCAGCTGCGCCAGCAAATCGAGCTGGAGCTTTTGCATATGCAGGGCGATCTCCCGTTGTGTCTGTACCTGGATCCGGGCCAGCTTTTCCTCGGGATGCAAGGTGTCTTCCTCGATCATTTGGAAAGACCAGCTTGCCTTGGGCACAAAGGGCTGCCCCTCTTTGTTGCCCGGTATACGCGCAAAAGACTTGACTTTGTTCAGTGAATATTCACGGTCGTCCTCCGCATCTACGACGGCGGCCATTTCATTCCTGGGGACCCAGCGGACGTCGGCGAC
>JAFDYG010000301.1 GCA_018267545.1 Bacteroidota bacterium
CGAGATGGTCAATGACGGTCTTCTATTAAACGCCAACGAGCTGCTGGACCGGGCGCTAAAGGACCCTAATAACGGCAGCGTATTACCTTTTATCAATTTCTGGAAGGCGGAGATTGCCTACCGGCTGAATCGGATCGACGACGCCATTCGTTACTTCCTGGAGTATTTGAAGAGCGGGGCCGTGAATGGCGAGGTAAATCCGGATAATGCCAAGTACAATCTTGGATACTGTTTCCTAAAGAAAGAAAACTATCGCCAGGCGCAGGGTTTTTTCGAGCAGGTGGCTCGTACGCCCAAGATCGGCTCTTCCCCGATGGAGCAGGATGCCTACGTAAGGAATGCGGACTGTTACTATATGAACAAGGATTACAAGACGGCGCTGGCGATGTACAACAAGGTTATCGGCTTCTCCTGGCCGTCGAGCGATTACGCCACTTTCCAGAAGGCGATGATTGCGGGGGTAAACAATGGCAAGGATAAGATCACGCTGCTCAACACGATCAACCGGCTGTATCCGGGTAGCAACCTGTCTGCCGATGTGAATATGGAGATCGCCGGCACCTACCTGGCCGGGGAGAATTACAGAGAGGCGTTGCCTTATCTGAAGAATGTGCTGCGGAGTCCGGGCGCTGACGCGTTGAAGCCCAAGGCTTATCTGCAGTCGGGTATCGCCTGGTACAATCTCAATAATAATAAAGAAGCGTTGAATCAGTACGATTCGTTGCTGCGTCGATATCCCAATTCGCCCGAGGCGCAGGACGGCCTGGACAATGCCAAGACCATTTATGTAGAAGAAGGCCGCAGCTCGGAGTATGTCAATTTCGCCAAGGGGATGGGTGTCGAGGTTACTGCCAACCAGGCGGACCAGCTGGCTTATGAGGAGGCTGAGGTTCAGTTCAACAACGGAAGCTTCCCTCAGGCGGCGCAGCGTTTCGAGGCATATCTCGTCAAATTCCCCGAAGGGAAGTATATGCTGGAAGCAAACTATTATAAGAGTGAGATCTATTTTTCGCAGAAAGATTGGTCGAAGGCCGTCGTCGGTTATGCGGCTGTCTCGGACAGGGCGCCGAATAAATTTGGCGAGAAGTCTCTGTTACAGGCGGCCCGGCTCTACTTCTTCAACCTGAAGGATTATGCCAATGCCGAGAAATACTTCTCCAAGCTCAAGGATTTCTCCTCGTCGCAGGAGAACAAAATGGAAGCTATGCGTGGGTTGCTCCGCAGTCAGTACCAATTACAGAAGTGGCCCGATGCCGTTGCCAATGCGAAGGATCTGCTGAATCAGAAGGGGGTGAGCGTGGACGACAAGGTGCTGGCCAATATGGCGATTGCCAAGTCTTACCAGGCGGCAGGGCAGTGTGAATCGGCCCTGCAGTATTTCCGGATTGCGGCTCCGCTCACCAAGTCGGAGTATGCGGCCGAGGCCCGGTATCAGATCGCGGATTGTCTTTTCCATCAGAACCAGCCGAAGGATGCCGAGAAGGCTGCGTTCGAGGTTATCAACAAGTCCGGCTCCTATGAGCAATGGGTAACGAAGGCTTATTTGCTGCTCGGGGACATTTATTTTAGTGAGAAGGACTATTTCAATGCGAAGGCTACATTCCAGAGTATCATCGAAAATGCTAAGATAGAAGAGCTTCGGCTGCAGGCACAGCAGAAGCTGGCGCAGGTAACGGAGGAAGAGAAGAAGAACAGCAAGGTAGGGGATGGCAATTAATCACGTCTGAAAATCGATCCATGTATAGAAAAACATCATTTCTGCTGGCATTTGGGATTTTGGGTGCCGGTCTTTTTGTACAGGCGCAGGATACGACGAAGCGCAGGACTATCGATATCACTTCTTCGTTCAAGCCGGTATTGCGCGAGGCAGTGAAGATCAATTTCAATGCGGCGCCTCCGGCTATCGATACGTCGAAGCCGAGGCTTACCTATAATATCCCCTCGCAGTTTCTGTTTCTCAGCTATCAGCCGGGGGAAATGAAGCCCGTGGCCTTGCAGCGGGATTCCACGAAACCCTGGGAGAACTACAACTACATAAAAGTAGGGGTAGGCAATGTGCATATCCCGTATATCCGTACGGGCTTTAGCTTTGGGGATGGGAAATCGACCTTCTTCAACCTTTTTGCCGATCAGCTGAGCTCGAAGGGAAGCGAGGATTTTCAAAAGAATAGCCTGACGGATGTGAAGCTGATGGGGACAGTCAAGACGAAGAGCAACCTGGAGTGGAGTGGCAGCCTGGGCTTTAAGAACGACGTGCGTTACCTGTATGGCTTCAAGCCGGATACGCTGAAGTTCGTGTCGAGCGATCTGAAGAGGACCTATCAGACCTACGAGGGGAAGCTGAGCTTGAGGAATACGGAACCGACGGAGTTTGGTCTTTTATATCATCCCAACATCCGCGCGTCGGTCTTTTCGGATAACACCCATCCTTCGACTACAGAGACCAATACGGTGCTGAACCTGCCGCTGGAG
>JAFDYG010000302.1 GCA_018267545.1 Bacteroidota bacterium
AGCGCAAAGCCCGAATCGGACAACTTCAAATGGTTCTACGGCGACGTCTGGGCCATGGCCTTCGACAAGAAGCTCGTTTTCGACCTGTACGCCGACTACGAAAGACTCAACTGGACCAGCACCTGGCACCACTCCCGCCAGATGACCAAGGGGTATATCGCCTATAATACCCCTGCTCTGACCATCGGCGTGGAAGGATACATCAATGTCATGAAAAACGACAACATCGCCACAAAGCTCGCTCCCCCCGACGCCGCACACCTGAACGATACGCTGACTTCCAATGCTAAAGGCATCTCTGCCTATGTACACGGCGACATCGTAAAGAACAAGCTCCGTTACTTCGTCCGCTACGATAATACGAAACCAAACAGCAAGGTAGACGTTACTAAATATAAGAGCTACGCCAACCCGGCCGGAAATTTCGACTATAATAATAAGGAGCAGTTCTTCGTGGCAGGTCTGGACTTTACACCCGTCAGGAACGTGCACTTTATGCCCAATATCTATATCAACAATTACAAGAGTGAGCTGGCGTCGGCTACCGATGGCAGCAAGCTGAAGAGCGACAACGACGTACTGTACCGCCTCACGTTCTACTTTGTATTTGGCAAATAATACACAACAAACCCGAACCAATAACGACAAACAATTCTTAACTACCACAAGTCAAAAAAATGAAGTTAAATTCTTTTCAAATCAAGCGTTCCCTGGCTGCAGGCGCATTCTTTGCCATCATCAGCGCCAGCCTGGTCTCCTGCGGCGGCGGTGGCAGCACCTCCGGTTCCGACAGTACGTCTAACTCGAACAGCGACGACAACGCCCTCATCGGTGCCGGCAGCTCGTTCGACAACCCCCTGTTCTCCAAACAATTCTCCGAGTACAACAAGACCAGCGGCCTGAAGGTAAACTACCAGTCCGTAGGTTCCGGCGCGGGTATCTCCCAGCTGACCAACAAAACCGTCGACTTCGGCGCTTCCGACGCCCCGATGAACGGCAAGCAGGATTCCGCTCTGACAGCTCCGGCTATCCATATCCCCATTACCGCCGGCGCCGTTGTACTGAGCTATAACCTGCCCGAAGTAAAGGATACGCTGATGCTGACGCCTTCCGTTCTGGCCGACATCTTCCTGGGTAAGATCACCAAGTGGAACGACGCACAGATCGCCGCTATCAATAAGGGTGTGAAGCTGCCGGCAACCGGCATCGTCATCGCTCACCGTTCCGACGGCAGCGGTACGACCAATATCTTCACGACTTATCTGGCAAAGGTTTCCGAAGAGTGGAGCACCAAGGTCGGTAAAGGTTCTGCCGTTAACTGGCCCGTTGGGCTCGGTGGAAAGGGTAACGAAGGCGTTGCGGGTTCGATCAAGCAAACCCCCGGCGCTATCGGCTACATCGAGTTGGCTTATGCCGTTCAAAACTCCATGCCCTACGCCAAGGTGCAGAACAAGGCGGGTAACTTCATCACCCCAAGCATCGCCAGCGTAACGGCTGCCGCCAACACCCAGATCCCCGCAGATTCGAAGATATCCCTGACCAACACGGACGCTGCCGATGGCTACCCCATCGCCAGCTTCTCCTGGGTAATCATCTACAAGGAGCAGAAGTACAACAACCGCAGCCTCGACCGTGCGACGAAGCTGGTAAAGCTCCTGTCCTGGATGATTCACGACGGTCAGCAATATAGCTCTGCGCTTACGTACGCTCCGCTGTCTGCTGCTGCTGTCAGCACAGGCGACGCGATCCTGAAGCAAGCCACTTATGATGGCAAGCCGATTTTACAGTAATTAGATACATGCAAGCGCCCTCCTCTCGCAGGAGGGCGTTTATAACTGATTTTTATGGATACATCTGTAGAGAATGGTATGGTTACCCGCAGCGATTTGCCGCTGCGGGTAATTAATTCTACCCCCGAAGCGATTTCAAAGGCGAAGAAGCGCGCAAAAAGGTCCTTCCGCCAGATCAGAACGGAGAATGTTTTTAAAAAGACCCTCATGCTCATGGGTCTGATCATGGTCATCCTGGTGCTGGGCATCCTGCTGACCCTGATCGTTCAGTCCCTGCCTTCGGTCAAGGCCCTCGGACCGAAGTACCTTTGGAGCAAAGTATGGGACCCCGTCCAGGATATCTATGGCGCCTGGCCCTTCCTGCTGGGAACCCTGCTGAGCTCGTTCCTTGCGTTGTTCATCTCGATTCCGTTCTCCATCGCCATCGCCATCTTCCTGGGAGAATACCATCCCAAGGGATGGCTGCCCAACTTCCTGAAGAATACGGTCGAGCTCATCGCCGCCGTGCCTTCGGTTATCTATGGCTTCTGGGGGCTCGCCGTTCTCGTACCGATAGTCCGGTCATTCGAGTCCGCCATCGGCGTCGACCCGATTGGTGTCGGGATCTTTAGCAGCTCCCTGATCCTGGCCGTGATGATCATCCCCTACGCCGCCTCGCTGGGCCGCTCGATGATCAACATGGTCCCTTCACACCTGAAGGAGGCGGCTTATGGTCTTGGCGCTACCCGTTGGGAAGTAATCCGCAGCGTCGTCCTGCCTTATACGAAATCCGGTCTTTTTGCCGGCATCCTCCTGTCCCTGGGCCGCGCCCTGGGTGAGACGATGGCCGTCACCATGGTTATCGGGAATACGAGCCTCATCCCCAAAAACATTTTTGCGCCGGGGAACACCATGGCCAGCGTTATCGCCAACGAATTTACCGAGGCGGATAAGCCGGTCTATCTCTCTGCGCTTATCGAGCTCGGCCTCGTACTGTTCCTGGTCACCGTCGTGATCAATTTGATCGGAAAGAAAATCATCGACCGCTTCACCAACGAATAAGCAGCTATGGACGCAAAAAACGTAAAATACAGACTCGGCAAAAGCTACGGCTTCCAGATATTGACCTATATCCTGGCTTTTGCCTGTGTGGTTCCGCTCCTCGCTATTCTCATCTTTATTCTCAAGCAAGGCCTCTCCAAAATCAACTGGCACTTCCTGGTTAACGTGCCCAAACCCGTCGGTGAGTCGGGCGGCGGTATCGCCAACGCCCTGGTCGGGAGCATCCTGATCATCATCGTCGCTTCGATCATAGCGATACCCATTGGCATCATGGCAGGTGTCTATCTCAGCGAAAACAAGAAGAGCCGGCTGGCTTACTGGGTACGCCTATCGACGGACGTTCTCCAGGGCGTACCTTCCATCGTCATCGGCATCGTCGCCTATTTCTGGATGGTCAAGCCCCTCGGCGGGTTCTCCGCCTTCTCCGGCAGCGTAGCCCTGGCTATCATGATGCTGCCCATCGTCGTCCGGTCCACAGAGGAAACGCTGAAGCTGTTGCCCGATTCCCTCCGGGAAGCGGCCCTGGCGCTGGGTATGCCCTTCCACCGGGTCATCTTTAAAGTCATCGTTCCGGTGGGCATCAGCGGCATCCTTTCGGGCGTCATGCTTTCCGTCGCCCGTATTACCGGTGAAACGGCTCCGCTGCTGTTCACGGCTTTCGGTAACCCCTATTTGTCGACCAATCTCACCAAACCAATGCAAAGCCTTCCCTTGCTGATCTTCAACTATGCCACGAGTCCCTACAACGACTGGCACGATCTGGCCTGGGGAGCTTCCCTGATCCTTTTGCTTTGGGTCTTATTCCTAAACATTTTTACCAAGATAGTTACAAGAAAATGGAAAGTACAATTATAAAGAGCAGGAACTTCAATGCTTCGTTTGGTAGCAATCACGTCGTCAGGAACGTCAATATCGACATTCCCCGAAACCATGTCATTGCCGTGATGGGCCCCTCCGGCTGCGGAAAAACAACCTATCTGCGCTGTATCAACCGGATGCACGAACTGATCCCCGGAGCTACCTGCTCCGGCGAGATGAAGCTCAACGACGAAAACATTTACGAGATGCATCCCATCTTTGTCCGGTTGAAGATCGGTATGGTGTTCCAACGCCCCAACCCCTTCCCCAACCTGAGCATCTACGACAACGTCATCGCGGGTTACAAGCTCAATGGGATCAAGCTCCCCAAGGCAGAACGCGATCGCATTGTCGAACACTCCCTCACCCGTGTCGCACTCTGGAACGAGGTCAAGGACTCCCTGAACAAAAAGGGCTCCTTCCTCTCCGGTGGTCAGCAGCAGCGGCTTTGTATCGCCCGCGCCGTGGCGATGGAACCCGAAGTCCTGCTTTTCGACGAACCCACCTCCGCCCTTGACCCCATCTCTACCTCGACGGTGGAAGAGCTTTTCCATGAGCTAAAGGTCAACTACACCCTGATCATCGTTACCCACAACATGCAGCAGGCTGCGCGGGTCAGCGACAAGACGGCCTTCTTTTTCATGGGCGAGCTGGTGGAATACGACGAAACCAAGACGATGTTCACCAACCCCAAAGATAACCGCACGCAAAATTATATTACCGGCCGCTTCAGCTAAGCAGCAAGCCCGCCAACAGCGCCTTACAAGCCCATAAATCTTATATTTACGTAACTATATATAGTAGAACCATGGCACAAATTGAAACCGAACTCCAGCTCCTGAAAACAGAAGCTGTTAATATGTGGACGCTGGTTAACTCCCAGCTCTCCAAGGCCCGGCAGGCCTTCCTTTCCTTTGACAAAGACCTGGCGCGCGAAGTCGTTCTCAAGGAGAAAAGAGTAAACGGCAGCGAGCTCAAAATCGACCGCGACTGCGAAAACATCTTCGCGCTCTTCTGCCCGGTAGCCATCGACCTTCGCTTTTTGCTGGCCGTGCTAAAGATCAACTCCAACCTGGAACGCATCGGCGACATCGCCGAAGGCATCGCCAAATACATCATCGACGCCGAAGCCCCCTTCACCCAGGAGCTGCTGGACATCACCCGCGTCCTCCCCATGTACGAAGAAGCGGTCCTCATGCTCGAAGACACACAGGAAGCATTTGAAAAGGAAGACACCGTCCTCGCTCGCGGAGTATTCAAAAGAGACGATTTTCTCGACGGTATCAACAAGGCCTCCAATAAAGTGCTCGAAGCGCACCTGAAAGCACATCCCGAAGATACCGCCCAGGCGCTTTGGCTGCTCTCCATCATCCGCAAGCTCGAAAGGGTAGGCGACCAGTCCAAAAACGTCGCAGAAGAGATTATTTTCTACCTGGAAGCAAAAGTGCTGAAGCACAGGAATAAATTCGCCTAACCGGCGTCCAGTACTACTGAGATAATATTAGGATAACGTTACAGTAAACTCCCCATAATATGGGGAGTTTATTTTTGTCCCGCCATTAATTGGTTAGTCACCTGTTAATCGATGGTTTATATATGTAGAGTTGAATTTTCTCATGCAGAACTCCCCCCATCTCCATGGGGGGAATTTTTTTGGGCCGGCAGCCCGCCGGCAAGGCCAGTGATCAATGGCCCCAAAAAATCATCATTGGCCCCGGCCCCAAAAAATCATTGGCCCCGGCATAGCTGCTGCGTAGCAGCCAGCGTAGCGGAGAACGCAACCCCCATCCAAGAACCCATAAAAAACTTAATTGAAAACAAACTCCGGATACAACAAATCCAACGCATTCTTCTTCTCCCTCGTGCAATTATGCATTAGATAGCTAACAGTAGACTCCGTCGAATAATCCAGATGCAAACAAGGTTTCCGCTTCTGCTCCATCCACGGCCTAAAAGCCCCTTCAAACGAAGCATCCAGCGTCTTCAGCACCGGCACCCCCATCTTCTGAAGCGCAGCCGCATTGCAGTCCTGCTCATACTGACCCCTTATCGGAATCACCATCAGCTTCTTGCCCAGATACAGCGCCTCCGCAGGCGTCTCGAACCCCGCGCCCGTAAGAATCGCCTTGCAGCTGATCAGGCTCTTGTTAAAAGCCGCCTTGCTGACCGGCAGGAACAGAATGTTCCCATCCTGAACCGGCCCCTTTACTTCCTTGGAAAACACCTGGAAGCGGAAGTCCTTCAACGGCTGAAGATATTGACGTACCGTAGCATCGCTGTAGGAGGACAGATAAACGGTAACATGACCCCTATCCTGGGGCTCCGCCTGAAGGATTTCCTTCTTGATTACCGGAGGGAGGATAAAGTCATCGTATTGTTTGAAGTGAAGACCGACGTATTGCGTGGCCCTGGCATAGTTCCGCAGGATCCATTCCCCCATAAATTCCTTCTTCTCGGGACGAGGTACCTTGGGAGAGATGAAGCTGGCCTGGTGACCGAAATTCACCGACGGAACCTTCTTGTAGGCGCAGGCCAGCGAAGTGATACTCTCGAAATCATTGATTACGAGGTCGTATTTTTCGACCGGCAGTTCCCGAACCTCTTTCCAGATCCGCAGCGGGGCGATCTGGCGGCCAATCTGCCAATAGTTCAATCCGCCGCTATTGGTATAAAAAAGACTCAACCCCTTGCTCCGGTACTTTACCGAAGCATCCAGCTGAAGACTATTGTTAGCGCCGCTCAGGAAAATATCGACCTTGCCATACCTTTCCAGGTAAGGGAGAAGCTCCATTGCCCGGCTGATATGGCCATTACCTGTTGCCTGAACTGCGTAGAAAATCTTCATGGTCGTTATATAGCTGCGAGTGAATTGATGTAAAAATTGATCTCGTCCGTGATGACGTTTACATTCGGCTTCATCTCGACCGTTTGCGTCACCGGAAAATTCTTTTCATTGTATTCGAAAATGGTCCACTCATTGTGCTGGTATTCCAGCGCAGTAAGGTGTTCCACCCAATCTCCGGAATTCAGGTACGTAACTTTTCCGTTCTTTGTTTCTACTATCTTCTTCTGGGGCTGGTGGATGTGCCCACAGATAACATAATCGTATTTCTTTTCGATGGCAAGCTCGGCAGCGATCGTCTCGAATTCGTATACTTTACTGAGGGCGTTGACTCCGGCCATTACCTTTTTGGAGATGGATACCCTTTCCTGGCCGAATGACTTCAATATAAAGTTAATAAATCTGTTGAAACGAATCAAGAGATTATATCCGCTGCTGCCCAGCTTGGAGAGGAATTTTGCGCCTCCTTTGGTGGTATTGTCGAAAACGTCTCCATGGAAAATCCAGGTCATCTTATTGTCGATTTCGAGGACCAGCTTGTCCGTCAGGGTAAAATTGCCCATCTGGGTGTCCGTATACCGGCGCATCATCTCGTCATGATTGCCGGTAATATAGAAAACCCGGGTTCCATTGGTGATAAACTGGATGATTTCCTTGATAACCATCATATGCGCGACCGGGAAGTAACGCTTGGTGAACTGCCAGCCGTCAATGATATCCCCATTCAGAATGAGGATGTTAGGTGTGATGCTGCGGAGATAGTTGACGAGTTCCTTGGCCCGGCATCCGTACGTTCCCAGGTGAACATCCGATAATACAACTACATCTACGGGTCGCTTTTCCATTTCTGTGGTTTCCCAAAGTTCTAAAATGCGTATTAATGGTATTTTAAGCGAGCGTTAAGAAATTGTAACTTTATGGGATTCTGACTATACCCGGGAGGGATATTTTACCTTTGCGCCCATGAAAAAAGGCCCCTTTTTCATTTTTACTGCAGTTGTTTTATGCCTGACCGCAAGAACGGCCGAGGCACAGCAGGGAACTACCGCCCAGCCCTCCGCGCAAGCGGCTGCAGCTGCTGCACCCGCAATGGAAAAAGCCGCCTCTAATGCCGCTTTTCCCGGCTGGCTCATGACAGGCAAGGAAAAATATACCGTAGCCAATACGCATTCTCATAACGACTATGCCCAATCCATCCCCTTCTGGATGGCCTGGCAGGAGAAATTCGGTTCCATCGAAGCCGATATCTTCCTACAGGACGGACGGCTGTTCGTCGGCCACAACCGCGAAGAGATCAAGCTCGGCCGGACACTGGAAGAATATTATGTCAGGCCGCTGGCAAACTGCATCGAAAAAAACAACGGCCATCCCTATGCAGACAGCGGCCGCCGCCTCCAGATCCTCATCGACATCAAGGCCGACTCCGTCAATGCGCTCAACGCTCTCGTCGCGCTCCTGGACAGATACCCCGCTCTCGAACACTGCCCCAATATCAAATGGGTGATCAGCGGCAACCGCCCTGCACCCTCGCTGTATACGACTTATCCTTCTTTTATCGCCTTCGACGGCATCCTCGGCCGCGAGTATACCCCGGAAGCCCTTTCCCGCATCGTCATGATGAGCGAGGACCTTCGCGCCCTGACCCGCTGGAACGGTGTAACCGGGCTGCCCGCCGCCGACAGGTCTAAAATAGAAGACGCCATCGCCCGCGCCCACGGACAGCACCTGCCCGTCCGCTTCTGGGATGCACCCGATACGCCTGCCGCCTGGAAGGAATTGATCAGGCTGCGCGTGGATTATATCAACACAGACCATATCCGCGAGCTGGCAACCTATCTGAACGAACCTGCACCATGAACGAAGAACTCCTCTTATTGATCGGAGATAAGATCAGGGCAAAACGGACACAGAAAAATATCACGCTCGAACAGCTGGCTAACCGCGCCGGCGTCAGCAAGGGCCTCATCTCTCAAATCGAAAACAATCGTACCGTTCCTTCCCTCCCTGTCCTTCTCAATATCATCCACTCCCTCGAAGAAGACCTACGCACCTTCTTCGAAGACATGCAGGATAGTATCAACAAAAGCCACGTCCTCATCATCCGTAAAGGCCAGGAGAAGATGTTTAGTAAGGAGCCCGTCAAAGGATTCTCCTACAAGCGCATCCTCACCCGGTCCATCGTTTCGCAAGCCACCGACGTCGTGCTGCTCGAGCTGAAGAAAAAAGCCGGCCGCAAACAAATGATTCGCACCGACGCCTTCGAATGCAAATACGTCCTTCAGGGAGACATCGAATACCAGGTCAACGACGAAGTCTTTACCCTTCATGAAGGAGACACCCTCTTCTTCGACGGCCGCGCACCCCACCGCCTGAAAAATATCGGCGATACCGAAGCCCTCATGCTTGTGGTCTACTTGTTCTAATTTTTGATTCGCTGCACGCGCAGCAGCCATTTTACACCTATTTATAAATACTTAACATTCGTTTAGTCTTTCTAAACTGTTAACATTTACTTAAATCAGGCCTAACCTTGCCGTCATCTTGACCAAATAATTTCGCTGGCGAACGATTTCCATCTAGTCAAAGATTTACAGACCCTCATCACTAAAAATTACTGTTATTATGAGTAAAAGACTAACCTTTATTCTAGGAGTTTTGCTAGCGGTCATTTTTATGCCGCTATTTTCTTTTGCCCAAAAGCCCGTTACGGGCCGCGTCCTTTCTAAGGAAGATCAGTCCCCTGTACCAGGGGTCTCCGTAACGATCAAAGGGACCCGCATCGGCACTTCCACTGCAGTAGACGGGAGCTTTGCCATCAAGGCAAAGGACGGAGACGTCCTCGTCATTTCAGGCGTCGGCGTAATAAACGCAGAACAGACCGTTGCCGGTAATGAAATGACGATTACAGTAGCCGCCAATCCGAAAGAATTGAACCAGGTAGTGGTAACCGCTACCGGTATCAGGAAAGAAGCCAAACGTCTTGGTTACGCCATCCAGGCGATCGACGCATCCACGCTCACCGCGGCCAGGGAAGCCAACCCGATCAACTCCTTAAAAGGGAATGCCGCTGGTCTTACCATCAATATCAACCAGGAGATCGGTCACTCTCCCGACGTCGTTATTCGCGGGGAGAACGACCCCAATGACCGGCCGATGTTCGTGGTTGACGGCGTTCCCATCAGCTCCGATACCTACAATATCAATCCCGACGATATCGAAACTTTCACCGTTCTGAAAGGACCCAATGCAGCCGCCTTATATGGCTTTCAGGGTAA
>JAFDYG010000303.1 GCA_018267545.1 Bacteroidota bacterium
CCAGCGAGAAGCTGCGTCGCCGCGGCCATGTCCTCAATGCCGAGACACTTGCCAAGAGCTGGTTCGACTATTCTAAACAGATAGCTGCCATCAAAAGCAAGGTCAGGGCCGACAACAGCCTTACTACCGAGTCGATCTACGAAGCCGGCCTGGTCGCCGCAGATGTAAAGCGGGCCCTGGGCAGCATCTATGAATTCTACAATGGCTATGACCCGATGTTTACCTGGTGGATCCCCAAGCCTTACAAGGACCTGGACGATGCCCTGACAAGCCTTGCCAACGAGTTCAGAGATAAGGGCAAGGGTCTTCTCGTGCCGGATAAGAGCGGAATCGGCGGACATCCTGCCGGACGCGACGAGCTGATGCGCCAGCTGAAGTATGAAATGATCCCCTATACGCCCGAAGAGCTGATCGATATCGCCAACAAGGAATTTGCCTGGTGCGACGCGGAAATGCTCAAGGCATCCCGCGAGATGGGCTTCGGGGACAGATGGAAGGACGCCCTCGAGAAGGTGAAGAACTCTTACGTTCCCGCCGGTCAGCAGCCGGAGATGATCCTGGGACTCTTCAACCAGTCCATCGACTTCCTGAAGAAGAACGACCTGATCACCATTCCGCCGCTGGCGCTGGAAACATGGGGAATGATCATGATGACACCGGAGCGTCAGCTGGTCAATCCTTTCTTTACCGGGGGAAATGAAATCAGCATCTCCTATCCGACCAATACCATGGATGAGGACGACCGCCTGATGAGCATGCGCGGCAACAACCCGCACTTCTCGATGGCAACTGTCCACCACGAGCTGATCGCAGGTCACAACATGCAGGCGTTTATGAACAGCCGTTACCGCACCTATCGCAACTTCGGTTCGGGTTTCTGGACAGAAGGCTGGTCGCTGTACTGGGAATTGATTCTCTGGGATCTTAAATTCCCCAAGACTCCCGAAGACCGGATCGGCTTCCTCTTCTGGCACATGCACCGCTGCGCCCGTATCATCTTCTCCCTCAACTATCACCTGGGTAAATGGACGCCCCAGCAGTGCATCGACTTCCTGGTGGACCGCGTAGGTCACGAACGCGCCAATGCCGCCGGTGAAGTACGCCGTTCCTTCGAAACGCGCTATCCCCCGCTCTATCAGCTGGCTTATCTCACGGGCGGAAGACAGTTCTATGCATTGAAGAAAGAGCTGGTCGACAGCGGGAAGATGACGTACAAACAATACCACGATGCCGTTATGCACCTCAATGCAATGCCGGTTGAAATGGTACGCGCCATCCTGACCAAACAACCCCTTGAAAAGGATTTTACGACAAAATGGAGATTCTACGATAACATGACCCTGAAATAAGCGATGTACATCCTGCGCACTAAAATACTACTACACATTTGTCTCCTGGCGATCTTTTCGGGCGCTCGCGCCCAATCGCCAGGGGCCTATAGTCCCTGTCAGGAGATGCCGGCTCTCATGCAGAATTTCAAGGCCGATAATGCATCCCTGACAAGGTTTTATGCACCGGCGTCTCCTTCCTTCCGGGAAAGTGCGGCCGGTGGAAACTTCCGGGCCGTAACCGCTGTTTCTTCACCGGAGACGAGGGCCCGCATGGAACAGCTATACAATTCCTATTTGCAGCAGCTGTCGAAGATCAACTTCGACGGTCTCTCCCAGGAGTGCAAGGCCGACTACATTCTCTTCAAGCGCGACCTCAACGAGAAGCTGCGGCTTTCCAGGCTCGAAGCGGAGGAGTTTTCCGCGGTCAAAGGCTATTTCCCTTTTGCCGATACGATTTATAACCTGCAGAAACTACGCCGCCGCGGCATCCGGCCCGACGCCGAGCGGGTAGCGGCGAACTGGGACCGTATCGCCAGGCAGATCAACGACCTCATGCCCCGGCTACGCCAGGATACTTCTTTAACGGTGACATCCATTCGTTCTGCAGTAAGTTCAATTACCTATCTGCAGCAGTGTCTCGCCGGCATCTACACTTTTTATAACGGTTACGATCCGCTGTTTACCTGGTGGGCGCCCAAGCCGTACGAGAAGCTGAATCAGGCGCTCACCAGCTATGCGGACGCCTTTCGGAAGAAGCAGAAGATCGACGCCAGCGGCATTGTGGCGCGCAAGCCCATTGGCCGCGATGAGATTGTCCGGCTGCTGAAGTACGAAATGGTCGATTACACACCCGAAGAGATCCTGGACATTGCCAACAAGGAGTTTGCCTGGTGCGACAAGGAAATGCTCAAGGCTTCGCGCGAGTATGGCTTTGGCGACGACTGGAAAGCAGCCCTGGAGAAAGTAAAGAACACCTATGTGCCCGCAGGCGAGCAGCCCGAGGCCATTCTGGAGCTGTATAACGAGTCGGTCGACTTCCTGAAGAAGCACGACCTCGTCACGATCCCGCCGCTGGCGGAAGAAGTCTGGGGGATGTATATGATGTCGCCCGAACGTCAGCGGACCAACGCTTTCTTCACCGGGGGCTGGGACATCACCATCTCCTACCCGACCAATACGATGGCGGAGGACGACCGGCTGATGAGCATGCGGGGAAACAACCCTCATTTCTCACGGGCTACCGTCCATCACGAGCTGATTGCTGGTCACAACCTCGAATTCTTCTCCAACGCCCGGCATCGTACCTACCGGGATTATGATACTCCTTTCTGGGTCGAAGGGTGGTCGCTCTACTGGGAACTGCTGCTGTACGACATGAATTTTGCCGTAAAGCCGGAGGACAAAATCGGTATGCTCTTTTGGCGTATGCACCGCTGCGCACGTATTATCTTCTCCTTCAATTACCATATGGGTAAATGGACACCCCAGCAATGCATCGACTTCCTCGTCGACCGCGTAGGTCATGAGCGGGCCAATGCAGAGAGCGAAATCCGGGGGCCCTTATCCGGCAACAGTAACCCTCTTTATCAGGTAGGCTATCTCACCGGCGGCTTCGAGTTTTATGCCTTGAAAAAGGAGCTCGTAGACAGCGGCAAGATGACCTATAAACAATTCCACGATGCGGTCATGCAGCTGAACTGTATGCCTGTGGAGATGATCAGGGCGATACTGGCGGGTAAACCTCTTACGAAAGACTATTCGACGAGCTGGAAGTTCTTCGATAAGCTATTGCCTCTCTAAACCTAAACCTTAGTCACGTGAACGAATTTGCTGCCTACTACGCGGGGATAAAGCGTCCTTGCATAACTGCCGTATCAATTCTTAAAAACCAAATAGAAAAGGTATGAATCAACCAAAACAACTCAACCACCTGCTGTCTGCCATACCCCGATGGCTGCTGCTCGTGGCTGTACTGCTGGGCCTTGCGGCTACTCCTGCCCTGGCCCAAACGCAAAAGATCACCGGCAAGGTCACCGATGAGACGGGTGCGCCCGTCACTGGGGCGACCGTCCGCGAAAAAGGTGGAAAGAAAGGAACTTTTACCGACGCCGAGGGTAAGTTCACTCTTCAGGTAAAACCGGGCACCACGCTGATCGTCAGTGGCATCGGCGTAGAAGCACGGGAAGTCGCCGTCGGCACCGAAACGGACCTTTCGATCCAGATGAAAGGCAAGAGCAGCGCCCTCAACGAAGTAGTCGTTACGGCTCTTGGCATCAAGCGCGAAAAAAGACAGCTGACTTATAGCACCCAGGAAGTAAAGGGCGACGTGATCACCGGTACCAAAGAGACGGGGATCCTCAACTCTCTGACGGGTAAGGTCTCCGGTGTCCAGATTACCTCATCGAGCGGACAGCCCGGCGCTTCTTCCCGTATCGTCATCCGGGGGAACAGCTCCCTGACCGGTGACAACCAGGCGCTCATCATCATGGACGGCGTACCCATCAACAACAGCCAGACCGGTAACGCCGGCGGCGGCAACGGTTCCAGCCGTCTGTCGGATATCGATCCTGCTACCATCGAAAGCATCAACGTGCTGAAGGGCTCTGCCGCTTCGGCTCTATATGGTTCTGCCGCAGCCCGCGGGGTTGTCCTTATCACTACCAAGGGCGGGGCTTTCAATTCCAGGCCCAAGGTCACCATCAACAGCCAGTATTCCTTCGAGAACGCCATCAAGCCGCAGATGCAGACCAAGTATGCGTTGGGCGACCGGGGCGTCTACTACGACGGAGAAACGCAAAAGACCAGCGCCGTCTGGGGTCCTTCCGTAGACAGCCTGCGCCAGGTTGGCCTGCTCAAGTACTATAAGAATCCCATGGATGCCTTTTTCGTTACGGGCAGGACCTTTACCAATACCGCCAGCGTAAACGGCGGCAATGACAAGGCCAGCTATTTCTTCTCTTATTCCAACCTGGATCAGAAAGGCATCGTTCCGACCACGAACTTTCAGCGGAACTCCCTGTTTGCAAAGTATACCAATAAGCTCACCAGCCAGATCACGGCTTCTTTACAGGCCACTTATACCATGTCTGCTACTCACAGCATTCCGGAAGGATATGACCTGAACGATCCGCTGTGGACGATCTATACGGCTCCGGCAACCTGGAACCCTCTGCCCTACCTGGATTCGACCGGAGCACAGCGCGTATTCCGGCCTTCCCGCAACAATCCTTTCTGGAACCTGTACAACGTCTATAACAACACCAAGATCAGCCGCTTTATCCCCGTATTCACGGTGAACTATAAGCCCCTGGACTGGCTGACCTTCACCGAGCGGATCGGTCTGGACACCTACTCCGAACAGCCCGACTACTACGAAGCGCCCAGCTCGACCCTGAATACGACCGGCACGATCACTCAGAGAAGCGGCTTCTATCGTCAGTATAACCATGACTTTATCGCCCAGGCCAACAAGACCTTCGGCGACCTGGACGTGACGTTTATCCTGGGTAACAATATCAATAGTATTTATTCCCAAACGCATTCCATTACCGGTTCGGGTATCACGATCCTTGGCTTCGACAACGTGTCCAATGGTTCCACCATCCAGGGCTCACAGAGCTATAGCGAGAGAAGGAAAGTAGGCTTTTATGCTCAGGCCAACCTGGACTATAAAAGATTCCTGAACCTGTCCTTCACGGGACGCTACGATGGAAGCTCCGTTCTTTCTACCGAAAAGATGTTCTTCCCATACGGTTCCGCTTCGGCCGGCTTTGTCTTCTCCGAGCTGGCGAAGGTGCCGGCCATCAGCTTCGGTAAGCTGCGCGTTTCTTACTCCGCCGTGGGTAATGACAACGTGGGAGCCTATGCGCTGACTACACCATTCAACTCCGCCACCAACTTCCCCTATGGCGGAAACTCCGGGTTCCTGCGCGGCACGGGTCTGGGTAACCCCGATCTGCATAACGAGCGTACGAACGAAATGGAAATCGGCCTGGAAATGAATTTCCTGCGCAACCGTTTCGGTTTCGAAGTCAGCTATTTCGATCGTCATCACAAGGACCTGCTGACATCGGGAGTTCCCCTGGCGCCCGCAACGGGATACAACTCGACGACGCTCAACGCAGCCGACATGACGAACAAGGGTGTAGAAGTATTATTGAATGTCACTCCTGTCAAGACCAAAAACTTCACATGGGACATGACGATCAACTATACCCGTATCCGCAACAAGGTGACCAAAATTTTCGGCAATACACAGCAGCTGGCGAACGGCCAGACCTGGCTCATGGTTGGCAAGCCCTATGGCGTGTTCTATAACTACGGCTATCAGCGCGATACCGCCTCCGGTCAGATCCTGATCGACGACGCCGGCCTGCCCAAGATCAGCAGCGGAAACGTCATCATCGGAAATCTCCAGGCCGACTTCACGGCTGGGCTGCAGAGCAATTTCTCTTATAAGAACTGGAGCGTGAGCGTGTTCTTCGACTACCGGAAGGGCGGTGATATCATGAACTCCGACGACCGCTACGGCTACTTCTATGGTACGCCCAAGGTCACGGAGAACAGAGAACCCAGGGTCGTACAGGGTATCGTAGCCAGCACCAAACAGCAAAACACAAAGGTGGTGCAGGCTGAAGACTATTACCAGCGTATCAACACCATCTACGAAGCAGCTATCCAGGACGGCACTTACCTGAAATTCAGGACCGCGTCGATCACCTACAAGCTGCCCGTGAAGATGCTGGCCAAGACGGCAATCTCCGGTGCCAGCCTGTCTGCTACCGGCAGAAACTTATTTATCCATGCCCCGCATTTCACCGGCTCGGACCCTGAAGTCAGCAGCTATGGTACAGGTAATGACGCCCAGGGGCTTTATGGCAATACCGTGCCCACTTCCAGGGCCTTTAACGTGACGCTGAATGTGTCATTCAAATAAAAAATGTAATCATGAAGAAGATAATCCTATATACAGGCGTCCTCGCCCTTTTCGCCGCCTCCACGGGCTGTAAGAAGTACCTGGACATCAACCAGAATCCGAACAGTCCGACCTCAGTACAGGAAAAGCTGCTGCTGGCCCCCATCGAAGTGAATGTAGCCAACGCCATCGCTGCCGGCGGAGAAGCCACCGCCGCCACCTTTACCAACCATTTTATGCAGATGGTCTGCTACAACCAGGTTGCGCTGAATTTCGGCACCTATTATTTTGTAAACACCAATTTCAACGCCAGCTGGAGCGCAGCTTATACAACCTGTCTGGGCAACCTGGACATCCTCCGCAAGCAAAGCGTCGCCAAGGGGAACAGCAATTATACGGCTATTTCCGAAGTGCTGGAGGCTTACGTCCTTGGTTTCGCGACAGATATCTGGGGCGACGTTCCCTGGTCACAGGCTTTGCAGGGCATCGCCGTACAGTTTCCGGTTTATGATAAGCAAGCCGCCATCTATGATACGGTGCAAAGCCTGCTCGACAAGGCCATTGTCGATATCGACAAGAAAGCAGGTCTGAAAGTAGGCGCGGACGATTACTACTATGCCGGTGACATGACCAAGTGGAGAAAGCTGGCCTATACCCTGAAAGCCCGCTATTATATGCACTTGACCAAGGCGCCCGGCAAGACGGCAGCAGGCCAGGCGCAGCTGGCGCTGACGGCCCTGCAGAATGGCATGACGGGTGTGGCGGACGAATGGAAGTTTACCTACCCCGGTACCGCCACCTCGCAGAATATCTGGTACGTAAATATGCAGCCCCTTTCGACCCTGGTGGCGTCGCAGGCCATCGTCGATACGCTAAAGACCCGTAACGACCCGCGGCTTCCATTCCTGATCACCAAGGCTAAGAATACCGGTTTGTATAACGGCCGGCCCATCGGCGCGCCGACGATCGGCAAATTGGACGACTATTCGCTGCTGGGCTCCTTTTATTGCAGCGTCAACTCGGCCGTCTTTATCATGCCCTATACCGAGGTGCAGTTTATCCAGGCTGAAGCCAACCTCATCACCACCGGCGTTGCCGCGGCCCAGCCGTTCTATACTGCGGGTATCACGACGCATATGAACAAGCTCGGCGTCGCCTCGGGTGACCAAACCACCTATCTGGCTGCCCGTGGTACGCTCGGCGCGAGCACCGCGCTGGAGCAGATCATGCAGGAGAAGAAGATCGCGGACTTCTTGTCCGTCGAGAACTTCAACGACTGGCGCAGAACGGGTTTCCCCAAGCTTACCATCGTGCCCAACGCGCAGGCGCCCGCGATTCCCCGCCGGATGCCCTACCCTCAAAATGAGATCAATGCCAATCCCCAACCGCAGCAGTCGGCTACCCTGGTCGACCGTGTATGGTGGGACGTGCAATAGATTATAATTGAAATAAAAAAAGCCGCAGATGCGGCTTTTTTTATTTCAATTCCATTATGTAAGTGGCTACTGCTTTTGCTTCGAGGGTTTGCTGGAATCGCTTCCCCTTGTATTCGACTGTGAAGGGTTTGGCGCTTCCTGTATTGTTGAGCACGATCAGCACATTTTGGTCGGCGATGGTCCGGAAGGCGACGTTGGGGAGCGAATCGTCGGAGTTGGTGTTGATTCGTACCGAACCCGGGCGGACAAATTTTGCCGCGTGCGCGATGACGTAATAAGCGGGGTTGCGTTTCACCGTATCGCCGTCGATGGTAACGGCGCCAAGACAACGGTTACATCCGCCACGGTCGGTATGGGGCTCCCATTTGGAGTTGGCCGCCAGGTTCCATTCGATGACGTTTTTGCACCAGTTGCGTGTAGCGCCGACGATCAGCTTGCGGATGTGCTCGGCGATATCCCGGGTGGGATTGCCGGGAGCGCCGACCCATTGTTCGGTGAAGTAAAGGTTCTTATCCGGGTGCTTTTCGTGCAGCGATGTCAATGTGTCGATCTTACCTGCATAGAGATGGAAGGCAGAGCCGTCCACATATTGTCCGGCTTCGGAGTCGTTCAGGACGCTGTCCGGGTAGTTGGGCTTGTCCGCATTGTGGTCGTAGATGATGATTTTCGTGTCCAGCCTTGCTTCCCGGAAAGCCGGTCCCAGCGCCTTCCTGATAAACTCAGCCTGCTGGATGGCGGGCATGAACATGCTGGGATTGTTTCCCGGATGCAGGGGCTCGTTTTGTACCGTAACCGCGTCGATACGGATGCCCTGCTCCTGCATCGCCAGGACATAACGCACAAAGTAGCTGGCATAGGCCCGATAGTATTCGGGAAGAAGGCTTCCACCGCGGGTGTCGTGGTTGTTCTTCATCCAGGTAGGAGCCGACCAGGGCGAGCCCAGGATCTTGATCTCGGGATTGATTTCGATGATCTCGCGCAGTACCGGGACGACGTCCTGCAAGTCCGGCCCCAGGCTGAAGTGTTCCAGGGTCGTATCCGTCTTTCCTTCGGGCAGGTCGTCGTAGGAGAAAACGTGATCGTTCAAATCGGACGCGCCGATGCTGACCCGCAGATAGCTGGTCCCGATATGCGTGCTGTCCGTACGGAAGAGGTCCCGTAGAAGAGCTTTGCGTGCCGCAGGGCTCATATGGATGATGTGCTGCGCGCTCCCGCCCGTCAGACAAAATCCAAAGCCATCGATCTGCTGCAGTCCCTTGGCATCGTCGATTCGGATGACCGATTCTCCCGGAGCGGCATTGCCCTTTTCGAAACGAAGCTCACCGGTCTGCTGCTGGAAAAAGATATTGTGCTGGGCATCCGTCAGCCAAACGCCGATGGGTTTATCCTTTTGTGCCTGTATTGGATGGATAGCTGCGCCTATGAGTGCGCCTGTCAGGATTAGCCTGGTAACCGATCGCATTATTTGATAATTAGGGTGGCGATAGAATGGGGTAAGCTTTCTGCCGTCGCCGCCTGACCTTTTAGCATCAGGTGGTAGGGCATTGATTTATTGGTTTCGTTCATCACGATGACAACGATGCTGCCGTCTTTGTTCACGAAAGCGGTCGTTTGAAGCGTGGGACGATTGGTCGAAACGGCAATACGACGCGCACCCGGCTTGACGAACTTCGAGAAATGCCCGATATAGTAGAAAGCATTGGTGTAGATCAGCTTCCCACTGCGGGTATCGGCGTGTACCGGAGCAAAACAGAAGTTTCCTACGTGGTTGGGCCCGCCGTTCTCGTCGAGCAGGATGTTCCAGTCGGTCCAGCCCGTCGCGCCGCCGTTGAAGTCGTTGATCATCGAGTAGCCGTACTTTTCACCCAGAGACCAGTTCGAAAGGCTGTCGAAGGCAAATTTCTCCTTGCATCCTTCCGTAAAGAAAAGGTTCTTTCCCGGGAACGCTTCGTGCGTCAGCTTGAGGTTATCGAACTGCATAGGGCTGCCTGTCCAGGTCTCATACCAGTGAAAGCCGATTCCCCAGATATACTTGGCGGCGGCGGGGTCTTCCAGGATGGTGCTGGCTCGTTGATACAGCAGGTCACGATTATGGTCCCAGCAGATCAGCTTTTTGTCGGACATGCCGGATTTTTGCAAGGTAGGTCCGAGGAAATTCTTTATGAAATCGCGCTCTTCTTCTGCGGTATAGATACAGGATTCCCATTTTTGTTTGGCCATGGGCTCGTTCTGAACCGTCAGACCCCAGATGGGGATACCCTTTGCTTCGTAGGTCTTGATAAACTTGATATAGAAATTGGCCCAGGACTGAGCGAACTCGTTTTTCAGGTGGCCTCCGCCCACTACGCTGTTGTTGTCCTTCATCCAGGAGGGAGGGCTCCAGGGACTGACGAACATTTTTAGCTTGCCCCCGGCGGCGGCGATCGCCTGCTTAATCAGCGGAATGCGGTATTGTTCGTCATGCGCCACGCTAAAAGTCTTCAGCTGGGCGTCGTTATCCTGTACATAGCTATAGCTGCCGCTGGAAAAGTCACAGCTCTGTATATTGGTCCGGGCCAGGGTATAACCGATGCCGGTAGTCGGGTTGTAGTAGGCTTTTAGCAGCTCTTCCTGCTTGTCCCTGGGGAGTTTGGCAAAGGTCTCGGCAGAAGCATCCGTCAGCGCCCCTCCAATACCTTCTACGGATTGGAAATGCATCGCCGGGTCGATCAAAACAAAGGGCTCTGTCTCCAGCGGCTGGCGAAAGGATGAGAAATTGAGGGTTCCGTTTGGAGAGAGTCTGAGCTCGGTGCTGGCGGCAGTCGTATAGACCGTAACTGATTTCGTCTGTCCAAAGACCGTAAGACCGGTCAGTGCGGACAGGAAAAGTAGGTTTATTTTTTTCATGGCGGGTAAAGTTAGGGTGTTTTGTACACGTTACAAGGTGCAGTTGGCGTGATAATCGACGAGGCGTATCGTTGAAGTAGTCGGAACAAAGCCCTGGTATTCGTTTTCGATCCCGGAGAGCAGCTCTTCCACCGCTTCGGGGCTAGACAGACGCACGAGGCGGCGCTGGTATTCCTGGATGCCGGGGAGGCCTTTCAGGTAATGCCCATAGCGCCCCCGCATTTCGTTGAGCCCCTGGACGGGCCCGTTCCAGGACAAGGCGCCCGACAGGTGCTGTCGGCAAACGGCTACCCGCTCCTTGATGGATGGCCCCGTCAGTACTTCCCCCGTTTCGATGTAATGCCTGATCTCGCGGAAGATCCAGGGATAGCCGATAGCGGCTCGTCCCACCATGATCCCGTCGATACCATAACGGTCTTTGTATTCTTTTGCCTTTTGCGGGCTATTGATATCTCCATTTCCAAAGATGGGGATCTTGATGCGGGGATTGTTCTTCACCTTCCCGATCAGGGTCCAGTCGGCTTCTCCCTTGTAGAGCTGACAGCGCGTCCTGCCGTGGATCGTCAGGGCCTGGATGCCCACGTCCTGCAACCGCATCGCCACCTCCTCGATATTCTTGGAATCTTCGTCCCATCCCAGCCGGGTCTTGACCGTCACTGGCAGCCGGGTGGCCCGGACACAGGCTTCGGTCAACCGGACCATGCGGTCGAGGTCCTTTAGAACCCCGGCTCCGGCTCCCTTATGTACTACCCCCTTTACCGGACAGCCAAAATTGATGTCCAGCAAATCGGGATTTGTCGTGTCGACGATGGCCGCGGCCAGCTCCATACTCTCCTCGTCGCCTCCATATAATTGAATGCCCACCGGCCGTTCTGCTTCGAAAATGTCCAGCTTACGTTGTGCCTTTATGGCGCCCTTGACCAGGCTCTGGGTCGAGATGAACTCGGTATAAGTCAGGTCGGCCCCATTGGCCTTGCAGACGGCCCGGAAAGGCGGGTCGCTGACGTCTTCCATCGGCGCCAGCAAGAGCGGGAACTCCGGCAATGATATGTTTCCGATCGTAACCAAGCCAGCAAAGGTAGCATAAAAAAAGCCAGACCGAAGTCTGGCTTTGATATCACTATGAGTGTCGCTATTTACTTCATCGTGCCGTTAATGAACAGGTAGGATAAACAGGCTACGAGGCATAAAAAGCCGATCGCCATGAGGATCGTTACTGCCGCATTTCCAGCATGCGCGTGCGTTGCTTTTTTCATATGGCGGATTTTTCGTTAGAAATCAAATGCTTGTTTAAATATATATAAAAAAATCCGCAATTGCAAGGGCTGTTTGAGACAATTGGACTCGTCTAATGCTTTGCACTCATAACGAACTCCAACTTTCCACCATCCATAATTTCAGAATGGGTAATGTACCGGCGATTGATAGGCTGGCCATTGAGAATCAACTTCTTAACATATACGTTCTTAGGCCCCTGGTCTTTTACCACGATGGTGAAAGTCTTGCCGTTTTCCAGCTGCAGGACAGCTCCGTCTACGGCCGGACTTCCCAGCGCATATTCCTGAGAACCAGGCGCTACGGGATAGAAGCCCAGGGCGGTAAAGATATACCAGGCGCTCATCTGCCCGCAGTCGTCGTTGCCGCCGAGACCATCCGGTGCGGGACGATATTGCTTCTCAAGAATCATACGGACCCTTTCCTGGGTTTTCCAGGGCTGGTCCGTCCAGTTGTACAGATAGGCAACGTGGTGGGAAGGTTCGTTGCCATGGACATAATTGCCGATGATGCCGTCCCGGGTAATGTCTTCGGTCTCTGCGAAGAACTTGTCCGGCAGCTCCATGGTGAAGAGCGAGTCCAGGTGCTGGACGAATCGCTTCTTTCCTCCCGACAGGGCAATTAAAGAGATTGGGTCGTGCGGGACATAGAGGCTGTAGTTCCAGGCGTTCCCTTCGATAAATCCCTGTCCGTTTGTGCTCAGCACATCGAAGTTATTACGGAAGCTGCCGTCCTGCAGGCGGGGACGCATATAGCCGATCGATGGATCCCAGACATTTTTATAATTCTCCGACCGCTTCATATAGGTCGCATAGATATCCATCCGGCCCAGCTTCTTCGCTGCCTGGGCGATGCTCCAGTCGTCATACGCATATTCCAGCGTGGTAGAGACCGACGTGCCGTTGGTTTCCGAGGGGATATAGCCCTTGTCGATATAGGCGCCGAGACCTTCGAAGCTGCGGTGATTGGCGGTGGCGATACAGGCGTCCAGCGCCAGATTCGGATCGAAGGGGGTATTGCCTTTGACGATCGCGTCGGCGATGACCGAGACCGAATGATAGCCTGACATGCACCAGTTTTCGTTGGCATAGTGCGACCAGATGGGCAGCATGTGTTCGACGCTCTGCTGGTAATGGGCGAGCATCGATTTAATCATGTCGGCGTTGCGACTGGGTTGTAAGATGTTGAAGAGAGGGTGCAGCGCGCGGTGCGTGTCCCAGAGAGAGAAAGTGGTATAGTTGACAAAACCGGAAGCCTTGTGGTTGAGCTAGTCAAGTCCACGGTAGCCGCCGTCCACATCCATGTAGACGGTGGGGTTGATATAGGCGTGATAGAGGGAAGTGTAGAAGTTTTCTTTCTCGGTTTTACCGCCTTCGATCCGGCATTTGGCCAGTTCGGTATTCCAGGCTGCCTGTCCTTGTTTGCGCAATTGGTCGAAATCCCAGCCGGGCGCTTCGGTGCGCAGGTTGAGCAGGGCGCCTTCCGTGCTGACCGGAGAGAGGGCGAACTTGAGCTTGACCTTCTCCCCTGCCTGGGTATGAAAGTCGAAATACATCCGCAGCTGGCGTCCGGCGAGGTCGGGGAAGTTTTGATTGGGGTTGAACTTACCCCAGAAACCGCGATATACCTGCCGCTTTGAATAGTTGCGGCTGCCATACTGGTAGAAGGGCTTGGAGAAGCTCATCGCAAAATATACCGTCCTTGTTCTGCCCCAGCCGTTGGTTTGCCGATAGCCCGTGACGAGAGTATCGTTCTCTACACGGACATAGGTCCAGACGTTTTTGTCCTCGTAATTGTAGATGCCGTGCATCAGATCGAGGATGATGTGTGCCTGGTCTGTTGCAGGGAAGGTATATTGGTGAAAACCCACCCGTGTGGTCGTCGTCAGCTCGGCCTGAATATTATAATCTTCCAGTTTTACCTTGTAGTAGTTTGCCTCTGCTACCTCGGTTTCATGGCTAAAGGCCGAACGGAAACCGCTGTGCGGCTGGCTGGCTACGCCAGGATTCATCTTTAGCTCGCCCGTCGTGGGCATGATGAGAAAGTCGCCCAGGTCGGAGTGGCCGGTGCCGCTAAAATGCGTGTGGCTAAAACCTACGATAGTCTTATCGTCATACTGATAACCTGCGCAGTACTTATAGACGTCGGGATTGTATTTCCCGTTCTGCTCGTAGGGGATGG
>JAFDYG010000304.1 GCA_018267545.1 Bacteroidota bacterium
CGCCTCTACCTCGAGGACCTGATCGTCACCGAAAAGATGCGGGGACGAGGGCTGGGTAAAATTTTATTCGACCGCCTGCTGGAAGAAGTAAAAGAAAAAAATTTCAAGGGAATGGTTTGGCAGGTGCTGGACTGGAATGAGCCGGCCATCAATTTCTACAAGAAATATCAGGCCAGCTTCGACCCGGGATGGATCAACTGCGCTGTTAGCTGACGCCTTCGACCTGCATGGTCTTGTCGATCTTCTGGATGAGGCCTTGCAGGACCTTTCCGGGGCCGATCTCGGTGAACCGGGACGCGCCATCACCGATCATCGACTGAACGGATTGTGTCCACCGGACCGCGCCGGTCAGCTGATCGATCAGGTTTTCCTTGATCTCATCCTTGGCTACGACAGCCTTGGCTACAACGTTCTGATAGACCGGACAGATGGGATTATAAAATGTGGTCTTTTCGATCGCGACTTTCAGCTCGTCCTGGGCGGATTCCATGAAAGGAGAATGGAAGGCTCCTCCTACGGGCAGGACCAGGGCGCGTTTGGCTCCGGCAGCCTTCATCCTTTCGCAAGCGACTTCTATCCCTTTGACGGAACCGCTGATAACCAGCTGGCCGGGACAATTGTAGTTGGCGGGCACTACGACCTCACCCGTCTCTTGCGAAACGGCTGCGCAGATCTCCTCTACCTTGCTATCCTCCAGCCCCAGTACAGCGGCCATAGAAGAGGGCTGCTTTTCACACGCCTTTTGCCTGGCTCCCGCACGTGCGGCCACTAATTGAAGTCCATCCTCAAAGCTCAGCACACCATTAGCAACCAGTGCAGAAAATTCGCCGAGCGAATGTCCTGCCACCATATCCGGCTTGTTGTTCTCGATACCCTTGAAGGCAATGACAGAATGGAGGAAAACGGCGGGCTGGGTTACCCTGGTTTGGCGAAGGTCTTCGTCCGTACCGGTGAACATGATATCGGAAATACGGAATCCAAGGAGCTCGTTGGCTTGCTCGAATAGTTTCTTTGCGAACGCATTGGTATCGTAAAGATTTTTTCCCATGCCAGTAAATTGAGATCCCTGTCCCGGGAAGACATACGCGTGCTTCATACAAGTTATTTGGGTGACAAATATGCCACAAAGGTCCGATTCAAAAAAGAATATTTTAGTTGGTTATTACCCAATTAATGCAGGTTCGAAGAGATGAGTTTGGTAAACTCGCTACGCGTCTCATTCTTCTCGAATTCACCCCAAAAAGCCGAGGTAGTCGTAACCGAATTTTGTTTCTGCACTCCGCGCATCATCATACACAAATGCGACGCTTCTATGACCACGGCTACCCCCAACGGATTGAGCGTTTCCTTTATGGCGTGCAGGATCTGTGTAGTCAGCCTTTCCTGGACCTGCAGCCGGCGGGCGTAGACGTCCACTACGCGGGCGACCTTGCTCAGCCCCGTGATCCAGCCATTGGGAATATACGCGACGTGCGCCTTGCCGAAGAAGGGAAGCATATGATGCTCGCACAAGCTATACAGCTCGATATCCTTTACCAGGATCATTTCGCTTACGTCTTCATGAAACTTGGCGGAATTCAAAATCGCATGAGCATCCTGGCCATAACCCTGCGTCAGGAATTGCATCGCCTTCGCCACGCGTTCCGGGGTCTTTAATAAACCTTCCCGGGAAGCGTCTTCGCCTAGAAGGTCGAGAGACTCACGATAATTTTCAGTCAGGGCCGAGGTTATCTTTTCATCGTACTGTTCAATCTTCGTATAAGCCATAGCAGCAGTTTGTATTTTTTAGTCTGCGGGATATTCGACAAAATTCCTTTCGGTTTCATATAACCGCACCTGCAAATCCAGCCGGGGATCGATACGGGCCCGAAGCAGATCATAAATAACCATCGCGATATGCTCTGCCGTAGGATTGAGGTCTTTGAACTCAACCGTATCCAGGTTGAGGTTGCGATGATCGAATCGTTCGATCACCTCTTCGGTCGTGATGCGTGAGAGCTGCTTCATATCCATCACATAGCCCGTCTCGGGGTCGGGCACACCGGTTACCTTTACGATCAGCTCGTAATTGTGGCCGTGGTAATGAGGATTACTGCACTTTCCGAATACCTCCGCATTCTTCTTATCATCCCAGGCGGGATTGAAGATTCGATGCGCAGCATTGAAATGCTCTTTTCTAAAAACCGCTACTTTCTTGTCACGCACACTCATAATTTATTTTTTAACCGAAATATTCAACATAGATCCTGGGCGTCTCGTAAAGCTTGATACAATGCAGCTCGATCTCCTTAGGTAAGTGCGGAACCAGCTGCTGCCAGATACCGATGGCGAGGTTCTCGGTCGAACACATTTTGTTCGCGAGGAAATCCACCTCCAGGTTCAGGTTTTTGTGATCCACCTTTTCGATAACCTGGTCCTTGATGATCTCGCTTAGCTTTTTGACGTCAAAGAGAAAACCCGTATCCGGGTCCGGGTTGCCCTTGATCGTTACATACAAATCATAATTGTGCCCATGCCAATTTTCATTGGCGCACTTGCCAAACACTTCCTCATTTTTTTCTCTGGTCCAGCCTGGATTATACAGTTTGTGAGCTGCATTGAAATGTTCCAGACGCGTCAAATACACCATTTCGCTTCGTTTAAAATTCCCGCAAAGTTAAATGTTTCCAGATATTTGCAGTATGCATATTCTGCTGGCATCCGCCACAACGTTTGAAATTCAGCCAACTATAGAATATTTGGGCGAAAAAACCACCGTTACCCCCCTCATCACCGGCATCGGCAGCCTGGCTACGGCCTGGTCCCTGATGTCCCAAATCCGCGGGACCAGGCCTGACCTCATCATCCAGGCGGGTATCGCGGGCTGTTTCACCGGCCGCCAGCCCGGAGAAGTAGTAGCAGTCCGCGAAGAAATCCAGGCGGACCTGGGCGTCTGGGAGGAAGGGAGCTTCAAAACCACCTTCGACCTCCGGCTGACAGGACTGGACGAAGCCCCCTTCTCCGGCGGAAGACTGGTCAATCCCCACGAGCGCCTGCTGGCGCTGACCGGTCTGGACGCCGTTACCGCCATTACGGTCAACGAAATAACTACCGACCCGGTTCGGATAAAATGGTATCAACAAAATACCTCCGCAGTTGTTGAAAGCATGGAAGGCGCCGGACTGCACTTTGTCGGTCTGCAGGAAAAAATTCCCTTTCTACAGCTGAGGGCCATTTCCAATGACATCGGTGTCAGGGACAAAACCAAGTGGAACATCCGGGCCGCCATCACCAACCTTAACGAACAGCTCATAACGCTGCTGGCCAAGCTCAAAAGGACCAATCGTAATTGGGCGGAGCCCAATTAGTACTTGAGGCCCCAAGGCCGAAAGTACAGACATTATGGTTTGGCGATAAAAAATCATATTTTGTTCAATTTTTTATCGCCACATTTAGCGTTAGAACTATAAATAAAAAACAGCATGCGATTTACCCTCGGATTCAGCCCCTGCCCCAACGATACGTTTATCTTCGACGCCCTGGTCAACAAAAAAATCGACACGGAAGGACTTGACTTCGAAGTCTTTTTGGAGGACGTACAGACGCTAAACCAGTGGGCCATGCAGGGCAAGCTGGACATCTCCAAAATCAGCTATGGCGTGCTGCCCCTGATCCTGGACCAGTACCGTCTTCTCGAAGCGGGCGGAGCGCTTGGCAAGGGTGTCGGTCCTTTGCTTATTTCCCGGCAAGCCATGCCGCTGGCTAACGTGGATGCCAGCACCATCGCCATCCCGGGCCAGCAGACAACCGCCCATTTGCTATTCTCCCTGGCGTTCCCGGATGCGGTAAAGAAAAAATTCATGGTGTTTTCCGAGATCGAGGACGCCGTTCTTTCGGGCAGCGTCGACTGCGGGGTCATCATCCACGAAAATCGCTTCACCTACGCGCAAAAAGGGCTCGTCAAGCTGATGGACCTCGGAGAGTTCTGGGAACAGAAAACCGGGGCGCCGATTCCCTTAGGCGGTATCGTCATGCGGGAACGGCTGGACGCTGCGCTTTTGAAAAAGGTAAACGGCCTCATCCGCAAAAGCCTGGAATATGCGTTCAGCCATTATCCCAATCTTTCCGACTATGTAAAAGAGCACGCCCAGGAAATGGACGAGGCGGTTATGCGCCAGCACATCGACCTATATGTCAACAACTATTCCCTTTCTCTCGGTGAAGACGGAGGGAAGGCTATCCAGACATTGCTGGCGACCTATGGTAGAATGCACGCGGTACAACAGCCCGCGACACATCTGGAAATCGTTCACTAATTGGTCGGAGCCTCATCGCCGCGTCAGGTTTCCTTGACGGCTTTGGAATAGACAGCCAGCGCCCGCTTGCGGGCCTCTTCATGAACAACCATGGGACGGGGATAGTCCAGCTCTTCCCATTCGGGTACCCAACGTTTAATATAAGTGAAATCCGGGTCGAATCTTTTGGTCTGCGCGGTGGGATTGAAGATTCGGAAATAAGGCGCGGCGTCGCATCCGCTGCCGGCCGCCCACTGCCAGTTTCCATTGTTGGCCGCCAGCTCGAAATCCAGCAGCTTTTCTGCAAAATAAGCCTCTCCCCAGCGCCAGTCGATGAGCAGGTGCTTGGCCAGGAAGGAAGCCACGACCATGCGTACACGGTTATGCATAAACCCTGTGGCGTTCAGCTCCCGCATACCCGCATCGACGATCGGATAGCCGGTCTGACCGGTACACCATTTCCCGAACTCCCCTTCATTGTTCCGCCATTTGATGCGGTCGTATGCCGGTTTAAAGGCTTTACCCTTGCCTACCGCGGGAAAATGCCAAAGGATCATTTGAAAAAAGTCTCGCCAGATCAATTCGCCCAGATAGGTCTCATTCAGCTCGGCCGCCTTGCGGGCCAGGGCCCGGACGCTTACCGTGCCGAACCGGAGGTGGATTCCCATGTGGCTTGTGCCGGCAATACCGGGATAGTCCCGCTGCTTGTCGTACTTCTTTATAAGATCAGCCCTTACCGAGGCCGGGGGGAAGGGCAATCCTACTTTTTTAAAGCCCATCGAAGCAAGGGAGGGAATGGCTTTGGGCCGGTGCTGAAGAAAATGCCGGGCGTATTTTTTTGTCGGATAGGAAGAAAGATAGAACTCATCCACTTTAGCCTTCCACCGCTTACTATAGGGGGTAAATACCGTATAGGGCTTACCATCGTCCTTCAGGACCTCTCCCATTTCGAAGATAACCTGATCCTTGTAGCTGTGAAAAGGGATTTGGTGGGCTGCCAGGAGCTTCTTTACGGCCGCGTCACGGTCGGTCGCATAGGGTTCATAATCGGTATTGGTAAAAACGC